>CAYSXI010000001.1:0-37473 GCA_964434955.1 uncultured Pirellulaceae bacterium
CAATTTCAGTACGGCAAGGTGTTGAAGGATGCGCTCTTTCACCTTTTCCAACCCGTGATCGTCGCGCATCGCGTTGTAGTCGCACAGGCCATGGTCGCGGCCACGTTGAATGTTGAGGGCAGCCAAATCAAAGCCACCACTGCCTGGAGGACCAAACAAAAAGTTGCGCACGTCATCGATAATCAGATTGTCGATTTCTTCAGCCTGTTGAAAAGCAAGACCTTTCAACAATGGCTCGATTCCGTGATCGATGATTTCCTGCGGGTTGAAAAACGCATCTCTCAAAGCCAGGTTCCCGGCCTCGATCGTATTGCCTTGATCGTCGAGCCTCAAAAGTTCCGAGTTGAGCATCGTATGTCCAACCCGGTAAGCGGCGGTCGAAAACTCGTTCATGATTCCGGGATTGACGGCCGAGTTGTATCCCCGATAAGGAGTGATCGCGTTCTCACCCAGAAGTGCCGGAAGGAATTCGTTGTAGGTAATTGACTGAAGGATCGCGACGACATTGCGTCTCGCCAACATGAAGATCTCCTGGTCACTCAAGTTCGGGTTGTCCCGAAAAATCTGTCGAGCGATCCGATTGTGCTCTCGGACAAACAATGTGTGCATGGCAGTTAAACCGTTTTGCTCGTTCGCGCGGATATCGCCTGCCGCGAAAAACCCGCTTTCGTCGAAAGGTAACAGGTCCCCATCGCTGGTTGCCATCAATCCGCCGGAGAAAGTCCTCAGGGAATTCGCAGTCTCTTCGTCCGAGCCGTACACATTGGATCCATCAATCCATGCCGTAATCTCGTTGATCTGTTCCCTGGCGACTTTCTCGCCCGTATCCGAATCGTACACGGATCGAAACAACGTGATGGTCTGAACGCCTGTTCGATAGGGGTCGAAGTACTGATCACCGACCGGAACCACGATGGAGAATTCCTCCGGTGGGTCGTGGGCTTCGGTTAGATCCAGATCATGATCCAGGAACTGCCCCCATTGCCAAACCATCGACGTCATCCGGCGTGCGTTTGGATTGGAAGCCACCTGAGCCGCCACTTGATTGCTGATTTCCCGAGCCGAATATCGAGTCGCCCCAGCTGGCTCCGCAATCGAGTCGGTGTACTCCGATTCGGCGACACGCAACAGTTGAATATGCGCGCTCCCCCAACTTGGATGCTTGAGGTTGTTGGAGGTGCCATCAAATGTCCGAAACTCGATGTCTCCCGAGTAGCGTCGAGCTTCCGCGTTCTTTGCCTTGCGAGAAGCCCCCGAAGTGCCACGAGCAAAATCCTCCATCCGCGCAGTGCGTTCTTTCTCGGAAGGAGGGCGATAGATGGATTGAGCCATCGCGGCCGGGCTCAATGCAAGGAAGGAAGTGAGAACCGAGGCGAAGAAACCAAACCAAAGTTTTTTCATTTCAAACTCCTTGAAATATGTTTCGATCACCATTGCTCTGTAAGGCCATAAACGGTTGCGGAAACGGGAATCTACAAAGCGACGACGTGAATCGATTTTCCGACAAGTCGAAACATTTGCTGCTTCGAAAGTGTGTCGCCCTTGCGCTTGCACAAATGAACGAATCACTGAAACAATTCGTTCAACCTTTCATCGATTCGCAAACACTTTGAATTCTTTTGTTCAACGAATGACGAAAGCTGGATATAATTTTTTATGTCTGTAGAAAACCTCGCTTCAAATCGTTTTACCCATTGGCGGTTGTATTGGACGAATCACAAACCATCGAAGAAAAATCGGCTGTCGCTCTAAAACGATTGCGAGAAGGTGACGACAGCGCGTTCGCCGAACTTTTCTCCATGCACCGCAATCGACTTCATCGAATTGTCAATTACCGAATGGACAGTCGACTGATGGGACGGGTAGACGCGGAAGACATTTTGCAAGAAGCGTACGTCGACGGGCAGAATCGGATGGAGAATCTGCGCAACTCGCCGACGAACAGTTTCCTGGTTTGGATCCGCGTGATCGTCGGCCAAACCATGATCAATGTTCACCGTCGTCATCTGGCATCGGAAAAACGAAGTGCATCAAAGGAAGTCCGTTCGACCGGATTCGAATCGGACAGTTCCGCCACGCTGATGATCCAGCTGGCCGACTCGATTACTTCGCCTAGCCAGGCGATTTCCAAGCGAGAACTTTTCAATCAGGTCACGTTGGCGATGGATTCGCTCAAGGAATCGGATCGAGAAATCGTCGCGCTGAGGCATTTCGAGGAGCTTACGAATTCCGAAATTGCCGAGATTCTCGACATCACGCCCAAAACGGCCAGTATTCGTTATGTCCGCGCCCTGGACCGACTTAAGAACAGTTTGGCAAACGTTCCTGGATTCTTTGAAGAATAACTTGTGAACCATGTCTGACGACGATCCCGACTTAACTGACTTTGAAACCATCATCACGGAATTCGAGAACGATATCCGTTTGGAGAAAAGTCCGACCATTGTTGAGTTTCAGCGAAAGTACCCGGAATTCGCCGAGGAGATCGATCGTTTTCTTCCCACCGTTCTCGCGTTAGAAAACGCCAAGCTATCGAAAAAACGCAATCAGAACTCGCAATGGAAAACACCCACCATCGAGAAGCTCGGTGAGTTTCGAATCGTTCGCGAGATCGGTCGCGGCGGCATGGGCATCGTATTCGAAGCCGAACAGGAAGCACTTGCACGGCGCGTCGCGATCAAGGTGTTGCCCAAGCACCTTTTGCTGTCCGAAAACGCGCTGAAGCGATTTCACCGTGAGGCCAAAACCGCCGCCCAGCTTCACCATACAAATATTGTCTCGATCGTTGGAGTCGGCGAAGAAGACGGGCTTCATTACTACGTCATGCAATACATCGACGGCGTTGGTTTGAATGAAGTCATGAAGCTGATTCAGCCGCCCGAGCCGCTTTCCGGTGAAGATTCCGAAACCAGCGAGATCATGGCGAGGGTTCGCACCGCGCTCTTGAATGATGAGTTTTCCAGTCACAACTCAACGACTTCGGACAGCTTGAGTGAATCCAACAAGGAAATTGTTGGGATCGACTACTTCAAAAGCGTCGCGAGAATTGGTCTCCAAGTCGCCGATGCCCTGGACTATGCCCATCGGCATCAGGTGTTGCATCGCGATATCAAGCCGGCAAACCTGATGATTCAGTCCGACGGTAAAGTTTGGGTGATGGATTTTGGTGTCGCCAAAGCCTTCGAAGACATGGCCGTTAGCATGACCGGTGATATCGTCGGCACTCCGCGGTACATGGCTCCCGAGCAATTCAAAGGAAAAGCGACAGCTCAAAGCGACATCTATAGCCTCGGGGTAACGCTTTTCGAGCTACTAACCCTGCAAGCCGCCGATGAGAGAATGCGAGATAGCGGTACACTGTCCACGGTTCCGCACCTTCGCCCTTTGATGCGGTTGCGTCGATTCAACAGCCGGATTCCGCGCGATCTCGAAACCATCATCATTCGTGCGACTTCGTTGGAACCGCGACAAAGATACAAAAACGCCGCTGCATTGGCCGTCGACCTGCAGCGATTTATTTTTGATCAACCCATCGTTGCCCGCCGCGCAAGCGCCTTTGAGAAAACCGTTCGTTGGTGCAAACGCAATCCGGCGTTGGCAACGCTTTCCAGCTTGGCGGTATCGCTTTTGCTGATCATCCTGGCAATCAGTGTTTCCAGTTACTTTCGCGAACGCGCCCAGCGACAAAAAATCGAGTCAGCCCTGGCGCTTTCAATCGACTCACTCGAAAAAGTGTATGAGCAGAATGCGCCCAACACGATTCGGGAACTTTCCATTCCGCTGGATATCGAAACCGAATCCGGGGCCTACAACCAGTCCGGGATTTCGCGCGAATCGGCCAAGATGCTTGAGGATCTGTTGCCCTACTATGATCAGGTAGCCGAGTTGGATAACGACAACCTGCGGCTCAAGTTTCAGGCGGCGCAGGCAATCCGGCGGGTTGGCGAGATCCATGCGCAGCTTGGAAACTGGTCGAAAGCAAAAACCGCTTTGGGGCGTGCAATCCGCCGGTTCGAGTCCGAGCAACTCGCAGATTATGACACCAAAAAAATCCGCATCGAGATCGCAAGAACCTGGATGGCGCTCGGTGATCTCAATTATCGCCAGTACTTGATCAAGGAAGGCGACACCAGCTATCAGACGGCGCTCAAGACATTGTCGCGAGTCCAGAATGATACCGATCGCGAATTGGTTCGTGATCCGGAAATCCGTTTCATGATCGCAACCGTCAATTTCAACTTGGGAACCGTCCCCAATCTCGATCCTCGGGAACAGCTTTCCGTTGAGCCTCTGGACGTCCGCCAGTTTCGAATGAACCTGGAGCGAGAAGGACGAAAGTCCTATCGCGACGAAGCCCTCAAAATTATTGCCAATCTGGATTCCAAGTTTCCTTCCTCGGCCAAGTGCAATCATCTTCACGCGCTTTGCCTTCGCGAACATTCGGAACGAATCGATGACGAAGACATGGCCTCGGCACTGGATAAGCTGCATAAACTGGTCGAGCGGTTTCCCGAGGTCAACGAATTCCGGCTCAATCTCTGTGAAACCTACGCTCGGGTGAATCCTCCCTTGCTCACGCTGGACGAGATCCCCAAAGCAATTCGCATGCTTGACCAGGCGATCAAGTATTCTCGTGGCGTGAACCAAAACACGATTCGCTACAAGCTGATGATCGTCCACGCACATCATAAAATCGGAACGCTTTACGTTCGCCTGATTCGCGAGAACCTGGACGTGAAGGAACTCGGCTCACTGGAAGATTACAAACGGATCGGCGTGTTCCATCTTGAGTCGGCGATCGAGTTGCACGAAGACATCTTTTGGGAAGAAGACCAGGACTGGTCAATCGTCTGGATGACTCGATTCCGGGCTTCGCTTATTTCCGCGCTCGGGGAACGAGATGGACCTGGAGATCGTGAACACGCGATTGAGATGGCCAAAGCCTCAATCGAAGATTGTAAACGCTTGTTGAAAGCGAACCCCGATTCCAAGTTTGGACTGGAAGAGCAAAAACGATGGCAACACCGTCTGGAGATCCTTGAGTCAGGCACGGATTGGCCTCGTTAGCCGACCAAGGCCGGCATGGGAACCGAAGGGCACTTACAGATAGTTTCGGAACAGGCCTTCGACTCTCGCCCTAGCGCATGAATTTTGTTATTGCGCAAAAAAAAACTCTCGGCCAAATACCCGTTGACCGAGAGCAGTTTGCATTGGCACTAAAGCGTCACGTCGACGTTTTCCGATTTTCCCAATTTCAGATTGATCTGTCGCGCTTTTCCTTTAAGCTACCCGCCCTTGATGGTTGGTGATCGGATCTTTGCAACAGCAACGGCAAGGACTCGACTCGTTAAGAGGGCGAGGCGGGAAATGAGCCCACATCTCGACAGTGGTTAAGTTTTGGGAGGTTGATTCAACGTGTGACCATGCGTTTTTAGCTTGGAGTGATAATCTCATTCTGATTTGGCCTGCCTCTACCAGTTGGGCTACCCCGTATCAGTTGATCAGCCACGGGGACGGGATTCGAACCCGCACTCAAGACACGTTTTAATCTCAGCCTGAAACTAAGCCTGTACTCCAAAGACAAAGTCAAAAACTTTGTTTCCAATTGTTACTTTTTCAATCTCCATCTGGTTGGCTTCTTCACGAGCAAACTTGATGGCATCCTGGAACTTGCGAATTCGCTCAAGGATTTCATTCTTTTCCTGCGCGGCCAGTGCCGACGAAAACTTGACGGTCTTCCATTCGCCGACCTTCACATCCTCGTGATACATCTCGGTTTGGGCCGGGTGTTTTTCCGTCGCTTCGTAAAGCACGTGTGAACGGGGAACTTTCTTGGTTCGATGGCTAATCGCGGCGTCCGACGCGAAGCCGTCGGTATTCTCATCCCAAGTCCAGGACTCAGCAGGATCCAATGTCGGTAGCTGGTTCACAAACGTATGCAAATCGGTGAGCTGCTTTTCGAGAAACAGCAAGTGCGTGACCGGAACACTCTCCAACAGCGTTTCCCCGTCCACGCTGACATTGGCTTTCGCTTCGCAGTTTGCCCAGTCCTGCGTTGCCGTCGAGTCCATCAATTCGACAATCGCATTCTGGATTTCGTGAATCGCCTGCCGCGATCGATACTGCACATTCTTCTGTTCCGAAGGCATGGACTCGCCTTCTTCGTCCAGGGGCTGATAAGTTCGCAACAAACCCTCAAACAAAGTTGGCTTTTGAACTTTTTTGTAAACCTCGGTTAGCACCTTCTGGGCACGTGATTTCTTTCCATTGACCACAGCCACAATCTGATTCAGTTTTGTCATTTTTATCCTTTCGTTTTTCGTTCTCAACGATAGGACAAGCGAGGGTCAGAAAAGTTCGCGCGTCAGCAAGATCATGTCTTAAGAATTGCAGCCATCCCGAATCGAGAAGTTTACAAACGCCGACCAGGAAATTTACAAACGCGGGCCAGGAAAATTGAATGCTATTCGTGACGCAAAGCTTCAATCGGGTCGAGGCGGGCCGCTCGGCGAGCCGGATAAAGACCAAATACAATTCCGACTAGCACCGCAATTCCAAACGCGAGCGGAATCGAAAGCGGAACAATCACCGGCTGAATTTCACGAACGGGTAATGGGAGGTCGGCAACCACATCGGGTACCCAGATCTGGGCCATGTCGCGAATCCAGATGACAACGAGCGGACAAAGCAACCCAATCAGGATCCCGCAAATTCCCCCGGTCACGGAAAGCACGATGGTCTCGACGAGAAATTGGACCGTGATATCCCGCTGATTGGCACCGAGCGCTCGACGAATCCCGATTTCCCGGGTCCGCTCGGTCACGGTTGCCAGCATGATATTCATGATTCCGATCCCGCCAACGATCAAGGAGATGGCCGCAATCAATCCCATAAATGTCATGAACATCAAGCGAGTGGTCTTCGCCTGCTCAAGCAACTCCAGGGGAGTCACGATAACGTAGTCTTCCTTTTCATGTCGCTTTTCCATGATTCGCCGAACGGCCTCGGCCGTGGGAACCACGTCTTCCATATTGTTGACGCGAAACGTGATCTGACTGATCTCAACCACTTCATTGATCCTTGTACCACTGGATCGCTCCATGGTCCAATCACCAATCCGTCGCCAAAAGGTCGTGATCGGAACGTAGACGTCGTCGCTAAAGTCCTGGGCCTCAAGGGAACTGCCGACCGCAGCCATGGCGTCACGGCGTTCCATCACTCCGACAATTCGAAACGGCGTGCTGCGAACTCGAAGTGATTTTCCCAACGCGCTGTCTGTGGGAAACAACGTTTCTGCCAGTTCGTAGGAGATAACACAGACGTTGTCATCGGATTCCACGTCGATCTCATTCAGGAAACGACCTTCCTTGATGTCCATTCGCATCACGCGTGCGTACTCGCTCGTGCATCCAATCAAGTGAATCCGCATATCCTTGGAACCATAGTAAAGCTCCCGCATGGCATCGCGGATTCGCAACGATTCATTGATCGTTGGAATCACCTTGAGCGCGTCGTAGTCCGAACGCGTGATTCCATAAATGGCCATCGAACTGTCGCTCACTTCTCCGTCGGCGACAGGAAGTGTGCTGCGAAGAATGATGTTGTTGGTGCCCAGCTCTTCGATTTGCTGTTGAACGCGCCGACTGATGCCTTCGCCGATAGCCAGAAGCCAAATCACACTGGCAATGCCGATGAAAATTCCGAGAACGGTCAGCATCGACCGCATCGGGTGCAGGGTCAGGCTTTTAACCCCCAGTTTCCAGATGGTTGGCATTAGAAAGTTCATCGTTTCGCACTTTCACCAACTCTAGGGATTTGCCGTTTCGAGCGATGTAAGCTCGACAAATTTGTCCGGATCAATCAGCACTTTTTCGCCGGGCTCGAGCCCGGACTCAATGATCACGTGTTGATCGTTATTGATGCCAATCTTGACATTGCGGGCCTCGAGTTCGCTTCCATTTTTCACGAGCACGTAATACTCTTCTTCGCGTTTGACCAAAGATGAAATCGGCGCCTGGATCTTGTTCTTTTCCTGCGAAACCATGATTTCAACTTTGCCTCGAAGTCCGGGGCGTGTCTCTTCGGTCGGTTTATTGATTTTGACCCAGACTTCGTATTCGATGGGAGCCTGATACCAGCGTCTCGGCAGCGGAAACTTGGCCACCTTCACAACTTGGCCCTCGTATTGTTTGTCAGGGTCCGTATCCAAACGGATGATCGCAGGCTGCCCGGCGAAAATATCGTTGATCTTGGAGTCGTTGACGGTGGTCAGGACCTGCATTTGCGAAGGGTCAGGAAGACGGAAAATTTCTTGACCGTCTCGCAGCATGGCGCCTTCTTCGATAATGACTGTCGAGTTCCCGCGGCGATCCATCTCGTTGGCGTAGACCACCATTCCTGCACTCGGCGCCGTGATCCGACAAGCGGCGACTTGCGACTCAAATTCCGCCAACCTTTGTTTACTCAATTCCAATGTAAACTCGGCCGCTTCTTTGTTGGCTTCCTGCTTTCGGATTTCAGCATCCATTTCGGCCAACATTCGGTCACCGGTAAATTTTTCAAACAAACTGAGTTTGTCCGTGGCTATTTTCAAATCGGTTGTGGCTTTCTCAACCGCAAAAGTATCCGCTTCAAGCTGCGTATCGGTGGCATACCCCTTCACCGCAAGCCTTGTGATATAGGTGAGCTGTTTAATCGCCCGGCGATGCGTTTCCTTTGCCAACGCCAATTCGGATTGAATCGTCGCCAGTTCCAACCCGTAAGCACCATTTTCATATTCTTTGCGAACACTTTTGGCAGTGGCCAAGTCGTTCTCAGCCTGAATCACATTGGCTTTGTCGGTTGCAACCTGGATTTTTTGCTGGGTTAGTTCGTCGCGCAAAATCGAGTCATCCAGCTGCGCCAGAAAATCGCCTTCCTCAACACGCGTTCCCTCCGGAACGATCTTGAGGATCGCCGTCCCACCACGACCTTTTGATTTAACGCGGCAACGAATCTCAACACTTTTCGAGCTTTCCAAATCTCCGGTTTCTACCACCGAAGCTTTGAATTCACCCTGAAAGACCTCGGCGACAATTGCGTTCTCCAAGGAAAGCTGAACCTCACTGGGCTTTCTGAAAAACATCGCAGCTGCGGCGACGGTAACCAGGAGAACAACCGCCACAATGACAATGACCCGGGTCACGCCGCGCCGCCGACGTCCACCGCGGAATCGACTCGGGCTGGAACCTTGAACCAGGCCAGATTGGGCGAAAATGCCGCCTTGCTCCAGCTTATTGGGAGCAAACGGGCGTTTCGATGCTGTGTTGAATCGTGAAATCATCAATGGTTCGCCTTCGCCTTTTGGGGCGCAGAGATCGAGCGAGGTATCGGTTTCGGATTTGAGTCCGAATCGGCTATGACAGGTTTGCATGAATCCGGATCTGCAAATTGTCGAAGAATTTCGTCAAAGCGGTTTCAATCGTCGCTCCTGAACGAGCCGGACCGACTGCAACGAGCCGGGCCGACTGCGTGACTTTGACATTCGGGGCGATTTTGACGACAGCGTTGCCTTTGTATCAGTTTACAAAGGCAATCAGAAAAGTTGAACCGACAATTTTCCGCACACACAACAAATTGCAGGAACACGAGAATTCACGGTCGGTTCTTGTCGGTTCCCTCGCAAAATCGCGGTCATTTACTACTCGAAAGTATGCGAATTCTGTATGATCGAAAACATGTCCAAATCCAACGAACTCGAAAACGCCGATCAACCGGGATCCGACAATCTCAACGTCCGCGCGCTGCTGATCGACAATGACAAAGATCACGCCGAGGCAATGGCGGAAAGCCTGGAGCGGATCGGGCACGAGTGCACGATCGCCACTTCCGGGCCGGAAGGCGCTCAGATGATCCAATCACGGCAGTTTGACGTGATCGTTTCGGACTTGGTGATGAACGAGGTTGACGGAATGCAGATTCTGGCCCTGGCGACCGAGCAGTTGCCCGATGCCGAGATCATTCTGGTAACGGGGCACGCTTCGGTTCCCAAGGCGGTCGAAGCGATGCAGCAAGGAGCATTCAATTTCCTGGAGAAGCCCATCTCGACCAAGCGGCTCCAGGCGGTCGCGACGAAAGCGGTCGAGTCGGTTCGACTGAAACAACAGTATCGCGACCTGCAAGGTCGATTGGACGAAAAGTTCGGATTTGAAAACCTGATCTACGCCAGTGAGAGCATGCAGAATGTCGTCGACCGACTTAAACGCATTGCTCCCACGGACGCCGGCGTATTGATCACCGGCGAGACAGGAACCGGCAAAGATGTCATCGCCCAAGCCATCCATCAAAACAGCCCGCGCAAGAGCAAGCCTTTCGTGGCGATCAATACAGCCGCGATTGCCGAGCATCTGATTGAAAGTGAGTTGTTCGGGCACGTGAAGGGCGCATTTACGGATGCGATCGGTGATCGCGAAGGAAAGTTTGAATACGCAAACGGCGGCACCCTGTTCCTTGACGAAGTCGGCGATATGCCAATGCCGACACAGATCAAACTGCTTCGCGTCCTGGAAGAGCGAAAAATTACCCGGGTCGGCGACAACAAGCCCATCGATGTCAACGTCCGCGTTCTCGCGGCCACCAACAAGGATTTGGAAAAGGAAGTCGAAGAAGGCCGGTTCCGGAGCGACCTTTATTTTCGCTTGAAGGTTGTCACCGTCCACTTGGCAAAACTGAGTGACCGACGGGACGATATCATTCCGCTTGCGGACCATTTCAGGAAAGCCGCCAACAAAACACACAACAAGAAATCGAAAAGTTTTTCTCCCGATCTGACCCGCTGGATGTTCAACTACGACTGGAAAGGAAATGTACGTCAGTTGAAAAACGTGGTTGAATCCCTGGTCGTTATGGACACCGACAACTTGCTCGGACTCGACGACTTGTCGCCCGATCTTTCCGATGAGCAGATTGAACAGAACCTGCAGCCGACCAACCTTGCGGGGGACGGTGGTTTCTTGATCGGACAATCGCTCAAAGACATTGAGCGATGGGCGATTGAAAAAACACTGACAATCGCCAATCACAACCGCGAAGAAACCGCGAGAATCCTTGGCATCAGCGAACGAAATCTGTACCGCAAGCTGAACGAGTACGGACTTGGAAAAAAGAAATAATTCCCAGCGGACTGAATCGCTGACGGGCTTCGAGAAGACCGGTATCAAAGAGGATTGAATCATGAGCGATGGAATCAGCCGAACCGAAGTTGCCGTTTCCGAAGCAACGACGTCGAGGATCAAACAGTTGCCGGCCAGTGTGGTCAACAAGATCGCCGCGGGTGAAGTCATCGAACGACCCGCAAGCGTGGTCAAGGAATTGCTCGAAAACTCCGTCGACGCGGGCTCGCGGCGAATCACCGTCGAGGTGGAAAGCGGAGGAACGGACCTGGTCCGCGTCATTGACGACGGACATGGAATCGAATCAGAAGACTTGATGCTTGCGGTAACCAGTCACGCCACCAGCAAAATTGACGATGCAGACGATCTGTTTTCCGTCGCCACCATGGGCTTTCGCGGTGAAGCACTTGCTTCGATCGCCGAAGTTTCCCAGTTCAAAATTCGCTCACGAACGAAGACAGCGGAAACTGGGTTCGAATTGATCGTCAACGGCGGAAACGCAGAACCGATCGTCCCCTGCGGCTGCCCGGTTGGGACGACCATGGAAGTTGCCAACCTGTTCTTCAACACTCCGGTGCGCCGCAAGTTCCTGCGGACGACCCAAACCGAGATGGGGCATGTTACGGAAGCGTTCACGAGGATCGCCCTACCCCACCCCGAAATTCAGATGAAACTGATGCATAACGGTCGCGTCATTCACGACTTGCCGGCAACCACGAATTGGCTTGAGAGAATCAGAAACTTCTTCGGAGAAGAAATTGTCAACGCCTTGATTCCGGTTCGAAGCGAGGAATCGGGGGTCGAACTCAGTGGGTTTGTCGCCGATCCCAAGGTGAGTCGCGGAAACAATCGGATGCAATATCTGTTTTTGAATCACCGTCACATCCGCGACCGGTCGCTGCAACATGCATTGAGCGAAGCCTATCGTGGACTGTTGATGACCGGTCGATTTCCCATTGCCTTCCTTCGCCTGAACATGCAACCGGACTTGGTCGACGTCAATGTTCATCCGGCCAAGATGGAAGTCAGGTTTCAGGACGGCGGCCGACTTTACAGCCAGCTGCTCAGCACGTTGAGAAACAAATTTCTCACGACGGAGTTAACTGCCCGACAACCCGAAAACCCCAACCCCTTACCGCAAGGCCAAAGTGGCAACGAGTCCAATCTCGAATATTGGTCTCGGGAAAATTTGCGGAAATCGTTTTCCGATTCTGCCCCGCCGACGGCCGGTGAGAGCACCCAAAATCGAATTGAATTTTCCCCACAACCTGTGCGCGATTGGACGTCGCCCACCGCCGGCAATTCTTCGAGTCAGGGATCCGCTGAATTCAAGCCCTTTCCTCCCACCCCGTCAAACGACGCATTTGGAAATCTCCCCCCCGTTCCCAACTCGGCTTACTCTCAAGAATCGGCAACTCAGAATGATGGCGGCGCTCCCGACGCCGAATTTCGCGCCGCCCCTCCGAGCCAAAACTACCGCGCGCTCCAGTTGCACAATCGATACTTGATCACGGAAAACGAAGAGGGCATGGAAGTGATCGACCAACATGCTTTGCATGAGCGAATCATCTATGAGCAACTTCGTGAAAAAGTGCTCGCGGGGAAACTCGAGACGCAAAGGATGCTTGTGCCGGAACCGGTGTCGTTGACGGCCAGCGAAGCAGCCATGGTTCTGGACCAGAAGGAAGTCCTTGCGGAGATTGGAATTCAGGTAGAGCCTTTCGGCGGCGACAGCGTCTTGGTTTCCGGACACCCGGCCATGCTGGCAACTCAAAACCCTTCCGACACGTTGCGAGAAGTCGTTGACCTGCTTCAGAACGAAGGCAAGCAGCCCGAGCGCCGGGACGTGATTGACAGCTTGCTGCACATGATTTCCTGCAAGGCCGCGATCAAGGCGGGCGACAAGTTGACTCCGGAAGAGATCGAGGAACTGTTGAGGCACCGCGATCTTTGCCAGGACTCCCACCACTGCCCTCACGGGCGCCCCACTTCATTGGTCTTTAGTCGTCACGAATTGGACAAGCGATTCAAAAGGATCTAGGAATCCACCGGAAGCGCTGACCAAAACGTCCGTCGGGAAACAATGTCCCGCGAGCCAGAATTTTCGGCAATTCCAATCGAAAACGAATATTGCCGACCTATTTTTGCGAATTTCTTGGGCCCAGCTTTCAATTTGTGACCCTATTTGGATTCAAAAACAGTGCGTAGGCTATAATAATGGTCTTGTCGAAGCCTTACCGTCTTTTCCGTTCCTCGCGATGACCACGTTCGACCACACGTCTTCAGACTCTTCGATCTTGCCCATGGGTAACCGCGTCATTGCCAATTCCAAGCCAAAAATCTGCGTGAGTATCGGTCGCGGGCGTCATCGGATGATGATCGCTGAACGCAAGCATCTGGCTCAAAACGGTGCGAAACTTGTCGAGTTTCGTCTCGACTACATTCGCCGCCCGGTCAATTTCTCCCGTTTGATGGAGGGAAAGGAATGTCCGGTCGTCGCGACATGTCGGCGTGCGGAAGAAGGCGGTCGTTGGGAACGCTCCGAAAGTGATCGAATTGGCCTTTTGCGAACCGCGATCGCATCCAAAGTCGAATACGTCGATTTGGAACACGATATTGCGAAGAAGATTCCCCGCTACGGCGATACGAAGCGGATTATCAGTTACCACAATTTCGAAGAGACGCCCGAAAACATCCAGGAGATTCACGAGCAACTTTCGCGATTGGATGCCGACATCATCAAGATTGTGACACGGGCGAATCAACCTTCAGACAACTTCAAGATGTTGCGACTTTGTCGCGATAGCGAGATTCCCACCGTCGCATTTTGCATGGGGGAAATGGGGCTCTCATCGCGCGTGCTTTGCGGAAAATTTGGCGCACCATTTTCCTACGCGGCGTTTAACCGCGACCGGCAAGTTGCCCCGGGCCAACTGAGCTTCAAGCAAATGGTCCGCGACTACCATTTTACGGACATCGGCATGTCCACCAAAGTTCTCGGCGTGATTGCCGACCCGGTCGCTCACAGCATGAGCCCCGTTATTCATAATGCCGCCATCCGACATGCCAAACTCGACTTGGTCTACTTGCCATTTCGTGTACCCAGCGAACACCTGGATTCCTTCATGGAGGAATGCCGCGAATTTGGAATCATTGGTTTAAGCGTCACGATTCCGCACAAAGAAAAAGTGCTTCGTTCCATCAATGTCCTGGATGAAAACGTCGTTGGCATTCGGGCTTGCAACACGGTTGTATTCAGCGGAACAGACGCGCACGGCTACAACACGGATTGCGACGCCGCGATTGAAGGGCTCAAGAAAGAATTCAATTACGAAGACGAAAACAAGCCATTCAAAGGCGCCCGATTCCTGGTGCTCGGAGCCGGCGGAACGGCTCGCGCGATTGCCTATGGCTTGATTCGCAACGGCGGAACCGTTCATATCGCGGCTCGGGATTACCGAAAGGGCGATCAGCTTGCATCCTCGCTTCGTTGCAAATCGATCGATTGGCCGGCGCGTGCCAACCACGAATGCGACGTCCTGATCAACGCAACCCCGGTTGGCATGTCGCCCAACATGAATGAATCACCCTTTGAGGGTGACTGGTTTGAGCCGCATCAGATTGTGTTTGACTGCGTTTACAATCCGGAACAAACGCTTTTCATCAAACAGGCGCGAAATGCCGGCTGCCGAACGATCACGGGCGTCGACATGTTTGTTCACCAGGCAATGGCCCAGTTCCGTCTGTTCACCGGTTCCGACGCGGACGCGAACGTGATTCGCAAAGAGGTCAAGAAAGCAACGAGTCCCGCCAAGTTCTAATGCATGGCATCTCATTGACGCCGCCCAAGGATACTCACGGAAGAGCCCACGCATGAATCTTTACCTGATTGGATACCGCGGGGCCGGGAAATCCGAAGTTGCCCGCTTCCTGGCATCGACCCTCAATCGTGAATGTGTTGAAGTTGACGCAAGAATCCAGCGTCATGAGAACATGACCATTGCTGATATCTTTGCGAAGCATGGTGAGCCCCACTTCCGCGCATTGGAATCAAAATTCATTCGGGAAATCGCTCGACAACAAAACTTGATCGTCGACCTCGGGGGAGGCGCAATCATTCAGGAAGCGAATCGAGAATTGATCCTTGCTTCGGGGAAGTGCATCTGGTTGAAGGCTTCCGCGAACGTTTTGTGGGATCGAATTCAAGGAGATTCAACCACCAAGGGCTCGCGTCCGGCACTGACGCAATTGTCCGGCTTGGACGAGGTCCGGCAGGTTTTGGCGGATCGCGAACCCATTTATGCGGAATGTGCTGAATTTGAGATCGAGACGGATGAAATGTCGCCGGTGGAAGTCGCGGATCAAATCGCGGCTTGGGTTGCAAAAGTCGATAAACCTTAAAGAATACCCCCACCGTTGCCACACCTTGCGAACCCGAAATCGACTTTCCGGCTTTAACGATCCACCATGCCTTTCCCCCTTCAAATTGCGATCGTTTTTCTCGCCGGCACCTTGCTGGGTTCGTTGATCAATTTGGCGATCTACCGCCTGGCACTTTTCGAGAAACAGTGTTTTAGTCCCTGGGGGCCGAAACATCCGGAAGCGTCACCACGGCGCCCTTGGGACTTTTTGCCGATCATTGGCTGGTTCTCACTGAAACGGGAAGAGAAACTTTTCGGAGTCGGTTACTGGACGCGCCCCTTTGCCATCGAGTTTGGATTCGGTGCCGCGCTTGCTGGACTCTTCTTCTGGGAATTTGCCGGAGGCATGCAGGCCGGCGCGACCGACGCCAATTATTGGACCTGGTTTTTACTTCATGGATTCCTGCTGGTTCTCCTGACCACGGCGACCTTCATTGACTTTGACGAGAAAACCATTCCCGACCAGATCACCGTGACCGGGACCTTGGTGGCCTTGGCCTACGCGGCACTGGTTCCCTCCAGCCGTCTCACCACGCCAGCCGGCAAAGGCACGTTCTCTTGGCTTCACTGCCAGTCACCCGAAGCTTTTCCGCCATGGGCCGAATCCGATCAATGGGGTTTTCTGATTGCGATTTCCGTCTTTGTTTTTTGGTGCATTGCATTGTTGCCCATGCCGCACCGGATCAAATTTGGCAAATATGGAACGGTCAAATATTTCTTTGCCATCATGATCCGTCCGCCGCGAAAAACCAAAAACACTTCGCCGCGAAAACCTTCGGCCCTGTTGTTTGTAATGCCCTTGATTGCATTGCTAGGCGTCGCCGCGATAAGTGTTGCCAAAATGCAGTTGGACGCAATTCAGTGGGAGTCGTTATTTTCAGCCTTGATGGGCATGACGTTTGGGCTCTTGTTTGTTTGGGCCATTCGACTGATTGCCGGATTTGCCCTCGCAAAAGAGGCGATGGGATTTGGCGATGTTACACTGATGGCGATGATCGGAGCTTTCCTCGGCTGGCAAGCGGCTCTTTTGACCTTTGCATTCGCGCCATTCGCAGCCGTCTTCATCGCGATCGCACAATTCATTACAAGCAAAAAACCCGACATTGCATTCGGGCCCTACCTGAGCCTGGGCGCGGTGTTTGTCATCGTGGGCTGGTCGGCGGTTTGGAAAAGCTGGGCTTTGCCAAACATATTCATCGCCGGCAACTTTGTGCTGGTAGTCATTGCGGCCGCGCTGGTGCTGATGTACGTGATGCTTACAACCTGGAGCTACTTTCGCAATCGTGGTGAACCGGAATAACAGGTTGCTGTCTTGGGCAACCACGATCAAACTGGCCGCGCGGATAGTAAAGGAGTCACAATGCCGCTATTCCATGATCAAGTCACGAACCTGGATCAAGGCAAGGAGAAAATTCGCTCACGCCGATTTGGCGTGATCGAAGTCGTCGACGAGACGTTTCGCCGAATTCGATTTCGACCGTGGCCAAAAATGATTTCTTCCGTTGAGGCGAATTGGCTGGGCGGGTGGCGACACCAGAATCGAAAGCTGAATCGCTGCCTCCTTTACTACAACCAACCTCTCGGTTCGGCAGGTTACCTAGCCTTGAAATACGTGGAATCATCGCTGGGCACCAGCTACGCCACATTTCGCGGTGCCTTGGTTTTGCTGGATGAAGTTGCCAAGATCAAGAACTCCTGCGCGATCGTTGCCGAGGTAACCAATTCCAAGATCAGCGAACGATTTATCCTTCGACAAGGCTGGGAGCCGCACCTGGAACACAGCAGGTACCGTCACATCATTCGTCGATTTTACGGCGAATACCCGGACCACTCCTCCGAGCGGATTCTCGAAGGGGTCGTCACGCCGATGCCGTCCATCGACGAGTTGGCCGCCCTGGATCTCGATCCGTGATTGGCGGTGAGAGGTCTTGAAGCGACAATCTCAGAAACGAGAATGACCATACGCATGATCATTTGAGGCTAATGATGAGATTTGTCGTTATTGCTTTGCAAGTTTTATTTGGCTTGCCCATTCTTGCTTTTGGAATCTTTGGATTGATCTGGGTCATGCCGGATCCCCATGAGTTTCTTGCCAAAAGTGAGGGATTCACCGAACCGGCCAAGGCCTGCCTTTTGTCCATGTGGGATTCCCATTTCCTGATGCCCAGCATCTGCGTTGTGCATGTGATCGCCGGAGCCCTCGCCATATCCAATCGGTTCGTGCCTTTTGCCTTGGCGATTCACCTTCCGGTTTCCCTGCAGATGTTCTTGTTTCATCTTGTCCTGGATTTGAATACCGGCTTCATTGCATTTGGCACGTTCACGCTCAATCTTGTGTTGATCTATTGTTACCGGGATGCGTTCCTTCCGCTGCTGAAGGCACGCAACAAAGTGCTGCAGAAAAAAAATCCTGCGGACCAACCTGCCGGGCCGTCGAAAGATCAATAGTTTTCACGCCTCTCCCGTGGTCGCTTTCGCCTGCTTGAAAATTGCGAAAAAGTCTGCGACGCTCGTGTACGAGTTTGTCTGCATTGATTTGGGTTTTATATTGCAACTGACATGGTTGAATTCTGCAAAAAGACGGTTGAGTCGAAGTGGTTTCAAAACTTGATTCTGGCGTTCATTCTGCTCGCCGCGGTCGGCGTCGGTTTGGAAACCTATCAAAGCGTCGTCGAAGACTATGGCGGCCTCCTGAGTGTTTTGAACTGGATCATCGTTGGCGTATTTTGCGTTGAGATCGTGCTCAAAATGGGATCCTATGGAAAGCAATGGTATCGATACTTCCTCGATCCCTGGAACGTGTTTGACTTTGTCATCGTTGCCGTCTGCTTTTTGCCGGGCGATACGTCCTTTGCCGCGGTCCTTCGACTTGCGCGGGTGATGCGAGCTCTTCGTTTGATGACGGCGGTTCCGCAATTGCAACTGATTGTCGGTGCGCTCATCAAAAGTATTCCTTCCCTTGGCTTTGTTGGAATTCTTTTATTCCTCAATTTTTACGTCTATGCCGTGATGGGCGTGTTCCTGTTTCGCGAGAATGACCCGATCCACTTCTGCGACTTGCAAACCGCGATGTTGTCCTTGTTCCGTGTCGCGACGTTGGAAGACTGGACGGATGTGATGTACATCAACATGTTTGGATCGTCCAATTATCCCGGTCCGGATATATCCGCCTACGAATCATCCAACAACAGCGGGACGCCGGCCGATCCCAACGCGCAGATGTCGCCACTGATTGGGGCGGCTTACTTCGTCTCATTTGTGATGATTGGCACGATGATCATGCTAAACCTTTTCATTGGTGTCATCCTGAACAGCATGGACGAAACGGCGGCCGAAAAGAAACGCGAAGAGCTTCTTGCCCGAAAAGAAGCGGGGGAAGGGCCAACCATCGATGACGACTTCGGCGATCTGGAAGAACAAATCGAAAAACTGAACGAGCATCTGAATAACTTGAAGCTCCGCGTTCAAGTGATGCAAAAAGAATCCAACGGGAATCCCTGACCCTCGCTCCAATTCCGTGAAGCGTGCGGACTCGCTTGTAGCCTCGTGCTCGCCTATAGCCTCGTGCTCTCTTGTAGTTCGTGCTCACTTGGAATCGGGGGCGAAGCCGAAGTCGAGTCCTAGCGTTCGATTCCGTACTCTTCGACTTTGCGGTAGAGCGTCGCCCGACTCACGCCGAGCAACTTGGCGGCCTTGGGAATATTGCCGCCGGTCCGTCCCAACGCCTCTTTGATCAGCTTTCGTTCCCAGTGGTCAATCAATAGGCAATCCAACTCGTCTTTCGAATTGTCGACCGAGTCGCGGATTCCGATATCCTTTTTCTCGATGGCGTCATTTTCCGCCATCACAACCGCGCTATCGATCACGTTTCGCAACTGCCGAACATTGCCTGGCCAGTGGTAGGTTAGGAGCCGATCATTGGCTTCGCCGGAAAGTTTGAGATCCTGTCGGCCGTGTTGGCGACGGAAATGATCAAAGAAATGATCAATCAACCGCTGGATATCGTCTCCCCGTTCTCGCAAAGGCGGGATGTTCAGTTCAAAAACACTCAGCCGATAGTACAGGTCTTCGCGAAACTGTTTTTCCTGGACGAATTCGCCAAGATCACGATTGGTCGCGCAGATCACGCGAACATCGACCGTGATTTCTTCGGTCCCACCCACGGGCAAAAACGGATGTCCCTCGAGAATCCGCAAAAGTTTCGCCTGCCCTTCGAGCGTCAGTTCGCCAATCTCGTCCAGGAATAGTGTTCCCAGGTCCGCCTGTTGGAACCAGCCAATATGATCCGTTTCTGCGCTGGTGAATGCACCCTTCTTGTGACCGAATAGCTGACTCTCCATCAAATCGCGCGGAATCGCGGCGCAGTTGACGCTGAGCATCGGACGATCACAACGTGGTCCCGCGCGATGAAGTGCTCGGGCCACCAACTCTTTCCCCGCGCCACTTTCGCCACGAACCAGAACGCACCCCGAAGCCTGGGCAACGCGATTAATTTTGGCCTTCAGTTCCTGCATCGGTGCACTGTCACCGATCAAATCATCGGACTCAGCTGACTTTTCGCTCAAGCGATCGCGCTCGGCAACCACGGAGGCCTGCCGATTCGCACGATCCAACGAAGTCGCAAGGATATTGGAAACCGCGCAGGCGAGCTTAAAGTGATCGTCCGGGAATCGTTCGCGCTCGCGATACAAATGAAACGCACCGACCACGAGGTCGCGCGAAAGGATCGGAACACAAATTGAATCGGCGAATTCCCTGTTGGTTTTTGGCGTATCGTGTTCGATGCGAATCGCCTGTTTCTCTCGAACGACCTTTTTGGTCAACGCCTTGTTCAGACTGATCTTGTCGGCCTGGGCCTCGGGCACGACAAACTTGGGATTCAATTTTCCGTCTTCACCCAGCCAGAGGAACCCGGCAACCGATGCCTTGGTTCGATTGACCAGTCGACGCATGCAAACCCGCGCGACCTCTTCGGGACTATCAATTCCGAGCAGCTTGACGCTTAGCTGGAACAAGAAGAAAAAGTCTTCGCCCCATTGGTGGCCGCGAAGAAAATCAAGCGTGTACTGGCCGGTTTCCCCGGGACTCAGGTGTTGATCGAAAACCACCGTCTGGTTGGTTTCATCGTCCGCTCCAGCCGGCAGCTCATTGATGGCTTCCAGCGAAGTGACAAACGTAAATGTATTGGAGCCAAGTCGAACTTCGGTCCCGTCGATTAGCTGGGCGCTCTTGGCAACTTGTCCGTTGACGAACGTTCCGTTGCTGCTGTTTTTGTCTTCCAGCCACCACTGGTGATCTTTGAACGTAATCGAAGCGTGAACCCGCGAGCACTGGGGATCATTCAGTGCGATCTGGCATTCCCAATCGCGGCCGATCAGGTTTTCTTCTTGTGGATGAAGTTGAAACCGGGCGCCAATCTTGGTGCCAAATTTCATTAGCAAATAAGCGGTCACAGAGTCTCGTCAGTTTGTGGGAAATTCGACAAGTTATCGGGAAAGACGCGCTATTATAGTGCGATATTTCGCAATGGTCGATTGACACACTTAAAGTTGAATTCCGCCAGCATTAGGCGACATTTTTCTTCATTCAGGCAAATTGGCGAAACAAAAGTCCAAAAATCTGAGTCCAACCTTCGATACCCAACGCGTTTGAGAACGGTTGATTACTTTACCGAGCCTGTCCAAGCGGAGACAATTGGTATGGAATTTCGGTAAAATTACGTCTGCTTTCACGATGATTGCTACTTTTCACGCAATTCGATGCAGAACGTGGAAACGAATTCACGATTTGTAGCTTGCGGATTGATTCGAACCGGTGCCTGAATGGGTGCGGGTGCGGAATCGCTATTGCTGCAATATTCCGCAAATCTTACGATCTGCCTCGCCGAAGTCGGTCTCCGACCCAAGCACTGATCCGTTTTTATTGAGGACCCTGTCGCATGACAAAACCAGGATATTTCAAGATCGCCTTTGCCTCATTGACCCTGATGGCGGCGATTGTTGGTTCAACGTTTTTGAATACTGCTTCGGCGGACGATCTAAAGAAGCCAACCGCTCGTGATCGGCGGATTGCTAAGATCGTTTCCGATTTGATGAAGCAACATCTGACCAAGCGCGATATCGATGACGAAGTCTCCGAGCGCGCATTTGATCTCTACATCAAACGGTTGGATCCGATCAAGGTTTACTTTCTTCAGTCAGATATCGACGAATTCAAAAAGAAGAGCAAGCAGCTTGATGATGAAATTCTGAATGCGGAATACACCACCTCGTTCGACATCTTCAAACGATTCTTGCAGCGAGTTGACGAACGCGTTGCCTTGGCTCACAAACTGATCGACGCCGAACACGATTTCACGATCGATGAAGACATGGTCACGGACCCGGATACCTATGAGTATCCCAAGTCCGTTGAAGAAGCCCAGGATCGCTGGCGAAAACGAATCAAATACAACCTGTTGCTATTCAAAGTACAGGATGCCGACAAAAAGAAGTCCGGGAAAGCAGTCGACAAGCGAGATCACAAGAAACGCTTGAAGGATCGGTACACAGCGTTCTCAAAACGAATGCACCAGTTTGACAACGAAGATGTGATTGAGATGTTCATCAGCTCGGTCACTACCGCTTTTGATCCTCACACGTCTTATCTTTCTCGCCCGACTTACGAAAACTTCAAAATCAGTCTCGGACTGAAACTGGAAGGCATCGGTGCCACGCTTCAATCAACCGACGACGGATTGACTCAAATCAAGCGAATCGTTCCCGGCGGCGCCGCGGATCGTCACGGCAAAATCAAAGTCGATGACAAGATCGTTTCGGTCGCCCAGGATGAAACGGGAGAGCCCGTCGACATCACTTGGATGAAGTTGGATGACGTGGTCAAAATGATCCGTGGTAAAGAAGGTACCAAGGTTCGCCTGGGTGTGATGAAAACCAACGGCGAGTTGACCGAATACACGATTGTCCGTGAAAAAATCGAATTGAAAGATTCGGCTGCCAAAGGCCAGATCTTCGAAGTCGGCAAAAAGAAAGACGGCAAGCCTTTCAAGATTGGCGTGATCGATTTGCCAAGCTTTTATGCCTCGATGGGTGACGAAAATGATCCCGGAAGTGCCACCAGCACCAGCAAGGACATGCGCGTCATTCTGAATGACTTCAACCAAAAAGGCGTTGATGCCCTGGTTCTTGACCTTCGCCGAAACGGTGGTGGTTCGTTGGTCGAAGCGATCGACACGACAGGTCTATTCATTGATCGCGGTCCCGTGGTCCAGGTCAAGGATCCGCTGGGTCGCGTCGAAGTTTACGACGATCGCAATCGCGGAACCGCTTGGGCAAAGCCAATGGTCGTCATGACCAGCCGCTTTAGTGCCAGTGCAAGTGAGATTCTTGCCGGTGCGATTCAGGACTACGATCGCGGTTTGATCGTTGGTGACACGACGACTCACGGTAAAGGAACCGTTCAGCAGCTGGTCAATCTCGACCGCCTGATCTTCCAAACCGTCCCAGAGAAAAACTACTTTGGTGCGTTGAAAATTACACTTCAACAGTTCTATCGTCCCAATGGTGACAGCACCCAAAAACGCGGTGTTCTTTCGGACATTGTCCTGCCTTCGATCACGGATCACATGGATGTTGGCGAATCGGATTTGGACTACGCGGTCGAATTCGACAAGGAAGCCGCGGCTTCGTTCACCAAGCTGAACAAGGCCAGCAAAGAGCTTCGTTCGAAGATTCGCGAAAGCTCCAAGACTCGAATCGCGGGATCGAAAAAGTTCAAAGAAGAAATTCGCAAGATCGAAGTCTACAAGTCGCAAAAGAAAGCGAAGTCGATCTCGCTGAACGAAGAAAAATTCCTCGCCCGCCGAAAAGAATTCAGCGCGGAAACGGAAGACGAAAAAGCGATTGAAGATCAAGCCAATGGCACGAACCAGGAAATCAAACGCGATTACTACCTGGACGAAGTCTTCAATATCACCAGCGATTACTTGAAGCAATTGGCGGAAATCGACAAAACGAAAAACGCCAAGCGATAAGACGCATCGCTGGAAAACAATTGTTTACCTCTAGCCCGACACCTGTCGGGCTTTTTTCTGCGCTAAAGGTTTTAGGCTCGCTTTCAGGCTCGCTTTCGCTTCCGCGAATCGAAACGACATTTTTCGCAGAGGCGTTTCGTTCATGCGGAAACTGATTTCCAACATTCGCGATACGGAAACTTGATTTTGAAAATGCTGCCAGGCCAAACAAGGCAGAATCAGATCTCGATCTCAAGTCCGTCGTAGGCAATTTCAACGCCATCCGGCAAAGCCCGGTTGGCCGTTTCGTAATCGACGCGACAAGAACAGTGCGTGAAATAGGTTTGCGCCGGGCGAATCGTGTCGAGCACTTCCAACGCTTCCTCGAAGTTCATGTGGGTTGGGTGGGGTTCTTCTCGCAAGGCTCCGAGCACGAGGACGCGCAAATCGTGAAGTTTCTCCAGTGACTCGGCAGGGATGGATTTGACGTCCGTGCAATAGGCGACATCGCCAAAACGGAATCCGATGACGTTGAACCGGGGGCCGTGCACCAGCTTGATCGGTTCGACTTCATGTCCCAGGACCTCGAACGATTCGAATTCGTTGATCCGGCGAAACTCCAACGCCGGAACGGCACCCACGTGAGTTTGCTCGACATCCGAAAACGCGTAGTCGAACGATTTTCGCAGACGATCTTCAACGGTTTCGTTGCAATAGAGCGGGACAGGAGCACCCAGGTAAAACTGGCAGAGCCGCAAATCATCCAAGCCGAAGATGTGGTCGGCATGTTCGTGGGTATACAAAACGCTGTGCACAATTCCGATCCCCTCTCGCAGCAACTGGGATCGCATATCGGGCGAAGTATCAATCAGCAAATTGCCCTGTTCCAAACCCAGGATCGCACTGCATCGGGAGCGTTGATTGCGTGGGTGATCGCTGTTGCAGACCGCACATCGACATCCCAAGGCGGGAACGCCGACGCTGGTTCCCGTTCCCAGCAGGATCATCTTGCCGGTGATATCGCGCGTTTGAGCTTCCTTTTTGTTCATGAAATACTGTCCGTGAATCCGGGCTCAAGAAAACGCGCGTTTTTCCTGGTCCATGCTTTTGACTGCCGCAGAATGTCCAAGTCAGAAATTGAGATTGGCCTGCCAATTGCTCTTTATTACCTATCCGGCCGCCGGCTGACAAATCGGCAATTCGAAAATCTCCATTTCACCCTAGAAAATCAGGGGTTTTCGCTTGGCTGATTCTCCGTTGACCGGTCAAAGTGTTGATTATAAGCTGTTTGACTGAAAAGACTTGCGCGTTTTGGCGCTTGAGGTACGTAACTAGCGGGTGAAAATACCCTAGGCCGCCTTTTTGTCATAGCGTGTCGCGATCAACTTTATCGAGTCTTAATTTCTTGGCAATTGGCTGATATGGCAACATTGGAACGAATTTGGGAAATCCTGACCATGTTTTTTGGCGGGATTTTGCGCGGATTTGAGCGTACGCTCACGTCGCTTTTTGGGTCATCGAACGCGCGCTACGTCAAGAAACTGAATACAAAAGTCGAGGCCATCGGTGCGCTGGAGCCTAAGTACAAGGCCATGTCCGATGAAGAACTTCGCGACCAGACCGAGAAATTCAAAGAGCGGCTCGCCAAGGGCGAAACCCTGGACGACATTTTGATCGAAGCTTTTGCGGTCTGCCGGGAAGCCGGTCGTCGATTTCTTGAGATGCGGCACTACGATGTTCAGCTGATCGGGGGCATGGTGCTCCACAGCGGTTCGGTTGCCGAGATGGTAACGGGTGAAGGTAAAACGCTGGTTGCGACGCTTCCCGCTTACCTCAATGCTCTGTCCGGAAAAGGCGTTCATGTCGTCACGGTCAATGATTACCTGGCCCGTCGTGACATGGAATGGATGGCTCCGCTCTATATGAATCTCGGCCTGACCGTGGGCGCAATTCAAAACAACATGGAGCCGATGGAGCGGCAAAAAGCTTACGCCTGCGACATCACCTATGGAACCAACAACGAGTTTGGCTTTGACTACCTTCGCGACAACATGCGTCCAGCGGCCCGTGACGACGATCGCTTCCCCAAACGGATGCAACAGTCCCAAGGCCGTTTGAATTTTGCGATCGTCGACGAAGTCGACAACATTCTGATCGACGAGGCGCGTACGCCTCTGATTATTAGCGGCCCGGCCCATCAGGACATCGGCAAATACCAGGAAGCCAACAAGATTGCCAAGGCGCTGAAAAAGGATGTTCACTTCAAGGTCAACGAAAAGGACCATAACGTCGCATTGACCGATGACGGAGTAAGGGAAGCGGAGAAACTCGCCGGCGTTGATACGTTTTATACCGCCGCCAACATGGACTGGCCGCACTTGCTCGACAATGCTTTGAAAGCTCACTATCTCTACAAGAAAGATGTGAACTACGTCGTCGAAGAAAAAAAGGTCGTCATCGTCGACGAATTCACCGGTCGAAAAATGGAAGGCCGTCAGTGGAGTGATGGACTTCACCAGGCGGTCGAGGCCAAAGAAAACGTTCAAATCAAAGAAGAGACTCAGACGCTCGCAACCATCACCCTGCAGAACTTCTTCAAGCTTTATGACAAGGTTTGCGGAATGACGGGTACGGCGATGACCGAAGCCAACGAGTTCTGGAAAATCTACAAGCTGGATGTGATTGCGATCCCGACCAATCGTGGTTTGCAGCGTATCGAGCACGTCGACACGATTTACAGTAAAGAGAAATACAAGTGGCAAGCGGTCGCGGAAGAAATCGAACGCGTGCACAAATGGGATGTCGTCATCCAAAAATCCGGCGACGAGGTCGTTGGGAAAATATCCAAGGAATCGGATAGCGAACTGACCATTACCAACCACCTCAACGGGCAGAAACAAACGATTGCCAAGTCGGGCATCGACGAAATTCAACGCCGCGGACGACCGATCCTGGTCGGAACGACTTCGATTGAAAAGAGTGAGCTGCTGTCCAACCTGCTCGAACGTCGTGGAATCCCTCACGAAGTCTTGAACGCCAAAAACCACCGGCGTGAAGCAGAAATTGTCGCGCAGGCCGGTCGCTTGAATGCCGTGACGATTGCGACCAACATGGCCGGTCGTGGTACCGATATTGTCCTTGGTGGAAATCCGGAAACAGCCGCCTGGGCTCAACTTCAGGACACCTACGAAACGCGTCTCGATGTCCCCGACGAGGAATGGAACGTGCTGGTTGCCGAGATCGACAAGCGCGACAACATGTCCGAGATGGGTGAAGAGGTCAAATCGATTGGCGGTCTGCACGTGATCGGAACAGAACGCCACGAAGCGAGACGTATCGACTTGCAATTGCGAGGTCGTTGTGGTCGTCAAGGTGACCCGGGAAGTAGCCGTTTCTACCTGAGCCTCGACGATGACTTGATGCGTATTTTTGCCGGCGACTGGGTCAAACGAATGCTCGAATTCGGTGGCTTCAAAGAAGACACGCCATTGGAAAGCAAGATGGTGTCACGTCGAATCGATGGCGCCCAGAAGAAACGGGAAGAGTACAACTTTGAGATTCGGAAAAACGTGCTCGAATATGACGAAGTCATGGACGAGCAGCGAAAACGAGTCTATCGATTCCGCCAACAAATCCTCGATGGTTTCAGTTGCCGCGAGATCATTCTTGGAATGATCCGTGATGAAGTTGAAGCCAATATGGGCACGTTGCTTGATCACGATTACGGAATCGAGTCATTTGCCAAGTTCGCGGGCACCCGGCTTGCCACGGGACTTGAACCGCGGCAATTCAAAAACATGGATCCGAAGACGGCAGACGAAGTCGCCAAGAGCGAAGCTCAGCGCGCGTCAGAATCCCGGATCCTGGAACTCGTCGAGGAAAACCTCCCGCTCGGCGATGAAGAGGAACAGGTCGACTGGAACTGGGACGCCCTTGCCAAATCCGTGAACGCCCGCTGGGACCTCAGTTTGCGTGACCGCGATCTGAAGAAAGTCGGTCGAGACATGGTGGATACCTTCTTGATCGAAAAAGCCCAGGAATCGGTCGAAAAAATCGACCTGACCGAAGGCTTCCCGATGCTGGAAGAGGACTTTGGCCGTCGCATGGCTTCTTCCTGGGTTCTGGCGAAGTTCGGGATTGAGATGGATCCCGAATCCTTCCGCGACAAAGACCCTGAAGACGTCTTTGATCGTGTCGTGGACGAAGCCACCAAGCAGTACGACGCCAAGGAAGCCGAATATCCCGTGATGGCCGGGATGATGCAGTTCGCCAAAGACGGGCCCAACGCGGGCATTGACCGTGAAGGACTGATTCGCTGGGCCAGCGAACGGTTTGAAAAAGACCTCTCGATCGATGACTTGAAGCACAAGCAACGCGACGAAATTCGCGAAATGCTGGTCAGCCAAAGTCTCGAGCATCAAGGATTGGCCAAGGACAAGCTCGCGGCCGTTCACGAAAAGGTTGCCACGCTTTCGCAATCGGGCAGCGTCCCGCTTGCCAATGGCAATGGAACCGGCAAGTCGTTTACCGATTGGTTCGAAGACACGGTCAACTGCCAACTCGAATTGAACAAGATCAAGGAGTTGGAAAAACGCGAACTTGAACAGAAACTTGAATCGATCGTCGAGGATCACTACCACCCGGAAATGCGGCGAATGGAACGAATGGTTCTGCTGGAAATCGTCGACTCCGCCTGGAAGGATCACCTTCTGGCGATGGACTATCTTCGGAGCGCCGTCGGCCAGGTGGGTATGGCGCAGATGGATCCCAAAGTCGAATACAAACGATCCGGCATGAAAATGTTTGCCGATCTTTGGAAGTCAATTGGTGAACGCGTCACCGATCTGATTTTCCGAATGGAGCAATTGGACGAACAGTTTGTTCGACACACCGTTCCAACGATCGAAAAACACGAAACACCAACGACCGATATTGCCCGGGAACAGGAAGAAGCCATCCAGGGCTCGCATACCAACAAAGTTGAAACGATTCGCAACCGCGGAGACAAGATCGGTCGAAATGATCCTTGTCATTGCGGCAGCGGCCGAAAGTACAAATCCTGCTGCATGCGATTGGACCGCTCCAACGAATCGTAGACATCCAGACCCGGGAATGGACTCCCATGGTTTACATTTTCAATCTCGTTTACCTGGTCGCCTTCATGGTCGGCTTGCCCTTTGTCGCCTTGTCCCGGGTGCGGCAATGCAAGTCGTTTTCCAGTTGGCCCGCCAAATTCTGGGGACTCCGCTCCCGGCCGTATGGACAGAAGCCGGTTTGGTTTCACGCCGTGAGCGTCGGCGAAGTCAACTTGATCGCCACATTGATTCGCGAGTTCCGAGTTCAATTCCCGGACCAGGCAATCGTGGTTTCGACATCGACCGACACAGGATTCGAGTTAGCCAACAGCAAGTTTCCTGACCTGGAAGTGTTTTACTTTCCCTGGGACTTTTCCTGGGCCATTCATCGGACGCTCCGCAATCTTGACCCATCGATGATCGTCTTGGCCGAGCTGGAAATCTGGCCCAACTTAATGCGACTGGCTGAGCAGAGCCGGGTACCAGTCGCCGTTGTGAACGGAAGGCTAAGCAAAAAAAGTTTTGCCGGGTATCAACGGATTGGGTTCCTGGCACGGAGCGTATTCGCCAAGCTCTCATTGGTGGCCGCGCAGGACCAGGCCTACGCCGATCGCTTTGCGGCTCTCGGCGTCGCCCCGGACCGTCTGCATGTCGCCGGCTCGATCAAGTTCGATGGAGCCTGTACCGATCGCAATTCTCCCAAAACCTTGGAGCTAAAGTCTCTGGCCGGATTTGAGAATCGCCAAGTCGTATGGCTGGCCGGAAGCACCCAGGCAGGCGAAGATGAAATCGTTCTGGACGCTTTCACCTCCATCCGATCGGAATTTGCTGACTTGAGACTGGTCATTGCTCCCCGTCACCCTCATCGAGCGGAAGCCATTGCCCAGTTGATTCGACAACACGGACTGCGTCCCGTATTGCGTTCCCAGTTGACTCCCGATGATTTTGCGGAAGACGCACAGGAACGAGTGATCATCATTGACGGCGTCGGTGAATTGGGAAGCTGGTGGGGAGTCTCGCAAATCGCATTTGTGGGCGGGAGCCTTGGTTCGCGGGGCGGTCAAAATATGATTGAACCCGCGGCAAAAGGAAACGCGGTATGTTTCGGCCCCAACACATCGAACTTTCGGGACGTCGTTTCGCTATTGCTCGGGCAAGATGCGGCAAAGATCGTTCACGACAAATTTGAGTTATCCGAGTTCGTTGCCCAATTCTGCCGAAACCCAAATTCGTATGCTCCGATGATCCATCAAGCCCAGCAAATTGTGGCCTCGAACCGCGGCGCAACCCACCTGACTTGTGGGCTGATTGCCCCGATGATTTCCGCGAAACTCGAGGTTCCTTCCAAGGCCGCTTAGCCCCTTCAAAATGCCTTTTTTCAAGGCAATCAGATCCTTGGAATGGATCTGGATTTCCATTAAAATGGCGAATTCGAATTTGGTAAAGAAATAAGAATTTCTGCTAACCGATACGCCTGAGCCCGGATCCTTCGAATCGTCGAACGTGGTTATCTTTGGCTCGAGAGCTGAGCGTTATGACGCGGGCGCTATTTTGCGATCAGGTGAATCGGCGATTCATTCATAGGGAAAAGGAGCTACGTCTTGAGTACGGGAAAATATCTGTTCACCAGTGAATCCGTTTCGATGGGCCACCCGGACAAACTGTCGGATCAGATTTCCGACGCCATTCTTGATGCCATGTTGGCGCAAGACCCAAAAAGCCGTGTCGCTTGTGAAACTTTGGTCACCACCGAGATGGTCGTCATTGCGGGTGAGATCACGTCTTCGGCCGACGTTGACATTGAAAAAATTGTCCGCGACGTCATTCGCGAAGTCGGTTACACCGACGCCGCGATTGGAATCGGCGCCGACAGTTGCGAAGTCATCGTCAAGCTGGACCAGCAAAGCCCGGACATCGCGATGGGCGTGGACAAGGACGGTGCAGGCGACCAGGGCCTCATGTTTGGTTTCGCATGTGACGACACCAAAGAATTGATGCCACTTCCGATTTCGCTATCGCACCAAATCCTCGAGCGACTGAACGAAGCTCGCTTCTCGGGAAAAGTTGACTGGCTTCGCCCGGATAGCAAGAGCCAGGTGACGGTCGAATACGATGGCCATCAGCCAGTTCGAATTGATACCGTCGTCGTTTCGACCCAGCACGGTCCCGATGTCGACAACGAGACGATTCGCGAATTTGTCATCAACGAAGTCATCAATCCTTGCCTGCCGGCTGATTTGAATCATGGAGATATTCAGTATCACATCAACCCAACGGGCAAGTTCGAGATCGGCGGTCCTCACGGTGACTGCGGTCTGACCGGACGAAAAATCATCGTTGACACTTACGGAGGTTGGGGACGTCACGGTGGTGGCGCGTTCAGCGGTAAAGACTCAACGAAAGTTGACCGAAGTGCGGCCTACATGGCTCGCCACGTTGCAAAGAACATTGTTGCAGCCGGTTTGGCCAAACGATGCGAAGTCCAGTTGGCTTACGCGATTGGCGTTGCGGATCCCGTCAGTATCCACGTGGATACCCAGGGAACAGGTTCCGTCGACGACGCCGTGATTTGCGATGTCGTACGCGACCACTTCCCACTGTCGCCACAGGGCATCATCGACTACCTCGAACTTCGCCGCCCAATTTTCCGCAAGACCGCGGCCGGCGGACACTTTGGTCGAGAAGACGCCGACTTCAGCTGGGAATGCACGAAAGACGCTTCAGCGTTGGCCGAAAAGGCGGCGTCCATGGCTTCTGCCTAACCTGCCTGAAGCCGATATCTAAATGAAAACCCATCAAAGCCCTGGAATCTCCAGGGCTTTTTTCATGGAACAATATTTCGCCTAGAGAAAATGCGGTCGCGGCGGGTGCTCCGTCCGTTTCATCGGGCGCAACCCAAGCGGGTTAATTCGATCCAGAGACTTTTATCCTCAGATGGACCGGCCATCCGCAATCGGAACCTGCCTCACTTGTTCACTTTCATTTCCAGCTTGGCCTCATGGACCATCAGGGCCACGTCTTTCAGAAGTTTTTTTGCGTCGTAGACAATTCCATCCTTGATGGTGTATTTGATACCCCCAACGCGTTCGGGCTGGTCGGTTTCTTCGTTCAACCGAACCGCGCCGGTTCCAAAAAGCACCTTGATGTTCTTCAAGGGGTTTTCGGGAACAATCACCAAGTCCGCTAACAGGCCCTCGCGAATGACACCGAATTCAATCGATTTGCCCATCGGCTCATGGATGGTCAGGGCGCCGTTGTAAGTTGCAGCCTGGAAGACTTCGAGTGGATGAAAACCGGCTTCTTGCAGTAGCTCCAGTTCCTCGATGTAGCCAAATCCATAGGTGTCATAAATGAAACCGGAATCCGCCCCGGTCGTGATCCGACCACCCATCTTTTTGTAATCGTTAACGAGCTTGAACCAGACCTGGTAAAAGTTCTTCCACGCAATCTCATCTTCGGTGGTCCAATCGAACCAGTAGGAACCGTGTACTTTGCGACTCGGCTGAAAATAACGCCAGAGCGTGGGATGGGTATAAGTCTTGTGCCATTCAGCGGTTCGCGCACGCATGACATCGCGGCTGGCGGAATAAATCGTGAACGTCGGATCCATCACGGTGCCGAGTTCGAGATGCCTTTTCAGATAGGCCTTCCATTCGGGGCTTCCAGGTGGATGAATCTTGTTCCACAAGCGAGCGACCTGCGCGAAACGAAACTGTTCGTCGTTGTAGTTTTGCTCGGCCGGCCAGGGCTGAACGACATGGTCTTTGAGCAAAGCTTCGAAATGCCCGTAAAAGTGAGTCACTGTTTGTAAACCGGATTCGGCCGCATCCATCGCGTCCATTTGGGCAACGCCCATCTGATGCAAGTGAGCCACCGATCCCATTTTTAGCTTCTTGGCTTCATCCAGCAGGGCTTTCATGATTTCCGGGCGATAACTGCCAAGCTTCAAGCCTTGGATTCCATTCAACCTGGCTTGCTGGACCCACTTCCGTGCCGCTTCGGGATTGGCGATTCGAGCAGGGGGACGCTGATAGTTGATGATTCTCGGCGCGACAATTTTGTTTTCCTTGCTTCGTTCCTGTTCCTTCAAGGTGAAATCATTTCGAGCCAAAGGAACGCCGCGAACCGTGGTCACCCCATGGGCCAACCAGAGCTTGTAAACGTATTCGGCATGCGGAGCCTTGTTGTTCGCGCCCAGATGAGCGTGCATGTCGATAAATCCGGGGAGCACATACATTCCCGACGCATCAATCACATGGTCGGCCTTCGATAGGTCCACTCGACCACCAACCGATTTGATTCGATTCCCCTCGATCACGATATTGATCGGGCCTTGCGGAGGTGCACCGGTGCCATTGATGACGATCGCGTTCTTGATCACCAGCGTTTTGAACGGGCCGACTCCCTCGCCTTCTTTTCGATCGGGTGCCGGAGTCAGTGGTTGGGCCATCAAGGTCGAAACGAATAGCAGACTGATTGCTGTACCTAGAAGCGAGAACGGGAGCCGTTGATTCATAATTTGCCTGCCTTGTGTATTTTTAAAGACTGCTTTCACGCGATGCTATCAAAATCGCGTTTCCATTGTCATCAACACCACGATGAATCTCAAGCATCGGCGGCGTCGCGGCGGGGCCGCGGATCGGATTTGATCTTAACAGTCACCTTGGGCTTTGGTATTCTCCGCGACCCGTTGTCGGCTCGCGCTGCGCGAGTAATGGCTTGTCTTTACGTTTGAGTCCCGATGAATACCCGAATTATTGCTGCGATTTTGTTGGCTTTGGTTGTCGGATTTTCCGGCTGTCGGCAAGGCTTTGGCCCCTACGGTGCTCGTTCGAATGAGCCCGTGTTTGGTAACCTCGGCCAGAACAATGGTGGCTTGTTCTCTCAGAATGGAAGTGGCAACAACCCGGAAGTCGCGCGACTCAATCAGAGAATCCAGGAACTCCAGAGCCGGGTTGGATCTTTCGACAATGACAATACCGGCCTGCACTCGGAAATGGCCTCACTGAAGCAACAACTTCAGCGATCAAACGATGTTAACTTCCAACTGCGGCAGCAACTTTCTGACATGTCACAGAATGTTCAGAAGCTGCAACAAGCCAATTCCCAATTCCAGCAACGACTTGCCCAATCGCCTTCAACGGGCGTTCCCGGCCAGACGGTCGGTATGGCGACCATCCGCTCCAACAACAGCTTGCTGCAAAAGCTTCCACAGATACGTGTCCCCGGGGTTCAAACCCGGATGGACGGTGATGTCATTCGTGTTGAAATTCCGACCGATTCGGTTCTCGTCCCCGGGACGTTTCAGGTCAACAATCAGGCCCGGCAAATGCTCGGCGACCTGGCCAATGCTATCGCCAGGAATTTTCCGCAGCAATTTGTTGGCATTGAAGCCCATTGGGACTCGACGCCCATTCAAGGATCTTCCGTCCACCAAGTCACGTCCAATCAGGCGGTTTCGCTTTTGAATTACTTTGAGAGCTTGGGCTTGCCCCGGAACCAGCTGTTTACGGTCGGTCTTGCGAACAACCGACCCCGCTACCAGGGCAACAACTCTCGGAATCGACGGATTGAAATCGTCATCTACCCGGAAACCTATCAACGCTAAGTCAGTTCCGGCCCTAGAAGTTGTGGGCGAGGCCGATCAATTCGGATTGACGATGCCATGTTCAGGCGTTGTCGAGCCAGGCAAGTAACAAGGGACTTTAGGCCCTCACCTGCGTTTCGTGTTTGCAGGTCGATTGGTTAGCGTTGCCGTATTGTTGGCAGGTGAAAAGGCTGGGGAAACCACTCGCTGGCGCTTCGTGCTTGTAAAGGGCGACGCCGTGATGCGCTTGGTGATGGAGTGATGGGCTTGGCGGTTTGTTAGGCGGTTCTACGAAAAAGCGGTTGCGAAAGAATCCGCAACCGCTCAAAGGTTTGGGTTGGCTAACGTCGTTTGCCACTACTTTCGCCTACCGCGCAGCGGGTTAGCTGCCCTCTTTTCTTCTGCGCCGGCGAGAAATAAACAGGCCCAATCCCAAGACAAAAAGTGCCGTCGAATTGGGTTCCGGGATGGCGGCGGTTCCGAAGAGCACGATGTCGTTTCCGTCCCCGCCCTGGTAGCTGATGAACAAATCGGTGTCGGCAAACGTGCCAACCAGGTCGCCTTCGCCGAGTCCGGAAAACTGTCCGGAGAGGCTGCCGGCGACGTCGACAATTTTGAAAGACTGGGTACCCTGAATTTCGAATCCATTGATGAATTGCACATCCAGAATGGCTCCCGGGTTGAGCGCAAGATCACCTGCGATGTCCAGCCAATCGAATTCACTCAGTGACTTGTCGCCGCCGCCATCAAAGTCGCCGCCGAGCTCAATTTCCAAGGTCCCGTAAAAGGTGGGGACATCTCCGCCGATGGTGATGACACCGGCGGAATTCCCAGGTGCGACGATGGTATTCGAGTCAGCGACCAGGTCGCCTTGAATGGTTCCCGTCCCGTCGAGAGTCCCCTCGACAAAAAACAGACTTGCGGTGTCGATTACTCCGTTGTTCGTAATATCACCATGGCTTCGCAGCATCGCCGTTGTGCCCGACAAGGCTCCTTCATTCTGAATGGATCCATAGTTTTCGAAAATGCCGGTGAGCTCCGTTGTGGCTGCGACTTCGTTGATAAAGGTCCCGTCATTGCGCGAAGAAACGTCAAAATTCACGGTGTCGAAATTTCGGAACGTGCCTGTGTTGTTCCAGCTTGACTCGACCGTCCAGGACCCGTAGTTGTCAATCTGTTGTTGATTGTTGGTGACCGCGTTTTCGATATTCCAGGTGCCGTGATTCGTCAGGTTTCCCTGGTTCGTGAATGAATAGCTCGACAGTGAAAAATCCGAGAAGACCGTTCCATGGTTGACGTAGGTATTTGTGTTGGTCGTCACTGCCTTGTAGTTGAGCGATCCGTAATTCGTAATGGATCCATCATTGGTCTGCGTACCGTTGGCATTGTATTGGCCGTGATTGGTGAAGTTGCCCGTGTTGTCGAATTGACTGATGTTCAGGATCGCGGTGTTGCCGGTTGAGATGCTTCCTCGGTTGATGAGCGTTCCTGAATTGATGCCATCGTAAGTGCTTCCGTTTTTCAAGTTGATGAGCGCGCCGGTTTCGTTGACGAGAGTTCCCGAGAAAAATTTGACCAACCCTCCGGATTCGTTGTTCAGGGTATTCCAGTTGGTCAGTGTGCTCGCGACGTTGATTTCGATTTGGCCATGATTCGCGAAGACTTCGTTGTTTTGCCGGTTTCCGTAGACAAAAATCTTGTTCCCGGAGGGGTTGGGATTGGGAGATATTTGCTGAGTCCATGCTGGGCGATGGGTGGATAATATCAGAATCAAACATACCAAAACGTATCGAACTGCCACCGCTTTTCCCCACTTTCAATCGGATTGTTACTTCGCCTACTCGAGATGCGTCATTGGCGCTCGCTGCTGCAGAACTTTTTTGTTTTTTTGTTGTTTGAACAATCTTTCCACGAGGGGTGCTTGGTCACATTGAAGGGCTTGCGTCGATATTACGCCGGTTTTCCCGGGGCTTTTTTCGATTTTTGCTTTTCTGCTTGCTTTTCGAATCAATTCTTTCGATAGTGTATTTTTGTTCACTATCAATGACCAGACGTGTCCGAGCCGCAATGAAACTATCCGAAAGCCAGTTGCTGATGGACTCGAAATCCCCCCGAGAAGAAGCAAGGCAGAACAGCAAGTACGCCCCCAGCAAGTACGCCCCCAGCAAGTACGCCCCCAGCAAGGATGTGAGCAAAATGACTTTGCCAGTCGCAGGAGCGAATGACCAGGTTGCCGAAGCAGCCGTTGATTTTCGTGTGGTAAACCAGCCGTTAAGCCGGCCGTTAAGCAGGTCCGTTGTAAGACGCGTTCCCCAACGCGCTGGACGTGCTGCCCCAAGTGCCGATCAAAGCGGCAGCCCAAGTGCCGATCAAAGCGGCAGCCCAAGTGCCGAAAGCGGCAGCCCAAGTGCCACACCGTTGGCCAATCCAGACATTCTGACACAGGCTCGAGATCCCGAAACTCAAGCCCGTTCCCTAGCGGCAGATTCAGCGCAGAAAGTTTCGCAGCTTCGTGACCAGATTCGCAAGCTGGAGCGGGCGCAGCGTTGTGAGCCGGGGCCAGCGATTTCTACCGGTTTGCAGGAAATGGACTCTGCGTTGCCAGACGGAGGTTTGTCACCGGGCACAATCGTCGAGTGGTTGCAGCCAGCTGGTGGACATGGCGCGGAAGTTCTTTCGTTGATTGCCGCTCGAAATGCTTGTGGGCATGTTGTGAACGATCGGGGTTTTGCCAATCGCAACTCAACGGCAAGACATTTGAGTGTTCGCACCAAAACTTTGGTTGTGATTGACATTGCCGGTGTTTTTTATGCTCCCGCAGCCGCAATGTGGGGGATCAACCTCAATCAAACATTGATTATCCGTGAACCGGCGATCGTTCACGAGAAGTCGAAAGGAGATGTAGCCGGCTCAAGAAAAACTCGCGCTCGTACGCGTCAGAAGATTTCTTCGAAATTGCTGTGGGCCATCCATCAATCCCTTCAGTGTGACGCGGTAGGAGCCGTTTGGGGGTGCCTGCCACAGCTTAGCCAGAAATGGAGTCGGCGTTTTCAATTAGCGGCAGAACAGTTTGGCACGATGGGACTTTTTGTTCGCCCTGGCGACGTTTCTCGCCAAGCAAGCTGGGCTGAAGTCCAGTGGATGTTGGGCTCACAAGATTTTTCTCGCGCGGTTCTATCTTCGCACTCCCCTCCCCTCTCATCGCGTGCCTCATCGCGTGCCTCATCAC
>CAYSXI010000001.1:37573-120727 GCA_964434955.1 uncultured Pirellulaceae bacterium
ATGCTTCATCACATGCTTCATCACATGCTTCATCACATGCTTCATCACATGCTTCATCACATGCTTCGTCACATGCTTCGTCACATGCTTCGTCACATGCTTCGTCACATGCTTCGTCACATGCGCGTCAGATTCCAATTCGCCTGTTGAGGGCGCGCGGTGGAAACGTGGGTGCGCGGACGAGTGGATATCGAAATTTTTCCGGAGTGGTCGAAGTCGACTTTACGACAGGTCAACTTCAATGGGCGACGCGCGAGTCATCGAGACCACGGACTATGGCTCGCAAGCAATCTGAAATTCCAACTTCTGAGATCCCATTTCACGATGAAACGAATTCTCTGTGCCTGGCTTCCCAACTGGCCAATCCAAAGGCTCGTCGTCGAGCGACCCGAGCTTAGCCGCCAGCGAGTCATTTTATATCAGCAACATGCGCAGCGCGGGCAATTGGTCAGCGCTGCCAGTTCCCGCGCATTGGCGACCGGGGTGCGGCTTGAGATGCCGCTTTCCGAAGCCGCTTCATTGTGTGAACGGGTCGGCGCACGCACAAAACCTGGAGCAAGCGGAACAGGAGGTGGTGGAACTGCGGTTCCGCCGCTTCATTTTTTCGAGCATGAGCCATTCCAAGACGATCAAGCATTGAAGGAACTTGCCTTGTCCTGCGAGCGATTCAGCCCTCTGATTGGAATTGATTCCGCATCGCAGCCGGACTGTCTCTACCTGGAAGTGACGGGGCTGACTCATTTATTTCACGGCGAAGCCACCTTGGCCTGCGAGCTGCGCGATCACTTTGGTCAGATGGGATACCACGTTGCCATCGCGCTGGCCCCAACGATCACGATGGCCTGGGGAACGGCACGTTTTGCCTCGCAGTTGTCGGAAGACTTTGAATCCATCGAGTGGAAAGGCGATTCGGCTGGTGAAGAACAAACGCCGAAAATTCGATATCTCAGTTCCCGTCAGCAGCTCCAGCTTTCCCAAAACGATTTTTCACGGCTCCCGATCGAGGCTTTAAAACTGGCACCATCGACCGTGGAGATCCTCGAACAGTTGGGGGTTCAAGAGATCCGCCAAATTCACCAGCTTCCTCGCGCCGGGTTGCGTTCACGGTTCGGCGACGAGATCGTCCAAGCCCTCGACCGTGCGGATGGCGTCTGCAGCGAAGTCATGGTTGCGGTTCGCCGCCCGGCGGAATACTCCGAGGAAATATTCCTGGACTACCCATTGCGAGACCAGGAAACCATTGAAGTCATCCTGTCTCGCTTGATCGGCCAGTTGTGTGAACAGATGCGAAGTCAACAACGTGGTTCACTGGTTTGGCATTTCCATTTGTCGGGTCCCGGCAACTCGGTGCTTCGTTTTCAAGTGAACCTGTTTCAACCCGCAGCGACGCCTGAACATGTCATGCAATTGGTCAAAATGCAGTTGGAGCAGAACCAAAGTTACCTGGGTCTGGGAAAGAAGCAACGCAGAAAGGTGAGAGACAAAGGAGCCAAGCACAAGGCGGAAACGCTGGCGGATTTCTGTTTCCAGTCCTTTGAGGTTTCGATTCCCAACACGGTTTTATTGAAGCAGCGACAAGCGAGTTTGTTTGACGCTGACACGCAGCCTTCACGCCGTTCGCTTTCCCATTTGGTGAATACGTTAAGCAGCCGCCTGGGCGCCGAGAGTGTGTTGCAGGCCAGGCTGCAGGCGGGGGCCAGCGCCGAACGGGCTTCCCGGTTTGAGCCATTGGTTGGCTCCCGTTCCCCCGACTCACTTTCGCCAATTCCCAAAGGCCGTAATCCCAACCGGCCCCCTGCCCTCTCGCCCCTGGAACGCCCCATCAATTTGTTTGTGGAACCAAGCCGCTTGAACCCGCTGTATGACTTGATTGACTCGCAAAAAAACGGTCGGCGTTCGCGCAAATTACCACCCGCATTTGACTGGAAGCAGAAACGCCTTCATGTCCATCGCAGCTGGGGGCCCGAACGCGTCGAGACGCGTTGGTGGAATGCGCCCACCACGCGACGCGACTACTGGCGGATTGAAACGAACCAAGGACGTTGGCTCTGGATTTTCTTCGACCTCCGGGAAAGACACTGGTATGTACACGGGGAAATGTGACGCGCTGAAGTCAAAAGCCGGAAAGCCAAAAGCCGGAAAGTCAATCGAACAAAAAACACCGACGACGAGCCATGTATTCCGAGCTTCATTGTAGAACAAATTTCACATTTCTCTCCGGTGCGTCGCATGCGGATGAGTTGGTATTGCGCGCGTCGGAGCTGGGATATGGGGCGTTGGCCATCACCGACGAGAACACGTTGGCGGGAGTGGTTCGCGCTTACGGGCCCGCAAAGGAACATGGGCTCAAGATCATTATCGGCAGCGAGATCATCATCAACGATGGTCCGCCGGTGGTCCTGTGGGCGACCGACCGCGCTGCCTACGGCCGGCTTTCCAAACTGCTAACCGTCGGTCGCCGTCGCGCGCCGAAAGGACATTGTTGGCTTCGTTTTGATGACCTGGTCGAGTACCAGGAAGGATTGATTGCCGGGGTGATTCCCATGATGTTTGGCGATCGTTCGCGGACAGGGCACATTGACGAAACCGACGACAGTTTTTCCTGGTTTGCCGGCAGTAAAACGATGAAACTCGAAAGGCGAATGGAAAAGCATCGCGGTGGCGAGAAATTCCCCGCGTATCCGCTTGCTGACTTTCACAAGTATCGCAAGCTTTTTGGCGATCGTTGTTATCTTTTGGCGGAATTGTTTTGTGGAGCGAGTGACTCATTCCGGCTCCAACAACTTCAAACACTTTCAGCCAAAACGCGAATCCCCTTAGTGGTGTCGGGGGACGTGCTTTACCACTGTCCTTCACGGATGCCCTTGCATGATGTTTTGACAGCGACACGTCACCATACGACCGTTGATGCAGCCGGTGACTTGTTGATGTCCAATGCCGAGCGCCATCTTCACGAAATCGAGAGCATTCACGATCGGTTTTCCGAGTTGCCCGACGCCATTGCGAGAAGCCAGGAGATTGCGGATCGCTGCCAGTTTGACCTGGGCGAGCTTCGTTATGAATACCCCGAGGAACTGGCACCACCGGGTAAAACTCCCTTTCAGCATTTGACCGAACTGGCTTGGCAAGGCGCAGCCGAGCGGTACCCGGAAGGGCTTTCCGACAAAGTCCACAAGCAAATCGCGCACGAGTTGGAGTTGATTGATGAATTGCGTTACGAAGCGTACTTTCTGACCGTCTGGGACCTCGTCCGATTTGCGCGTGAGCGAGACATCCTTTGCCAGGGCCGGGGCTCCGCGGCAAACTCCGCAGTCTGCTTCTGCCTGGGTGTCACTTCGGTGGACCCGGACACCACGGATTTGCTGTTCGAAAGGTTTATCAGCAAGGAGCGAGACGAGGCGCCCGACATCGACGTCGACTTCGAACATGAGCGGCGGGAAGAAGTCCTGCAGTACCTTTATGAAAAGTATGGACGTGATCGAGCTGGGCTGGCGGCAACGGTGGTGACTTATCGCAGCCGCAGTGCGATTCGCGATGTGGGAAAGGCATTGGGACTTTCGCTGGATCGCGTCGACGCGCTGGCCAAGCAAGTGGACGGCTATCAAAATGTGGAAGACCTGGCAGACCGTTGCCTGGCCGTTGGGATTGAACCGGAATCGGAAACCGGTAAACGCTTGATTCATTTGGTCGATGAACTACTCGGATTCCCACGCCATCTTTCACAGCATGTCGGTGGAATGGTGATGACCCAGGGAAAGCTTGACGAGTTGGTGCCGATTGAGAACGCGGCGATGGAAGATCGCACGGTGATCCAGTGGGACAAGAACGACCTCGAAGAGCTGGGCTTGCTGAAAGTGGATTGCCTGTGCCTTGGAATGTTGACCGCGATCCGCAAATGCTTTGCGATGATCAAGAAGCACTGGGGGCCGGACCTGTCGCTCGCAGGAATTCCCCAGGGCGATGCCAAGGTTTACGACATGATCTGCGATGCGGATACGGTCGGTGTCTTCCAGATCGAAAGTCGTGGGCAGATGAGCATGCTTCCACGTTTGAAACCGCGGAACTGGTACGATTTGGTGATCGAGGTTGCGATTGTTCGCCCGGGCCCGATCCAGGGCAACATGGTCCATCCTTACCTTCGCCGCCGCAACGGCGAGGAAAAGGTGGTGTACCCGAACGAGGAAATCAAGACGGTGCTTCATCGGACAATGGGCGTTCCCATTTTCCAGGAGCAGGCGATGAAGCTGGCCGTGGTGGCAGCGGGGTTCACTCCCGGCGAGGCCGATCAATTGCGCCGCGCCATGGGTGCCTGGCGAAAAACGGGGGTGATCGAGAAGTTTCAGGAGAAGCTGCTTCGCGGAATGCGAGCCAAGGGGTTGAGCGACGAGTTCGCCGGCCAGGTTTTTCGTCAAATCCGCGGCTTTGGCGAGTACGGGTTTCCCGAATCGCATGCCGCCAGTTTTGCTTTGCTTGTCTATGTTTCATCCTGGCTGAAATACTACTACCCGGCAGCATTTACCGCTTCGGTTTTGAATAGTTTGCCAATGGGTTTTTATGCACCGGCCCAGCTCATTGCCGATGCCCGTCGCCATGGCGTGGAGGTCCGGCCGGCGGACGTGAATTTCAGTGACTGGGACAACTTGCTTGAATCGCGCGATGGTTTGACGGAAACCTACTCTGGTGAGCTGTCACATCCGCACGCCTCGCCACTTCCACAACCGGCAATTCGACTTGGCTTGCGGCAGGTTTCCGGGATGCAGATTCTTGCCGCCGAGAAAATCTCGCAAGCGAGGCAGCGTGGCGGGCCTTTCGTCTCCCTTGCCGATTTCGGAAAACGAACCGGACTGGGGCAGGGAGTGATTGAGCGACTGAGCAAGGCAGACGCCTTCGCGTCCTTGAAGCAGGACCGGCGAGTCGCCCTCTGGCAGGCGCTCGGGCAAGAAAAAAAAGCGGTCGAGCAACCGCTGTTCGACTCCATGACCGACGATGACGACGACGCATTGCTACCGGTTCTTTCCGATCAGGAAGAAGTGTTCAGTGACTACCGGAGCGTTGGCCTATCGCTGCGCAACCATCCGATTGCCTTTTATCGTGACCAGCTTGACGCCTTGAATGTGGTCACGTCTGCGGCACTCACCCACCGCCCCGACGAAAAGCATCTTCGCGTTGCGGGCCTGGTGATTCTTCGCCAACGCCCGGCCACGGCCAAGGGAATCACGTTTGTCACGCTGGAAGACGAAACGGGAACTTCCAATCTTGTCGTCAAGCAACCGATTTGGCAGCGTTACTACAAAATCGTTCGCACTTCTCCTGCCTGGATCGCCCATGGCAAGCTCGAACGAAAAAGCGGCGTCATTCACGTCGTCGTCAACCGATTGGAAGATCTCTCTGAGAAACTGACCGAGCTGAAAACCAAGTCCCGAGACTTCCGTTAACGCAGTCAGCAAAAAACTCAGCCAGACAAAACTCAGCCAGACAAAACTCAGTCGGCAAAGAACTCCGAGTCGGCAACGCATTCAAATGAGCTGGAACGTTTTCCCAGTCGGTTCACGAAGTTCTTCAACGCGGCGCCAAGACGGTAGTCAAAGTCAAAAGGATGAATCGAAAGCCGGATCGGTTTGGAAAGAAACCGAGCCGCCGATCGGTTGCATGCATTGAACAGGCTCAGAAACGTGGAACGAAAAAGCGTGTCGGCTTCGTAGCCAAGAAGTGGAATCCGATAAAACCGATGGTGCCTTGAGTCGAAAACGCCACTTTGAAATTCGTAAAATCGAAAAGGCAGCTCGCTCAGCTTTCCAAACGAAATATTGCCCATCGCCCAGGCAGGTGGTACATACCAACGTGGTACACCAAGCTGATTTTCTTCAAACCAACGATAACCGTTCCCGATCAGTTCCGAAATCTGCTCCGTCGAAAGCGAGAGATGCTCTGCCACATCGCGGGAAATGAGAAGGCTGTGCAAACGATGATACAACGTCTTGATTTGCCCGCAGTGGTGAATCCGACCGTGCCCCGAAAACTCGTAGCCCTGCTCCTTCCACCGCCGCAACTGATCCATGTGTTTCGGCTCCCATTCGCATCCGGGGACGACCAGGAGGTGGACCTTGGAATGGGGCAAGCCTTCCAGGTGCGAAAGCGTCGACAACACGGCGTCCCAGGTCGACGGCATGACATCGTGCACGGAAACGAAAACGGGAATTGGCATCGATGAAGTTTAGACGGCCTGACGATAAGGAACAGAATCATTTTCGTCAGGATCGTCCACCATTTCCAGCAGGATATCAAGCCACTGCTGGATCGTTTTTCGATTGAGATTCTGGGAAGCTTCGCGGCCATCGGCGGCCATCTTTTTTCGCGTGGCATGATCGGACGATGCGACCCGTTCAATCGCGGCCGCCAACGATTCACCTTTTGCCCAAACAAACAAATTCCCGGCCAACCCACTCCAATCCTTGATACCGCAATCGCTGGAAATCAAAGCATTCCGCTCGCGCAGCAACGCCTCCATCGCAACCGTACCGAAAGATTCCACCGTCGAAGGCAAAACCAGCAAATCGGTTTGATCGATCGTTCGCATCACGTCGGATCGCTCCAACCAACCTAGGAACTCCAGGTTGGGCAATTCATTGGCACTGGTTTCTACCAAAGAACGCAATGGACCGTCGCCACCAATCTGGAAATTCAAGTCCGGCAATGCTCGACTGGCATCAATGAGAGCCTCCAGGTTCTTCTCGGGTGCAAGCCGACCCAAAAACAACACCTTGGAAAGCTTTTCGGCAACCGGCTCCGTTGGAGTGTCGACGAACGATTTGGGAATCGGCGTCCCGACCAGGCGAAACTTTCCGCTCGGATTCAACGACTTCTTGCTTTTGAGCGTCTCAAGCGTTTCACGACTGTTCGTGACGATCATCGACCCCGACTGAAAGACACCTCGATTGATGCGTGTAAGAATTCGACGAACCATCGGAGCCACGTAAGGGCTAAAACTCAAATTCGCGAGTTTCTCGAAGTCGGTATGCTGCCCCACGCAAATCTTTGCACCGGCCCGCTTTGCATGCCGAATCCCAGAAAGCGAATAGGGGCCGAGAGTTGGAAATACGGCGACGTGAGGCCGAACTTCATTCAAGTACTTTTTGAGGCTTCCAATCCTTGGAAAGTACAATCGCTGCGTTCGATCACCGGGGATCGGAAACGAAAACCCCTGGTGGTCTGCTTTTTTTTGTCGTTGAGGAGCAATCAAATCGACGCGAGCGACATAGTCTCGCAGATAGGAAACGAGATCCTGATAGTAAGTTCCAACTCCATTTCGATCGGTGATCGCGTCAGAAATGAACGTAACTCGAAGTGAACTTAAATCCACCGCGTTGCGAGTTTCCGATTTGCCTGTCGTGAGAACTGACACGAGACCGACTTCCAAAAATCATTCCAGCATCTGAGTGTTGCGAATTCCAGCCCGCGAACACTTGCATTTGCCTATAGAAATTATAGCAATAATCGATAGCTGCCAACGCGGTTTACCGGTTCCACCCAATGTTTCGCGCGACGAAATTGCGAATCCACCCCAACAATTCTCGAAATCTTGACGAACGCCATAGCGAAGCGATGCATTTGGCCACGTTTCGCAATCGCATTCTGCTTTCGTCAACCGAACCTAGAGCAACTGGATTTTGTCCAGCGCCTTGCGAAATCGACTCGACACTTCGTCTTCGGTCAACTCAAAATCCTCAAGCGAGTATCGGTGACCGCTCTTGTACTTACGGGATTTCTCGGCTTGGCGCTTCAACTCATGCTCAAACTCCGGTTCCATATTCAACGCGAAATCGTCGTAAATATCGGCTAATAAAACGTCCGGCGTCGTTGTGAGCACTCGGTAATTCGAAATCTGTATCTCGCCTACATCGGCTGAGCGAAAAATTTGCTCGTAGTAGCCGCTCAGCATCGCCAAGAAAGGTTCCTGAAAGTTTTCTGGTTGATACCGGTTTCCAAATACCTTGCCCCCGTCCTTCATTGAATTCAGCAAGGAAGGGACGGTTTGCAGCGGATCGCGAACGCACCCAATAATCCGACAATCCGGAAAGGTTTCACGCAACGACCCGATCATCGAACTAAAAGAAGGGTTCTTCGAAAGGAGAATTTTTTCATTGCCGCGAAAATACAAATGCCTTTGGAGAATCCCTCGATAAAACTTCATGATCAGGCGGCGTTGATCTTCTGGGATGTTCCGATCGAAATCAGCCAGTTGCCAGATTCGTTGCGAATCGGGGAACGGCTGCACCATCAGGAAGCAGCCAACGACGGGTATCAGCGCAAGGTAATCTTCTTCCGGCTCAAACAGGGATGTTTTGTGAATCGCATCGAGTGAACCAAACAACTTTTTCTCGATTCCGATCAGTATCTTGCGGCCCAGCGCGAAGAAAATAGTTGAATCGATCCAACCGAGCATCGCAAAAAAGTACTTTTGCACCAACGCAGGGGCGAGGATCAGTTCCCACAATGGCATCGTCGTAAACTGATTCTCGTCCATCGCCAGTAGGCGATACAAAAACGTTGTCCCGCTTCGCGGAACCCCGACGACGAACAAAGGCGGTTTGGGCTCGATCCTGCGAAAGCCAAAAAACACATGGTCGAGAGCCAGGCAAAGGACGTTGAACAACAACCAGGGGAAAAAAACCGCGTAAAAGCAGGTCATCACCAACAGGCGTTTCACACTGACACGCGAAGCACTATTTCGCGAAAAAGCGAAATAGGATTTTAGCGCCAGCCCGGCATAGGTCACAAATCCTCGCATCGCAAATCTACTTTTCGAGGTCAACCCAGACGAGATGATGATCCGAGGCGCGATTCAATTCTTTGAGGCGACTGTTTTTCGCCGGCCAAAAAACGCCCTGCCCTACAACTTTCAAGCTCCTTGAAGGCAACACGTAGTCGATTCTCAAATTGCCCACGTTTCGGTCGTTGAAGTCGCCCGTGTCAAACGCCGGATTGCCTTGATGTTTTTCATTGGCGCGACCGGAATCTTGACTGGCCTCCGCCGCACCCTCACTGGCCGGGCTGACATTCTGAGCAATCAGTCGGTGTCCCAGCATTTTTTTCATCGGATTACCGGTCGAGTCGCCATCGTTCGGGTCGGCATTTAGGTCCCCGGCGATAACGAAATGAGACCCTTCCGCTAATCCGCCCTTTTTGCCTTCATCATCGTAGATGTAATTCTTGCCTTCGACATAGTCCTTCCAAAAGCGGATCTCATCTGCATTTCGCAAACCGTTCCGATCTTCGGGTCCATCAAAAACCGGAGGCGTTGGATGCGAAACCAAGAAGTGAATCGTTTTGTCACCAATCTTGATCGGAATGTCCCAGTGGCTTTTGGAGGAAAGTCGAAACATGCTTTTGACTTGGTCGGAATAAAACGACTTCCCAGTCTCTGGGTTAGTTGGCCATTTCATATCGGGCATGTCTTTCCAGAGAAACTTTTGAAACGTCCGCAACTTTGATTTGTCGATAGGATACTTCGAAAGAACCGCCATTCCGTATTGTCCGGGAAAAGCGCCGTAGCCGTAAGCATCTTCCGGGCCATCTTTTTTGCCGTCGCCATTCAAGTCGATTCCCGTTGGGACACCCGTATTCACCGGCGCGACGTAGAAATACTTGTAACCGGCTTTCGAGTAGGCTTCGCTACGTTCAAGAAAGTTATCGACGAAAACCGAAAGCGTTTTGTCGGCTTCATCCAGTTCATTGATCAGCAAAACGTCGGGTTGAACACGTCGAATGACCTCCGCGATTCGCTTGGCCTGCTGGCTTTGTGGAATCGAACGGCCATCGATTTCCTTCGTTTTCTTCAACTCTTCCAGGAGTCCGCCGGCTTTTTTGCGGTTCAGGGCAATGTTGAAAGTGGCAAACCGGATTGAATTTTCGGGTTTCCTGGATTCATCCACTGGGACCTTCGAATCGGAGACCTGCCCCCGGGAATCATTGCAAAGCGCAACGATCACAACCACTACTGCGAAAACAAAAAGTCTGCTTGTGCTCATCTTGTACTGAATCCTGAAACTCAAACGCTTACCAATCCGTCTTGGCCACTTTATGAAATTCGAATCCGTTTAATTGAAATTGGAAACAATCGTTTCGCAATCCGCCAGATAGGTATTTCCAAACAGATTGAGATGATTCAGCAAGTGATACAGCTTGTAGAGTAAAACTCGCTGTTGATAGCCGTCATTCAAAGGAAAAACTTCGTTGTAAATTTCATAGAATCGTGGCGGCAATCCTCCGAAGAGTGTCGTCATTCCCAACTCGGCTTCGCGGTCGGCATAGTAAGGGGCTGGGTCGATCAAAACAGGACCGCCGTTTTCGTCCGCAAGATAGTTGCCCGACCAAAGATCACCGTGAATAAGGGACGGCGTTTGGCACTCGGGAATCCAACGATCGATTCGTTCAACCAACCTCATGCCGTCTCGCTGGAGCCGCCCAAACCCCTTCTCTCCTGCAAGACGAAGTTGAAATGCCAGTCGCTGGCGAGCAAAAAAATCGCTCCACGATTCGCTCATGCTGTTTGGCTGGGGCGTCGCGCCAATAAAATTGTCCGTCTCGAATCCAAACAAATCGCCGACAGGCGCGCGATGCAAACCGGCAAGTTGGCGGGCAAATTTTTCGAAATAATCAGGCGCCCGACGGCTTTCCTGAATCGCCTCCAAAACAAGTACCGACTTGCCAGTCTGAAGCATGGCAATCGCCAGGACGTCAGGTATCCGGAACGTTCCGGTGCTGGCCAATGCTTGAAGTCCACTTGCTTCGGAGTCAAATGGATCGATGTTCGATCCCGGACTCGTTTTTGCGAAAACGCGATCACCGCATTCCAGCTGAAGAAAGCAAGCTTCGTGAATGCATCCGCCACCGACTGCCTGCGATTGTTGAATGCCGACTTCCCTGCCCATCGCCTTCGACAAGATCGATTCGAGTTCTTTTAACTCTGATGGTTGAAAAGCCATGCCTCGCCCCGGCGACAAGCCTAGTTCTGGTGACCAACCAACGCGTCAATGATTTTCGGACATGCAGTTTCGATCATATCCATAACCTGCTCGAAACCTGCATCGCCGCCGTAATAGGGGTCGGGCACGTCCTCGGGCCAATCGCCGTCAAGAAAGTCGCTGAGCATCTTTATCTCGGCCGAAGGTTCAGTGTGAAGTTGCAAAATGCCACTCATATTGTCTCGATCCATAACAATAATGAGATCGAATTCTTCGAGATCGTTACGTGTTACGCGGCGTGAGCGACTCAGAAGTTTGTATCCGCGTTGTTTGGCTGCCGCACGCATTCGAGAATCGGCCCTCTCTCCAACGTGGTATCCGTGGGTACCTGCAGAATCGACAACAATCCGGTCGCTTAGTCCTCGATCATTTACTAGGTGTTGCATCACGCCCTCACCGGCAGGTGAACGGCATATATTGCCCATGCAAACGAAAAGGACCGATTTGGGTTCTGGCATCGGGGCATCCAATCTTGGGTATCGAAAAATCGCTTCAAATCGAGGCGTTTCCAAGATACTTCATTTGAGGATAATAGATACAGCTACCGTCGTATTCGAAAAGCAAATTGAAATGAGTATCACTACACACCCGTCCAATTCCCAGTCTCCGGCCATGGCAGCTCGGCTTGTCGCTGACACCAACCCTGCCTGTTACGTTTTTGAAAACGTCCATCACATGGCAACTCACGTCGCCCAAATGGTCGCGGCAGTTATTCGCGAAAGGAATGCACTCGGTCAGAATGCCGTGCTTGGGCTCCCCTCTGGCTCGACGCCAATGAGCGTTTACCGCGAGTTGATCCGTATGCACAAAGACGAGGGCTTGGATTTCTCTCAGGTGACGACGTTTAACCTGGATGAATACTACGGCATCGAACCGACTTCGTTGCAGAGCTATCATCGTTGGATGAATGATCAGTTCTTCGATCATATCAATATCAACCGCGACCAGGTTCACATTCCGGATGGAACGACTCCGCTCGACCAGATCGAAGAGCATTGCTTGCGTTACGAAGAGAAAATCAATCTGGCCGGTGGCTTGGACATCGTGCTTCTCGGAATTGGCACGAACGGTCATATTGGATTCAATGAGCCGTTTAGCGCATCCAACAGTCGTACGCGTCTTTGCACGCTCGACCCAATCACAAGAAGAACGGCCGCGAGCGATTTCTTTGGTGTTCACAACGTGCCGAACCAGGCCATCACAATGGGAATGGCAACGATCCTGGAAGCCCGCAAAGTTATCCTGATGGCTTTGGGGGAGCATAAATCGAGCATCATTCAAAAAGCGGTCGAAGGTCCTGTCAGTGATTTGATCCCCGCCAGTTTCCTCAAGGAACACGGTGACGCAAAGATCTTTTTGGACAATGCGTCCAGCAAGGATTTGAAGCTCGAGCAGACACCATGGACCCATCAACAAGGAAAATGGGATTCGGTCATGATCAAGCGGGCGCTGCTTTGGCTCTGCGATCAAACCGGTAAAGCGCTGCTGAAGCTTGATGATGACGACTTCCGCGAACACAACCTTCACCATTTGTTGCGCCACCACGGGCCTGCCGAAGAGGTTTCTCATCGCGTTTTTCGTTGGATGACGGAAACCATCGAGTACCATCCGGGAGGACGCAGTCGCAAAAAAGTGATCTGCTTCAGTCCACATCCGGATGATGACGTGATCAGCATGGGCGGCTCGCTGATTCGCCTCAATGAAGATGGACACGAGGTTCACGTGGCCTACATGACCAGCGGCAACATCGCGGTCTTTGATCACGACGCCCGACGCGTGGCGGACATGGTTACCGAATACAACCGCTTGTTCGGAATCGACAAGGACAATTCGGAAGCCGTCGAAAAGAAGGTTAATGAATCCTTCAAGAACAAACAGCCGGGTCAGCCGGATATTGAAGATGTCCGAAAAATCAAAGCCCTGATTCGCTGGAGCGAGGCCAAAGAAGGCGCCATGATCGCTGGATGCGAAGAATCCAATTGCCATTTCCTCGATTTGCCATTCTATCGAACGGGCATGGTCGACAAACTGCCCTGGGGACCGGATGACGCGGATATCATCGAGCGTTTGATTCTCGAAATCCAACCGGAACAAATTTATGTTGCCGGTGACCTTTCCGACCCTCACGGGACCCACCGCGTTTGCGCCGAGGCCATTTTCCATGTGCTTCGAAAAATTGAGCAGGAGCAAGGCTCTCGTCCGGAGGTATTGCTTTACCGAGGCGCTTGGCAGGAATACGAGTTACACGAAATCGATATCGCCGTTCCGCTGAGTCCTTCTGACATGAAGCGAAAACAAAAAGCAATCTTCATGCATGAAAGCCAGAAAGATGAGGCGTTATTCCCTGGAGCGGATCCGCGAGAATTCTGGGAACGGGCGGTCGACCGCAACACGGGAACCGCGAACAAGTTCAACCTGATTGGCTTGCCCGAGTATTACGCGATGGAAGCCTTTGTTCGCTGGGATGGTGCCGAGATCTAATCGGCCGCGCATTCCGATTTTTAACCTAGGGAGTCGGATCACGCTTTTTTGGCGTGCCGATTCCAACTTAGCTTGCCGCGAATTTCGTCTTTGAGATGTCGCAACACCGAATCTTTATTGGTGTTGGCAAGAATCTGTTTCACGACCACTTTCGGCGAATCACCGCCCCAACTCCCGCCGTGTTCAAAATAATGTTTGGCCGCTTGGCCAATGATATAAGAACTGAATCCGGCCGCCGCTCCCTGCGGAATCATCGTTAGCGCGGTCGCGAAGGTCCCCGTAACGCCTTTGATAAAACTTGCGCCCCAAGAAGTCAATTCGCCGAGGGCAAATACGCCTGCAGCTTTGGCAATTGCTTTTGCCAACCCGCGTGCCTGGGCCATGGAAAAGTCGAGCCCGTAGACTTTCGACAGGGTTACGATCATGACCGCGTCGGTGGCGATGCCGCCCAGAACATCAAAAACGGGAATCGGATTCACCGCGACAACCAGTGCCTTGGTGGATGCCATTCCCCAAATGATCTGGTCCGCTCTTCGATTCCGCATTTGAATTCGCAGAGTCGCGATTCGGTCACTCTTGTCGGCGGCATACATTGCCGCGTTCAAGGCGATGAGATCGAGGCCTTCTTTCTCAAAAGTATTCAGAATCAGCGCCTTGAGTTCCCCTACATCGGGATCCGGCTTTCTCCATTCTGTCGACTCCCGTCCCTTGTCATCTTCCATGACATATTCGATTTTCCGAGGGTCGGCTGCCGTCGCCACGAAGTGCTCGGCCGGAATAAACTCGCGAACACGCTGCTGCAAGTTCGTCATCAGTTTTTCAAAATCGTCTTTCTCATACAGGTCTTTTTTGTTGAAGACCATGAGAATCGGCTTTTGGACGGCAGCCAGTTCGACCAGTGCGGCAAATTCGGTTTCGTTCAAATCGGAATCCGTGACGAACAGGATCAAGTCTGCCTGCCGGGCCGTTGTCTCGGCCATTTCCGCACGGTCTTTTCCGCCAACTTCATTGATGCCTGGGGTATCGATCAAGATGACTTCCGAATTGTCGGCGCCGGGGACACGATACTCGCACGTGTCCCACTTTTCACTTCGCACATGCTTGGTCCAACCGCCCTGCACATCGACTTCCGCCACATCCCGGCCGACCAACGCGTTGATCAGCGCGGATTTGCCCGTGCTGATCTCGCCGAAAATAACGATCTCCACCCGTCCGTCGGTGACTTTGTTGTACATATCCTGAAGCTGCGAAATGTCTTTCAACATTTCCCGGCGTTCGTTTTCAGGACAGTCTTTGAGTTTCTCAAGCGTCGCTTCGACGCTGCGAACGGCTTCTTCATATTGGAGTCGTTCGTCGGTGATGTTTTCAACTCGATCACTCATCGGCGCCTCGCATCTTATCACGTGCCGCAGCAACGAGCTTTCGCAGTTCATTGGCGCTGGTCAACTCCTCCCATTTCCTGCGAGCGATTCCAGCCAGTCCACCTTCGGGAGTTTGCATTTCGTTGCGAAAATATTCGATAAAGGTCGCGCCGATCCATTTCGTGATCAAAGCCTGAACCGCGCCCTGCAGAACACCGCCAGCAATGGTACCCGCGAAGGGAACTGTCTTTACCAACGAACTGACAACGGCGGTCACTCCGACCGTGGCACCCGTCGCACCGACGACGCCGACGAGATTCTTGGCCATTTCGCCCAACCACTTGCCGGCCGTTTCCAGATCAACTTTCTGCTGATAAACCTCGGCCAAATCAACAATCATCTTGGTCGATACGGCACATCCGGCAACCAAGTCGACGACCGGCCAGGGACTGACCGCGGCGAGCCCACCTGCGCCCCACATGTATTTGTCGACAAGCCGCCAGGCACGATCGTCGATCGATTGTTTTACTTTATCACGGGCCTTCTCAACGAGGCCACGAGACTGAAGCAACAAGTTGGCCATCAACAAGTCTTTGCCATCGCGCTTGACAACTTGAACCATGCGAGCAGCCAGGGGATCAATGTCCGCAGGAATTTCAACTTTTTCCTCGGTTTCCGTGCCATCCGCAAGCACACGCTTTCGAGTGCGGAAGCCGACGTTTGCCTGCACGGCAACCACGTCAAAGTCCTGGACGAACTGTTTCGTTTGCGTATTGATTTGTCCAATCAGTTTTTCACGATCTTCGTCCGAATACCAATCCGATTTATTGAGGCAAATGACGACACGCTTTTCCATTTGCCCAAGCTTTTCGAGCAGTGTGAATTCACTCTCACGAAGTGGCCCATCGACGACGACGATAATCAAATCCGCATCTTTGGCGCTCTCAGCAGCGATCATCACGTGCTGCTCCCCATCGACCTCACCCAGGCCCGGCGTATCGACCAGGTAAACCTTGTCATCTCCCGGCCAGGGAATCTCGTTGCGTGTGATCGTGGTTCCGCCACGGACATCGGTTTGAAAAACTTCTCGCCCTGCAAGCAAGTTCAGAATCGAAGACTTGCCACTGGAAATGGTACCAAAGGCCACAATCTCGAGTGTTTGTGATTCTCGCTTTGATTCCAACTCGCGAACCAGCGGATCAATTTCACTTTGCAGAATCAGGTTGCCATCACCGTCTCGAAGTTGACCGATGGTTTCCAGGTTTTCTTCGATCTCGCGACGCTTTTGATCTCGCGAAAGTTCGCTTGGATTCCTGTTGCGCCGTTGACGTCGCAACTTTTTGGCGACACTCCGCCCCCAAAGCTTCCAAAGCGTCCAACCGGTGGAACCCAGCAATAGTGAGCCACCCACCGCGATCACAATCAAGTAAACAGTCCCCCAGACGGATCCGAGCGCATTTGCCTTCTCGTAATAGTCCAAAATCATGTTCGGCAGGTAAAGCAACCCGATGCCGATGACGGCCATCAGGATCAATACGAGAATGCCGGTAAAGGATTTACCCAAATTCATGGAAGGCTGCAGAGAGAACTGAAAAACTCGTCTAATACTCTACGTTATTTGGCTTTTTCGACCTGCAATTCGCGGCTTTAGACAAGATAGGCATTGAGAAGAGGAAATGGAAAGCCGACTGCAACGATTTTATTCGTTGTGCCGACTTCAATCTTGGCGGGAATTATCGCCCGAAAATGATTTTTCCCCGGGGGACGCAGACGCCGCAACGGCCATCTGACTAGCCTTCGCCGTCTTCGTCCGAATCACTGCCGGGCATGATCGGCATTCGGGGCGCTTTCGCGAATGAAAAGGTCAGTTGTTCGTACCATTTATCTTCACTCGAAACCAGGTTGCGAATGTTCTTCCAAATCTCGACGGGCGGTCCGAATTCACTCCAGTCAATCGTCAATACGCGAACGCCGCGGCGCCTCATTTCGGCAATCAGTTTTTGGTAGTTGTCATAAAGTTGTTGAAGGTAGTCCAAGGGCACGCCTTCCTCACTACCCCGCCCTCGCTTACTCATCCTGGCATGACATTCATCCGGAGAGACTTCAAGGAAGATAAATATGTCGGGTGGCATGACGTCGCGGCTCATGTTCCGGTAAACGTCAACATAAAGATCGTACTCCTCACGGGTCATGAATCCGCGTTCCATCGCGGTCGTCGCAAATACGGTATCGCCATAGATCGGGCGGTCTTGCACGATCACGATCCCGGATTCTCCCCAGGCTTTCTCGACCGCCAGTCGGTGCTGCTCGTAGCGTTGGCAGAGCATGAACATTTGCATTGCGAACGCGCCGCCGGTATTGTTTCCCGTTTTCAGGTCTTCGTAATACCGATTCAGAAAGTGTTCGAATTTTGGATGGTGCGTGGGTTCCTCAAGGACTTCACAGCGATATCCTGACCCCATCGCAGCCGAAGCGATGGCATGGCAGGCATTGGTCTTGCCCGCACCAATGTTTGCATCGATTGCAACAAATAACCCTTTGCGACTTTTGTTTTCGCCGAACACCACGGTTCCACTCCTGATCATTCACGTTTGCGAGAAATAGATTAGCCTGAGAAACCGAAATTGTGGAGCGGGGAGATCCCGGTCTTCGGGCAAGCCACGAAAAAAGCTGCTGCCGCTTCCGCGACAACAGCTGGTCCATTTCCAATAAATCGGTCTTGGTTACGCCATTTGATCAGGCCAACAATTCTTTGATTGGTTTTCCGTTTCGCACGATCATAACGGGACGCCCGGTCGACGTATGATATTCCTTCGTCGGGTCGATCCCCATCGATTTGTAGAAAGTCGCGGCGACATCGTCGGGAGAAATTGCCCAATCTTTTGGACCTTGAGCCTTGGCGTCGCTCTCGCCGACGACCTGCCCAGTTTTGATTCCGCCGCCGGCCATCAACATGAACATGCAGCGTGAATAGTGATCGCGGCCACCTTCGGCACTTCTCGAATTGATTTTCGGCGTACGACCAAACTCACCGGTAATGTAAACCGTGGTTGAGTCCAACAGTCCTTTCTGAGCAAGACCGTTGAGGAGCGCCGAGATTCCGGTGTCCAGTTTGGGTAAAAGGTTGGTTTTGAGCCGGGTAAAATTATCTTGGTGGGTGTCCCACCCACCAAGATTAATTGAGACAAAGCGAATGCCCGATTCAACAAGGCGGGAAGCAAGAAGGCAACTGAGGGCGAAGGGGTCGTTGCCGAAAGGTTTGGCGAATTCCGGTGATTCCTTGCTGATATCGAACGCATTACGCGCTCGTTTCGAAGTTATCATCGAATAGGCTTGATGGCTGAATCGATCGAGTCCATCAAGTAGCTGATTGTCTTTTTCGAGACCTTTGAAGGTTTGATCCAGGTCCTGCAAAAGGCTGCGACGTTTTTCAATTTCTTCGAGGCGAAGTCCGCCAGCCAGTGAAATCCCGCGTACATTGAAGGGCTGTCCGGCTCGGGGCGTCGCATTTGTCGTAAGGGGGGAGTATTTGACGCCCAGGTAGCCTGCACCATGGCGAGAGTTCGGAATGGAAACAAAAGGCGGCAAATCAGGATCTGACCCCAGTTCCTTCGCAACCACGGATCCGTAGCAAGGAAATTCCAGCGAAGGCAAAGGGCGATTTCCCGTGGCGACATACTGTTGCCCAAGCGGATGCGCTGCCAACGAGTGAGTGACGCCGCGAACAATACTGAACTTGTCCGCACATTTTGCCATCTTGGGAAGGTGTTCCGAAATTTCGATTCCGGGCACGTTCGTCTTGATCGGATTGAATTCCCCGCGAAACTCTTTGGGGGCATTCGGTTTCAAATCGAAGGTATCCATGTGTGAGGGGCCGCCAGGCAGGTTCACAAAAATGGCGCTCTTCGTTTTTGCCTTCTCGTCCACCAAACCGGCGTCAGCCATTTGCATGTAGCTGGCCAAGCTGAGCCCGGTCGCACCGATCGCTCCCACTCGGAGCGCGTCACGTCGGGTCACGCCGTCGCAGTTTCTATGATTCGCCATCTGGTTTCCTTTCGATCAAGAGTGATATTCGATCGGGATCAATTCAAAATTGGTTTAGTGGTTCACGATGTATTCTTTGGTATTCATTAAAGCCCACAGAATTCCTCGCATGGCATTGAGGTTGTTCGGGTCTTCTTTGACATAAGTCACACAACGCTGCATCTCGGATTGAGTCGGGTTACGACTCAAAGTTCGAAGATAGGCCTGGCGGATCACCAACTCCACTTGCTGGTCATCCAGTTGCGGGTTCATTCGCTGAGCGTAAAGCGTTCGCATTTCATTGAGCCGCTTGTACCCATCTTGCAGCTGCTTGTTCAGCTTCTGAACCTGCCTCTCTTTTCCTTGCTGTTTCTTGAGGCGGTCGCGATTCTTGCGAACCTGTTGCAGCTTTTGGCCCAGCTTTTGAATGGCCTTTGGATCCACCTTTTTGCCGTCATCGCTTTTGGGAGCGTATTGGTCGACCAGGGCTTGCAGCCAACCGTCCCCGGGGCGATTGATCAGGACATGAATGTCGCGATCATTCTGCAGGTAAACGGTTTGCAAGAGACTTGGGTCCATGGAACGATCACAGTCGCAACTGTTATCGCGTGTCGACGCACCAAACAAGCCGAGCGCGAACTGGGCATTGATCCGTGCACCGCCACGATTGTTATTGCCGCCACGATAACGATTCAGTTGAATCGCTCCATAAATCGCGCGTCGATTAAGCGAATCACGATGGGAATCCATCACTTCGTTGTTAGCGGTTGAACTGGTAATTGCATCGTAGACAACTTCCGCCGGCATTCGCCTTGGAATCGAATGGCTGAAGTTTCTTTCGTCCGCGCGATTCGATTCATTCGGTTTCCAGGAAAGTTGGTAGGTTCGACTATTGCAAATCTCGCGATGCAACCATTTCATATCAAAGTCGTTTTCAATGAACCCTTGAGTCAGGTAATCGAGCAAGGGTGCATTGCTGGGCGGATTGGCAAGGTTCAAGTCGTCGGTCGGGCTAACGATTCCAACATTGAAGTAGTTTGCCCAAACTCGATTCACAAACGCCTTGGCGAAGTAAGGATTGCCAGGCGCTCGAAGCCAATCCATCACCATTTCACGCGGATCTTTGACTTTACGGATATTGGTTTTTTCGCCACCGAGGATACTCGCGTAGATGCTGTTATCACGATTTCGGCCGCGTCGATTTCGATTGCGATTGCGATCGAGAGGACGAGGGGGTGTCAGCATCAGCTGGTCAAACGGAACCGTCGCACCTTCCTGCATTTTCTTTCGAATCTGCTGGCGAAGCATTCCGTTGTTCATCTGACCTCTCTCGATCCCCAATTCCTTCAAGATCTTTTGATAGTCTTCTTTGTCCGCGTCGAGGCGTTGTGGTTGGACGCTATTGACGCTGGTAAACATCTGAGCAAACAGCTTGAAGTCAGTTTTTGTCCACTGATCAAAGGGGTGTTTGTGACACTGCGCGCATTGGATCCGAATGCCAAGGAACGAGTGGGCAAAACTGATGGCGCGAGAATTTCCATCGCGGAACGTGCGGCGTTGCCAGTAGTAAGGCATGCTTTCGCGCTCGGCATATTTTTTCCCCGACGCGTCACGACTGATCGCGCTCATTTCCTTGCAATATTCGTAATACGATTCGTCCGTATTACGACTTTTGGCAATCACGAAGCCTTCCACGATGTCGTCGTAAGGAACATTGTCCTTCACTCGTTGATAGACCCACTGATACCATTGGCGACTTGCAATCGTGGAATTCGAACCGACGTTGTTTAATTCACGCGGCGAGTTTCCAGTGAAGTCGTTAATTTTCGTTGCCCACCAAGCCGCATACGCTGGCGAATCAAGTAGCTCATCAATCTTCTTCTGCCGCTTGTTGGGCGATGTATCGGAAAGAAATTTTTCAATTTCAGATGGTGCCGGTAGTGTCCCCGTCAAATCCAGGCTGACGCGGCGCAGAAACATGGCGTCGTCACTCAATTCACTTTGGACAATGCCGAGTTTTCGAAGTTTCTGGACGACCAGTTTGTCCACTTTGGTGGGCGCGGGAACCGAAGGATAGTTCTTCCCAAATTGCTTGGTGACGGGACGAACCACGGGAATCGGGACAACGGCTTTGTCGTAAAACACGACCACGTGAGAATCACCCGGTTTTCCAGAAGTCACTTGACCATCCGAGGAGATCTTTGAAATCTGCTCGTCATTGGACTGGAATCGGCAAAGCGGTGTTACGTCTTCACGTGTTCCGTCTTCCCAAATCGCAATGGCCTTCACCTGGACGTTTTGACTTTCTTTTGAAAACAGGATTTCCTGTGGCGTCACTTCCAGCCGCGCCAACTTATGTTCGGCAGACGCTTTTTCAGCGCCATTCTCGATCCAGTTTTTCAGCAAATGATATTGCCAACTTCCCTCGTCATAACGCTTTCCCCCCTCGTGATCATCGGCATCCGTTGGTTTTTTCAGGATCAAGCTTTCGAGGGGCTCTGCGGAATCAACGCGATCCGTATCCTTTTCCATGATGGCTTTGTGATCCGCATCAAAATCGTACCCGAAAAGCGAAAGCTGAAATCCGCCTCGCCCCTGAAACGAACCGTGACAGGCTCGGCCGTTGCAGCCCAATCGAGATAGCGTAGGAACGACATGCTTTTGAAAGTCGGGGACTTCTTTGACATCGCTATCGGCGAATCGAACAGTCACATCCTTTTTGGTGTTGCCATTCTTTTCATTCTTGTTTTCGTCCGCATGCAGAGGGAGCGCTACGGCCAGAAAAAGGATGCAACCAAGTAAACGAGAAGCGGTCGGTTGTTTCATTTTGTCACCCGTCGAATGTCCAAACTCGAAAAATGGAGTTGAGAACTAACCTTTTTTGGGATTCGTTTTCTTCTGATTCTTATTTTTGCGAGGCTTCGGCTTCATCTTGTTGATTTCATTTTGCGTCAACCGATCCAGGCGGCTGCTGTCGATGGACTTGATGTCGCGCAGCGATTTCTTGTTCCGTTCCACTCGTTCGAGCAAACGCTGATTGTCCAACTCCAAGCGTTTGGCGCGCCAATTGATATCTTCCTTGATAATCTTCTTGAGTTCGCCGCGAAGCTTGTCGTTGTCATTCAATGCCAGTTTCGCTGCCACCAACTTGATTCGCGATTGGGTTTTCCAGCTTCCCAATTCGATCTCGTATCGCTTTGGATCCTTCTGTTTCATGTTTTCAATGCGCGCCGACGCACGATTTATTTGGTTCATCGCCCGCTGATAATCGGAAGGTCGATTTTTCTTGAGGTGGTCGAGCACCGACTTCAGTTCACGGTGGTTTTTCTCGACGAAGCTCAAGACGGCTTTTTCACGTTGTGGTGAAAGAAAAGCCACTTTTTTCTTTGCGGCCGACTCATTCGTTTTGACTTTCAACTTGTTCTTCTGATTGGAAGTCGAGTTTTGAACGGGAGCTTTCTGTTTTTGGCCGCCGGTTGAAAGACTCGAATCATCTTGTGCCGCGACAAGATTGGCGACACTGAGAATGGAAACGAACAGGAGGGAGATTTTTGTTTTCATTGAAGAATGGCAGAGTAGGTTGAGAACTAGGGTGTCATTGAATTGCCTTCCGGTGACGAACCGGAGTCAAATTCACGCAATGCTTCGACCAACCAGGCCGACTCGGCGTCCGTCGAATCAAGCGATACTTCGCTCAGCGAAGCATTCGACAGCTCATTGGATTCATCCAACAAATCTGCCGTTTCGCCATCAAACGAAGCCGCCCACACATTGGCAATTTGTCCCGTGTCTTCCGGAACGTTGAGGGATGGGTTTTGTGCGACATCTCCAGGTTGATTCCATTGCGAACCAATCCATCCGAACAGAATGACAGCGACTGCCGCTGCGACGACCGTGCCGATATATCCGGCGACCTGCTTCCAGGGGGAAACCTGGTTTTCCCGGGAAGCGGGAGAGCCCCCGGCCGGAGAAACTTTCTTCGATTCGTCACGGAGCGCCCGTCGGGTCAGGCCGATCAGTTGAACGGCTTCAACGAGAGCCGCCTGGGCTTCCGCGTTATCTGCAAGAAGTTGCTCGAACTCTTCGGCAACCGGCGAATCGAGTTCTCCACAAACATATTGAAAGGCAACCCATTGATAGGAGTCGTCTTTCCATTTCTGTTCGGATTCGAAGTTCATTTCGGTTCTCAAAATTCCCCCAACCCGAGTTTGAAACTCGAGTTGAGGGACGGGGTTGGAAGTCGGTTTAATATTCGTTGTGGTCTTTGAGGATTTGCGACAATTTTTGAACCGAAGTTCTCATCCTGGTCAAAACCGTCCCCAAAGGGATTTGTAGTTTCTCGGCGATCTCGGCAAACTTCAGGTCTTCATAGATCCTGAGTCGGACGACATCTTGTTGGGCAGGCGTCAGTCGGCCAATGGCCGCTTTGATTCGCTCGACTTGTTCCGGGTCGCGGGCATCACTGTAAATGTCGCCCGATGTTTCCTGCACAACCTCGGTCGAGATCTTGCTGATGGCCCGGTAGTCAATCTTCTGTCTTCGTCGAATCTCCATGGCCTGGTTGTAGGCCACCTTGAATAACCAGGCACGAACGTTCGTGTCTTCTTTGGGTGGCGTCTGGATCAGTTTGGTAAACGTTATCTGCAGCGCATCCGATGCCAAATGGGAATCGGCAAGCAGACCGGTGAGGTACCGATGAAGGTGCTCACGGTGCTGCTGAAAGTGTTTCTCGACAAACTGCGAGTCAAATTGATCCGATGTTGCCAAAATTCTCGGCCTGGTTACTACACCTAATGAAATGCGCTATCGGCAGGTTTTATTTTGTTTTGCAAAACACACAAGTGAACCATATGCCATCACCCGGCGTAAACTGTTGTTATGTATGGACTTAATTCGTTTGCACGGACCCAATTTTGGTGCTCTGACAAATGAAATCTTGATCCATGGTTGGGAGGCATCGCGAGGGTTTGTCAATTTAGCCGCTCAATGTCATGATGCTTGCTTCCATTTTGCCTTAACTTTTTGAGCTGTCAGTGTTTATCGGCCCTGTTTTTGTACGTGAAGCCACCGTCGCTCCCCGCCATTGGCGACATTACGTCATGCGGGCCGTTTATGCTTCTTTTTTGTTTCTATTGATGTGTACCGCCTGGTGGATCCTCGCCGGGACACAGCTTATCAGAAGCATTGGTGACATGGCTCGATTCGGCGGCGTGCTATTTCAGATTCTGGCACCGCTGCAGTTGGCCTTGATCATGTTCATGTCGGCGATGCAATCCGCAAGTAACGTCGCCGTGGAGAAGGACAGGCAGACATTTATCCTGCTTTTGATGACTCGCCTGAATAACAGCGAGCTTGTCCTGGGGAAGCTTTCCGCCAGCCTGCTCAGTATCGCCGTGATGCTTTGCGTTTCATTGCCCATTTTCATGCTGATTGTACTTTTCGGCGGAAGCTCGTTTCAGCAAGTCGGCTGGACTTACGTGGTGACCGCGTTGACCGGTCTGGCAGCTGGGAGCTTGGGCTCGACGGTCGCCTTGTGGCGGGAAAAAACGTTTCAGACTCTTGCGCTTTCGGCACTCTCCATTGTTTTCTGGATTGGAATGTTTGAAGCGGTTGGATTGCTCAATACCAACCTGGGTGGAATGACGACGGAACAAATTGCCGGAGCCACTAGCCCGGTCCGAGCGATCTTTGCGGCCAGCAGCCCGACGGTTAGTCAAAACTGGTCAACGACGGTTTTGCCGTTCCTGGGCGTGGCAAGTGCAATTGTCCTGTTCCTGAATGGACTTTCGATCTTGCGGGTAAGAAAGTGGAATCCGAACCGCGACATTCGCACGGGCCAGCTTCAATCCAATACTGCTGGCGAATCCTTGTTTTCCGAGGAGGGCTCAAAGGACGAAAAACTGCGAACCGACCATGTGGACGATCGCTCACGGGAAGTCGGACAGAAGAGTCGTTCCGTTTGGGACAACCCGGTGCTTTGGCGGGAAGCATGTACCTGGGCTTATGGAAAGAAGATTCTTTTCATTCGAATCACTTATTGGATCCTTGCTGCGGGAGTCGGTTTTTGGCTTTACTATCTCGCGAGCAATCAACTGTTAACGGCTGAGCCAACCGGCTCCGCGATTGATATACCACCGGCCGTTCGGCCCCTGGCTCCGTTCATTCTTGTAAGTTTGGTGATGCTCAACGCGTTGGCGGTCACTTCCATCACCAATGAGCGGGACGGCCGATCACTCGATCTCCTTTGGATGACCGATCTCTCACCGAAGGAATTTCTTTTCGGCAAACTCGGTGGCGTTCTCTATGTGGCTGCGGACGTCATTTTGCTGCCGATGGCAATGTGCGTCTACCTGTTTTTTAACGGGGCCATCTCGCTTGAAAACCTTGCCTATGTTTTGCTGGGTCTTGCAACGGTCATCATCTTCATTGCCGTCCTGGGATTGCATTGCGGGATGATTTACGCGAACAGTCGTCAAGCGATTGGCGTCAGCCTGGGCACGGTGTTTTTCTTGTTCGTTGGTGTCGTGACCAGCATGGTCATGATGGTTTCGTTCACCGGAAACGTTGAGGCCCAGTTACCACCCTTTATTGCCTGCATGGTCGGTGGAAGTATCGGCCTGTACTCGGCACTCGGCCTAAGAAACCGCTCACCGGCGATTGCGCTGGCCTCGGCAACCTTGCCCCTGGCAATGTTTGTCGCGATCACCAGCTTCCTGCTCGGCCATTATCTGACCGTGTTTATGGTTGCTGGACTTGCCTACGGATTTGCCGCAACGTCGATGATCGTCCCGGCATTGAGTGAGTTTCACTTCGCAATGGCGCGAGTCAAAACGGAAAACGAATAATCAGCTGCCGGGTTTTTCGTATCCAAGTGATTTGATGACGGCCAGCATTTCTTCGTAAGTGATGAACCGGCGACGATTCATCAACTTGTACTGATCAATCGCCCGGCCAAGCTCGGCCGCATCGGGAGACAGACCATCGTGAGAGTTCGTGAATTGCCTACGCTCGACGCCCGGTGACTGACGCTGGGCGTTGGGGTCGCGGCGATCGATAAAATTGGATTGGTCGGTAGTCGTCGACATGAGGGAGTCCTTTTCAATTGGCAATAAAGTCTAGGTCGCCGGGATCCTAATCGAGAATTGAAAAGCCGTTACCATCTGCAAATCCGTGTCGTTTGGTTGCTCTGTAACGGTTATGAGGGGCATTTGCGAGAATCGGACCCAAAAGCCTTTGTCTAAGATCGGCGTCTCGAAGATCGGAATTTGGCGAAATTGATGAATTGCCGTTTGGCCGGATAGCACAGAGAAGTCACGTCGCTGCGATCAATAACGTTTCGCCATCTCCGGCACGTTCGAATTCAGATCGGCCATTCGAGTTTGAATCGACGGGTCGCCAGGAAACTTTTGGGCCGCCAGTCGAAGCGTGTTTTGTGCGGCGGTCCAATCGCCCTGTTTTTGCTGGGACCGGCTCAACGCAAGAAATACCCGGCTGGAATTGTCCGGGTTGCGTGCTGCCCTGGCCAGGACTTCGGACGCCTTGCCGGGCATTTTCATTTTTTCAAACAGTCGACCCTGCACAAGTGCGAGCGATTCGGGCTGCCGATTTTCGGGATGTTCGCCCGAAACCGTTTCGAGAACCGTCATTGCCTTCTTCAGGTTTCCAATTTCAATAAGCGATTCAGCCAGGTGAAGCCGGACTTGCTCGGCGTCGATCTGGACTGCATAGGCATCGTCATTGTTTTCTAAAGTTAAAGCGCGATTGAAGCTTTCGATGGCGGCATCATTGTGCCCCATTCTTGCGAGAGCCCGGCCTCGGAGATCCCAACCGATCGCTGCGTTTCGATCCAAAGAAATCGATTGGTTTGCGTGCTCGAGCGCCGGACGCAGTTGCCCTTGGAGCAAATACAGCTCCCCCAACTCCTTATGAGTCTTGGCCGGGTTATTGGAATGAGGCAAAACCTTGTTGAGCTCGGAAATGGCCTGATTGAAATGACCGCCCCGTTTGTGGGCTTCAGCCAGGTTTTCTCGCAGTCGCTGATCATCCGGGCACGCATCGCATGCCCTCATGAAACAACCCTTTGCCTGTTCCACCTGGTCCTTTTGCAAAGCATCAAATCCCAGGCTCGTAAGCCAACGTGCCTGGGTTACGTTTTGACTCGCCGGGGGCTGAAGCAAACGACAGCCGCTGAAGCCGATGGTTACGATCGAAACGAGCAACGCGGAAACATACCGTCGCAGAAGCCTCGAACCTGGCTGAGGCATTTCAGGGCTTTTCGATTGGACGGTTTGGTGGGTCACAGCGACAAAAGTCTATTTTGAGGAATGCCAAGCGGAGGACGTTAGCAGGAGCGAATTTGCAACGCCATACGAAACTGACAAAACGCTTCTCGCAGTAGCATTATCGGCTTATGTACGGCATCAAATTCCTTACAATCGATCAAAATTGTTATTCGCTAGCAAGCAATTGCTGGCATCGGCTTTGGCAGGCAATCACAAATTCAAACAAGGGAAAAAGGGTGACCCAGGTCTACGAGCAAAACGAAATTCAGTTGGTATACCCGGAGAACTGGAAGCTCACCGAGAATCATTCATCTGAGACTTTGCAGATCAACATTGAATCCCCGAATGGTTGTTCCTGGGACTTGTTTGTTGTTCCGGTCGAGGCGACTCGCGAGGAATGGATGGGACACTTGCTCGAAACCATGGCCGAGCAATATGACAGCTTTGAACAGGAAGTCTTAACGTTTGAGTTAGGCGAACACGAGCTGCAGGGATACGAGTGCTTCTTCTATTATCTCGATCTTCTGATTTCGGTTCACGTTTTTTCGCTTCCATCCAAAGACGGGAAGAACCGGTTCGTGATGTTCCAAGCCGAATCGCGTGAGTTTGACAGCAATCTGGAAGTCATGCGCGCTATGACGATGAGCCTGCTTCGGTAGACCGACGAATTTTCTAAACGGTCTTGTGACGTGCCAGCTTCAACCCTTTTCAACTGCCTGGCAAAAAATTCCGGCGTGGCAACTTGTCTGGATTGTATTGAAAAATCGGTAATCGAATTGTTTTTTTGTAAAGTTTTCAATGCTTGGGTTGCAGGAAAGGGTTGTCTTTTTTCGATGCTAGCCCATGAAGAGATCTCATCACAGGAAAAACAACCAAATGAGTGGGCGTTTTTCCGCGAAGGTCAGTGACTTGACATTCCCGCAACACGACGAGACATCAATTCAAGTCATTGGCACAGGCTTTGCATTTCTGATTACTGAAAACTTGATTGACATCAATGGTTGGGACTTGGCGACCCGCAAGCCAAGTTCTGTTGAAGTGAACAGGAATGAAAGTTGTGACTTTGACAGGGACGTCATCCGTGAATCTAAGGCAAGAAGTCGCCTAAGTTTGGCGAACACCCCAAGCTAATATAACCAACGTAGCAGCCAGTTTTTCACGGAATCACTCAGCTCGTTTGATAGCCACCAAATCAAACGAGCTTTTTTTATGCGCTGACTCCATCAGGGTTTTAGATGGGAACCGAATGAACTCGCCATCCTGACGCGGCCACCCGGTTCGATACGCAACCGCGAATTGGTAAGTTGCCAGCGCAAAACGCCGAAGTTCTAATGTGCGAATGGACGCCGAAACCGAAAACTCCAACTTGCTCACGAGCATTCAGCCAACCTACACCGTCATTCCTCAAGACATCCTGAGTCTCTGGAACAGCTTTTCGTTTACCAAGAGATACATTGGGCCAATTCTGGTGGTGGTCGCTGCCCTGCCCTTGCTGATCGCCGCAGCTTTCTTGAACGCTCCCTTGGCGTTGGTCGCCGGCTTTTGCATGTCATTGGTTCTGGTGATTCGCGAGACGCTCTTTGCACGCCCGACGCCGATCGGCGACTTCGAAAACATGGAAGCCACCTCCGTCGCGTTGCGACATGATTGTTTTGAAGTTCAATCAAAATCGTCGCTGACATTGCGAAGCTGGAAAATGATCGTGGATATCCAAAATGTATCCGCTGGAATCATTCTTCATTTTTCGCGTTACTACCGGATGATCATTCCGAAACGATGCTTTCGCGACGCGAACGCCCAGCAGGCTTTTTTTGAATTGACCAGGGACCAGGTCTCGAAATCATCCCGTTCGATTTCAGACGGCCTGCCCAAACTTCTACTTGCCCCCGACCCCGTTTCTTTCTCGTTCGCCTCGGATCCCTGGTCGCTCGCGCAACAACAAAACCGGGCACCGGGTTCGGAGAAACGAAAGTCACTTGGGTTTATTTGGTCGTTTTTGCTAGTTGGGTTTTCGCCGATGGTGGGAACCATCACTTCGATCATTCTTCAAGGAAAAGACTTCAACATCATCCGCGAGCTGGCTTTCCTGGCAGGATTCATGGTGTTGCTCGTTGTTTTTCAGATCGTCCTGGGTCTGATTTATCGCCGACTTGCATTTGATGTCAAAGCGTCGGATCGTTTTGATGTTCGAGTCGACGCCGATCATTCGGGACTCGAAATTTCGATACCCGGACAGACCTCCTACATTCGCTGGGAATTTGTTGCCGGCCATCGCGTCCTGATGGACCAAAGCGTCGCCGTCGACTCGATGGCTGGAACGGTGATTCTCCTGATTCCGCGAAGTGGGTTTCGGGATCCATCGCACCGAGCCGAATTCATCCGTTTTATTGAAGAACAAACGGCCGGTTTTGTGTCCGCGGAGTTGGTAACCGACCATGAAACTCCGGCGATCGAATCGGGAAACCCCTATCAAACCCCGCGCTAAAGTTGTCGGCCGCGAATCGTGATCTGCTGATTCGGTTAGTGGACCTCGCTCACCAGCAGCATATCGTTGACCCCCGGCCAGGCTTCCGTATCGACCACGAAAACGATTCGATCACCTTCACTCAGATCGAAATTTTCCTTGGCCCATTCCTGGGCAACCGCAACCAGATCTTGATCGGCGACCGCGACCTCAAGGAATACCGGTTTGATACCCCAGAACAGATTCATTCGCCGAATGATTTCCAATTGATGCGAAAAAGCGACCGTGGGGATAAAGTCTCGTTGCTTTGACTTCAAGAGTGCCGCGTCACCGTTTCCGGTCGCAATCGCAACGAGTCCCGCGTCAATGTTCTGGGCCACGGAAGCAGCGCTGCGGATCACGGCCTGGGACACCCGAATCTTTTGATCTTCTGACTCGTCAAACCATCGCGAAGGTCGATGCCTCAAGTGCTGCTCGGTGTGGGTCATGATTCGTTGCATGACCTGCACCGCATCGATCGGAAATTCGCCGATGGCCGTTTCGCCGGAAAGCATGCAAGCGTCAGCCCCATCGAGGATCGCGTTGGCAACGTCACTCGCCTCGGCCCGGGTCGGTGTTTTGCTGTATCGCATGCTTTCGAGCATTTGCGTCGCGACGATCACGGGTTTGCCGAACTGTTGGCAAGTCCGAATGATCTTCTTTTGAGCCAGGGGCGTTTTCTCAATATCGATCTCAACGCCCAGATCGCCACGTGCCACCATGATTCCGTCGGATGCTTTGACAATGGACTCGATGTTCTCAAGCGCTTCTGGCTTTTCGATTTTGGCGATGACCAATGGATTTCCGCCTTCGGCCTCCCGGACCAGTTGTTTTAGTTCATGGATCTCGTCTTCCGTGCGAACAAAACTCAAACTGATAAAGTCAGCGCCCGCGCCGACCGCCCAACGCGCGTTATCCCGATCCACATCGCCGAGCGCCGAAACGCTGAGATTCGCGCCGGGAAGATTGACTCCCTGTCGAGAACGCAACTCGCCGCCATCAACCACCTGGCAAGTGACTTGCGAATCGTCCTTGGATTGCACGATTGTTCGAATCGTTCCGTCGCATAGCATGATTGAGTCACCAACGGCGACATCGTCCACCAGACGGTCGTAGGAGCAAGTCAAATCCAACGGGTTGTCCGTAGGCTCTTTGACGAAACGGATTGTGGCCCCGGTTTCAATCGTAATCGGCTCGGAAGCCATCTGGCCGATTCGAATCTTGGGCCCCGCGAGGTCGACCAATATCCCGACCTCGTGATTGACGTTCTGGCTGGCAGCGCGAATGTCGGCGACGGCCTGTTGATGAACTTCTCGGCTCCCATGAGCCATGTTCAATCGAAAAACGTCGACACCAGCGACAATCAACGCTTCCATCATTTCTTGAGGAAAACTGACCGGCCCCAACGTCGCCACGGTTTTGCTTCGCGCGGAAGTCGTCCAGCCATTGTCCGTTTTTTTCGTATCCATCCGAATTACTGCCCTTTGCCGTGCTCTGGCCCTAGAATAAGAGTCGAGCGTTGATTCTAAATGGTTTCGTGAATTCGGCACACATCGAACCCGAGTCGGATTGAAAACTTAATGAAAATCATCATTGATGGATACAACCTGCTAATGTCTTGCGGATTCGTCGACCCGTCGCGAATTGGACCTGGGACGTTGCAGCGAGCACGAACCATGCTCTCGGGCGTGTTGACGCAAAATCTGTCGGCCGAATTGCATGCGGAGACATTTATCGTATTCGACTCCTCATTCGAAGCGGATTTGCCCGCGAATGATTCGTCGACCGATTCGATCCAGGTTCGGTTCGCCAATCATTACGAAGACGCGGACAGCATGATCGAAGACATGATTGGCCGGCACTCGGCTCCGAGGAATTTGCTCGTCGTTTCCAGTGACCATCGAATTCAACAAGCGGCACAGCGACGAAAGGCTTCTTTCCAGGACAGCGATGACTGGTTTTTCGATCTGATCGACGGTCCGAAAAAAGAAGAACCTGCCAAACGGAAACGTACGATCGAAGAGCTGATGAAATCCAACGACGTCGCCCCAAGCCCCCAGGAAACGGAAACGTGGACCGACTTGTTCAGCGAGTCAATTGACGAAGAAACAAGCGCCCGAAATCGCGAGCAAGCGAAACCGGATGCAAACAAAGAACGCGGAAACGAGAGAACAACCACTTGGAATCCGTTCCCTGACGACTACGCCGACGACCTCATGGATTCCTAGTTCAAGCCCTGAGGTCGCACATGATCGCGATTCGACCTGAGGCCGCTCAGGATTTCATGCCTGCGGTGATGGCTTTGTCTGAAATGTCTTTTCGACACCAACCTCCCGGGAAGCGAATTTCTTTCACGGCCGTGTAGGCCAGACGCTTCGCATCCGCGACCGAGCTACCAATGGCGGTAACCCCCAGAACACGGCCGCCAGTCGTGACCACGGATTCGCCATCAAGTTTGGTTCCAGCGTGGAAGACCTTCACATCCTCGATTTTCGCAGCTTTGTCCAAGCCGGAAATCGGCAAACCTTTTTCATAGGATCCCGGATAGCCTTCACTGGCCATCACAACGCAAACCGCAGGCCGCTCATCCCATTCAAGCGACTCGACTTCTTCAAGTCGGCGATCAATTGTCGCGAGCATGATTTCCACAAGGTCGGTCTTGAGTCGCATCAGTAGGGGCTGACACTCGGGATCTCCAAAGCGGACATTGTATTCCAGGACTTTTGGGATCCCTTGTTCGTTGACCATCAATCCGGCGTACAAAATTCCGGAAAACGGAGTCCGCCCGCGCTTCATCGCGTGCACCGTGGGAACAAGAATATTCTCTTCGACTCGAGCGATCAGGTGATGATCCACTTGCGGTGTTGGACAGTAGGCACCCATCCCGCCCGTGTTGGGCCCCAAGTCACCATCGAGCGCCCGCTTGTGATCTTGCGCCGGGGGAAGGGTCAAAATGGTTCGGCCATCGGTAATTGCAAGTACGCTGATTTCTTCGCCGGGCAGGAGTTCTTCAATCACGAACTGGTTTCCGGCGGCACCAAATTCTTTGGATCGTGCGATTCGATCAATTGCGTCCATGACCTCGTCACGCGTCTGACAGACAATTGCGCCTTTTCCGGCCGCCAGACCATCCGCTTTGACAACGAGCGGAACGGCGTTGTCTTCCATGTCAGGAAATCGTTCGTTGACGTATCGCATTCCATCCGAAGGGTCGCTGAAAACCGAAAACTCAGCAGAAGGAACACCCGCTCCGTGCATCAACCGTTTGCAGAATACTTTACTGCCTTCCATCTGGGCTGCGGCCTTGGAAGGCCCGAACGCTTTGAGGCTTTCTGCTTGGAATGCGTCGACCAACCCATCGCAAAGGGGCGCCTCGGGGCCGACGACGGTTAGACCGATTTCATTCTGCTTGGCAAATTGAATGAGCGCTTCGAAATCTCCGACGCCAATGTCGACGTTTTCGGCATCGACGGCGGTTCCTGCATTCCCGGGTGCGACAAATACGCGATCAACGAGAGGACTTTGACCGATTTTCCACGCCAATGCGTGTTCTCGCCCCCCTGAGCCTACCACTAGGACTTTCATTTCTCACCTGACACGAACGGCATAGTTTTATTTTGTTTTTTCCTGCCAGAATTCGAATCGAACCGGTGGAAAACGTCAACGATAGGTGAAGGGAAATGGTCAACTTTCGGATCCGCCAATTTTGGACATTGAGTAGAAACATGGGGTCGTTCTATAATTTGTTGACTGCGATCAAGATTTTGCCCTTAAGTGGCTGACGATAAACCCGGACAGAAAATTCAATGAATACGCATACCACGATCAAGATTTTTGTTTTTCTCGCATTGTCGCTTGCTGCCGGTTGGGGTGCCGCAACGGCGCTGGGGCAGGAAGGGTCCTGGGGCCACATGAAAGGCCAGATTGTTCTTGGTGGTTCGATTCCTGAAAAGGAAAAAGTCACACCGACCAAGGCTGAGGATGTGAAATACTGCAAGGAAAACGGGATTGTCCTTTTCAAAGAGGACTGGGTGGTCGACGAAAAAACCAAGGGCGTCCGCGGGGTCTTTGTCATGATGTACCACGGTCGAGATGCGGACGGTGGTGGAAAAAAGGTCAAGGTCCACGAGTCGTACGACCAGGTCAAAGAAGTCATCGTCGACAATAACAAAATGCGATTCGCGCCACACGACATCATTGTTCGTTTTGGCCAAAAAGTCATTTTGCGAAACAGCGACAAGGTCGGTCACAATGTCCGCGTGGCCTCGGGCAAGAATGTATTCAACGCGTTGGTGCCAGGTTTGTCGGATGTTGATATCACGTCCAAAATGAACGAAGCCGATCGCTTGCCGCAGACGATGGAATGCAACCTTCACGACTGGATGAAAGGGCGATTTTTGGTTCGCCAGTCGCCATACAACATCGTGACCGACAAAGAGGGAAAGTTTGAAATCAAAAACCTTCCTGCGGGAAAACATGAATTCCAGTTCTGGCAGACCAAGTACGTTGAATTAAAAGATGGCAATGGCAAGGTGTTGACCGGTCGTCGCGGCGTCATCAAAGTCGAAATCAAAGAAGGCGAAACGCTGGACCTCGGCACAATGACCATGGAAATCAAATAACCGGGAATGGCGACGTGAGCTTGAGGTCAGCGGCTCGGCTGCTATTCATTGGTGGCGTTATCTTAATGGCGTTGGGGTGCGAACCTCGCACGGTTCCCGAGTCGGTTCAACATGATTCCGACCAGGTGAACGAGCTTCGTGACCAGATCGACAACGGTGAATGGGAGTAGTTGACCGAATTGGTCGACTCGCTGACCAAGTCGGAAACCGTGCGACAAAATGACGCATATCGTTAAACTGGTAAGCAAAAATGCGGCCTAATAAAATGGTTTTGCATTTCGCGATTTATCAAATTCTCTGATTCGATGCCTGTTCGATCTGGATTCCAAACTGAGTTTCGCTGCCTCCCGATTTTGATTTTGGGTTTGGCAATTTTATTCTCCGGCTGCAGCAAGGAGCCAGAGTTTCGCCTCAACTCCGCCAAGCTTCGCGCTCAGGAAAAAATTGAGCTCGGCAAAGGAGAAAGCTACTCCGAAGTTCACAAGCGGGACATTGGGAACCTGTTGACGGCAATGTTTGGTACCCCGAACGATCCGCACTTCCCGAAAATCTCGGAAGATTTCCAGGATCTGGTGGACCTGGAAAAGCTGAGGATGGCCGCCGGTCCGGTCAAAAGCGATCGAGACGGAAACCCGCAGGGACTTTATCGGGAACATTGTGCAAGTTGCCACGGCATTTCCGGCAATGGAATTGGCCCGAGCGCTGCAATTCTGAATCCCTATCCAAGGGACTTCCGACTTGGCAAGTTCAAATTCAAACAAACGGCGGTCAACACGCCTCCTTCGGATCATGATTTGACTCGCGTCATTCGCAACGGAGTGCCTGGAACGGGAATGCCCTCGTTTCGTACTTTAAGCGACACGGAAGTGGAGTCTCTCGTCGACTACGTTAAATATCTGGCGATTCGCGGACAGGTCGAACGCGGGCTGATTAAGCTTTTAGCGGATCTAGGTGAAGACGAACGGCTCGTGGATCTCAACTACGGTTTCTCGCAATCAACGCCGAGTTCGGATGCTGACAGCGAAGGCGAAAAGAAAACAGACACGGAAGCGGCAAGCCCCCAGGAAATTGACGACAAACGATTGGAACAACTGGACATCGTCGTCAACGATGTGATGTTTGATTTGTTTGAAGCCTGGTATGACGCGAACGAATCTCCGCTGGAAATTCCTGACCCTCCGGCATCGTTTCCGGTTGAACACCCGGATCATGCCAAGTTGGTGGCTCAGGGGCGCGAACTATTTTTTGGAAAAGCAAACTGCCTGCAGTGTCATGGCAACACGGGACTCGGTGACGGCGGCCAGGTCAATTACGACGACTGGACCCTCGATTGGAGCAAGGACACGGGCGCGAATCTTCAACAGCCTGAAACGTATCAAGAGTTTTTGCAGTTGGGAGTCCTGAAACCCCGACAGCTTCGACCGCGAAATTTGCGGATGGGTGTCTTTCGAGGTGGCAATCGCCCCAAGGATATCTACCACCGCGTCAGCGAAGGCATTGAAGGCACACCGATGCCCGCGACGCTGACGTTGACCGATGAAGAGAAATGGGCATTGGTCGCATACGTGATGAACATGCCCTACGAAAAAAAGCCGTATCCGCAACCTGGCGGAACGAAATCTTCTGCGAACCCGAAATGATGCGAGGACGGATTTGAATCGTTTCTGGAGTTTGTTGTTTTTGCTGGTTCCGATCCTTGGAACGGCTTCCTACTTGATGTCGGTATTCGACATCTGGCCGATGAAATCGACTTGGCTGCCTGAGAATATCAGTACCAGCGGCAAGATCATCGATGACCTCTTCAACTTGATCCACATTATTTGTGCCGTGATTTTTATCGGGACGACGACGATTCTTGCGGTTGCTCTCTGGAAGTATCGGCAACGACCGTCGAATGCCGCGGCCCCATTTCATAGCAACGTCATGCTAGAAGTGGTCTGGTCCATCATTCCCGCAGGGATCCTGATATTTCTTTCGCTCTATCAATACGAATCCTGGGCGGACAATAAAATGCGGCGTCCCACGGAGTTGATCGCTGGCCAGGAACAACCAAAACCACCAACGGCATTAGTCATCGCCAAACAATTTGGTTGGGAAGTCTACTACCCGGGAGCGGATGGCCAGCTGGGAACTTTGGACGATATTTATGTCGAGAATGAGCTTTATGTTCCCGACGGAGAAGATGTCGTCATCCAGCTGGAAAGTCGAGATGTCATCCACAGCTTTTTTGTTCCGGCTTTGCGAGTCAAACAGGACATCGTTCCCGGAATGACGCACTATTGCTGGTTTCACACCATCAATGCCGATCCCGACAAAACCTATGAGATTGCCTGCACCGAACTTTGCGGTTGGGGGCACTACAAAATGAAAGGTTGGTTGCGAGTCGTCCCGCGATCCGAATTCGATCAGGTCATGGCGCGACTGGCGAAAGAGCGGATGCAAACCAGCACCGAAGAGCCTTCCGCCAATTCGGAGGACGGCGAATGAGTTTTGATTCGATCCTATTGCCCGTTACCCTGCCGATCCGGTTTTGCCGTAAATACGTTTTCGCGACCGATCACAAGATCATTGGCCTGCAGTTTCTATTCTCAACCTTGATCTGGTTTTTTATCGGCGGTGCGCTCGCGTTGGCCATTCGTTGGCAGCTGGCCTGGCCCTGGTCGGACATGCCGATATTCGGCAATTGGCTTTTCGAAGCCGAAGGTGGCCAGATCAGCCCTGAGTTTTACACCATGCTGTTCACCATGCACGGCACGATCATGATTTTCTTCGTGATCATTCCCGTGTTGGCCGGCGCCTTTGGTAACTACTTGATACCGTTGATGATTGGCGCGGATGACATGGCGTTTCCGCGATTGAACATGCTGAGCTACTGGTTCATGTGGCCAGCATTCATTTGCATGATCCTGAGTTTTTTAACACCCGGTTATGGGCCTTCGACTGGCTGGACCGCCTATCCTCCACTCAGCATTTTTGCCAATCAGGCGCAAACACTTTGGACATTGGGTCTATTGTTCGTCGGCATATCTTCGATGCTTGGCTCGATGAATTACCTGACCACCATAATCCAGATGCGAGCACCCGGGATGACGATGTTCCGATTGCCCATGACCGTCTGGGCCTTGTTCATCACGGCTTTGATTCAAGCGTTTGCACTGCCGGTTCTTACGGCGGCTCTAATTATGTTGCTATCGGATCGCTTGCTGGGAACCGGTTTTTTCCTGGCGGAAGGCTTATCGTCCAACAATTCGGAAGCCGTTGCCGGTGGCGGGCAATCGTTGCTTTGGCAACACTTGTTTTGGTTCTATTCGCATCCCGCGGTTTACATCATGATTCTGCCGGCGATGGGATTCGTGTCCGATATCCTGAGCTGTTTTTCGCGTAAGCCATTGTTTGGCTATCGCCCGATGGTTTATTCCGTCTGTGGAATCGCCGGGCTTGGCTTCATCGTCTGGGGACACCACATGTTTGTCTCCGGCATGCATCCCCTGCTCGGTTTGACCTTCATGGTTTCGACGATGCTGATCGCATTGCCAAGTGGTGTCAAAGTTTTCAATTGGCTCGGGACGATCTGGGGTGGAAACGTGCAGTTCACCACACCCTTTCTATTTGCGGCTGGATTCGTTGCGATGTTCATCATCGGCGGACTCTCAGGAATCGTGATGGCCGCGAGCACGGTGGATCAGTACATCCACGACACTTATCTGATCGTTGCCCATTTTCATTACGTGCTGTTCGCGGGAAGCGTGCTGGGGATGTTTGCCGGTATTTATTACTGGTACCCCAAGATGTTCGGCCGCATGATGAACGAAACGCTCGGCAAGATTCACTTCGTTCTTACGTTTATTTTCTTGAACGGCACATTTTTCCCGATGCATTTCCTCGGAAATCGCGGTTTTCCTCGTCGTTATGCGGATCCCTACCATTTCGAAGAATTCGCGGACCTGCTGCCGATGAATCAATTCATTTCGATTTGTGCATTCGCCATGGGCTTTGTCCAGTTGTTATTTGTTTTGAACTTTGTCGGCTCCTGGTTGTTCGGCAAAAAGAGTGGAAACAATCCCTGGAATGCCAACACACTGGAATGGAGCGTCCCGAGCCCGCCTGCTCACGGAAACTTTACAACCCAGCCACGGGTTTACCGTGGCCCCTACGAGTACAGCCAGCCAGGTTGCGAAAAAGACTATTGGCCGCAATTTGAAGACAGTGAATCATGAATCGGCAACTGACAACGGAACCGACATTCAGCCGCATGCCATTGCGTGTTGCGCAGATGCTACTTTGCGTTGTGTTCCCGTTGATCTGGGTCGGCGGACTGGTCACGACTTTCGATGCGGGGATGGCGGTTCCCGATTGGCCCAATACCTACAACTACAACATGTTCGCGTACCCGGTGAGAGATTGGTTCTTCGGGCCCTGGGATTTGTTTGTTGAACATGGGCACCGATTGCTGGGCTCTCTGGCCGGAATCCTTGCGATTTTTTTGGTGGCGACCGCCTTTGCACGCGACAAGCGAGTTTGGTTTCGCTGGGTGTCCATCGGCGTGCTATTCCTGGTAATCTTCCAGGGAATGCTTGGCGGAATTCGCGTACTGCAAGACGATCGACTCGTGGCCCAAATCCATGGCACGGTCGGCCCCGGTTTTTTTGCTTTGGTGGCGGCGGTCACGGTGATGTGCAGCAGCTGGTGGCGGGAACGGGAATCGGATCAAGGCCAACCTCCTAGGCAATTTGGAACCTTATTCAGCCTGTTGTCAGTTCTGCTGTTTACCTCAAGCTTTCTCCAGCTGGGTGTGGGTGCGGCAATTCGTCACATGAGCGACACGGCATCGACGGGCTATTTTGGGTTCGTTGTCGTCCTTCACATCGCGATGGCCGTGGTGGTCGCAATCCTCGCCTTGGCGTTATTTGGACTTTCACGAGCAAAAGTGGGTAAAAATTACGGGTTCCGCAGGACCTCGTTTTTTCTCGCATTTTTGGTTTTAATACAGGTAGGATTGGGCCTCACGACTTGGGTCGTCAAGTACGGTTGGCCAGCTTGGTTTGACAATTTGGCGGCGACCTCCCATTACGTGATTGCCGAAAAATCATTCTGGCAAATGAACTTGATTACGATGCATGTTGCGACCGGTTCATTGATCTTGGCGACGTCGTCCGTCTTGATGGTGAAGTGTTTCCGACAGTTCTGGTATATCCCCAGTCCAAAGTCGCCAGACGTGAAAAGCTTGGATGCTGTTACGAGTTAGTCATTTTTTTGATTCAGTGAATCGATGAGACCAGCCATTCAAACAAAATCGGTAGAGACAAGTCGTCTTCGCGATTACGTGGCGCTGTGCAAGCCGCGAATTGCGGTGATGGTATTGTTTACCGTTTTTGTCGGCGGGTTATTGAGCGGTGCCAGATCGGACTTGATTGGATTGGCGAATGCCGCGTTGGGCGTCCTCTTGATCGCTTCCAGTGGCTGTGCTTTGAACCAATACCTGGAACGATACACCGACTTCTTGATGTTTCGAACTTCCAAGCGCCCGCTACCCGGGGGTCGCTTGTCGGCAACCGAAGTTGCGGTTTTTGGTGCGGTGACGTTTGGCGTCGGCATCGCGATCATGTGGATGCTTTGCAACTGGTGGGTCGCGGTTCTCGGGTTCGTTACCTGGTTTTTGTACGTTTGGATTTATACGCCGCTCAAGCTACACACCGTTTACAACACGATGATCGGCGCGATTCCGGGCGCAATGCCAATTTTGATCGGTGCCGCCCAATCGGAAACAGGTATCTCGCCCAGTGCCTGGAGCTTTTTTGCGGTCCTCCTGATTTGGCAGTTTCCGCATTTCATGTCGATCGCTTGGCTGTATCGTGAAGATTACGCGGATGGAAAAATTCAAATGATCACGGTGGTGGATCCATCGGGAAAATGGGCCGGTCGTTGGGCGGTTGGATTCGGCTTGGTTTTGATTCCCGTTGGATGTTTGCCAGCCCTTTTCGTGGAGAGTCGATTGGGAGCCGTAATCCTGTTGATTTCTGCCATCGCTTTGGGCATTTGGTTCTTGATGGCTTCCATGCAGTTTGCGCGTGTGATTACGTCCAGGAGCTGGCCCTCCAAATCGGATCAAGGCTCCACTCCGGCAGACGTTTCCATTTCACGAAAACTGCTCAAGGTTTCATTGCTCTATCTGCCTTTGTACATGTTAGCCCTTTTGATTGCGGCAGTTCTTTGATCGCATGCCGAAGCGTGATCAGGAGTTCGCCGAACCACCCGCCAGGATCAGTCGCTTAAACTCATGACAGAACATCAGGTTCAACCACTTGAGTATCAGCCGGCCTTGCCGATTTCACGGGGAAAGCTCTGTGTCTGGCTGTTTCTTTCTACCGAGATCATGTTCTTTTCGGCCCTGATTGGCACTTACGTGGTCCTACGATTTGGTTCGCCCGGCGGGATCTGGCCAAGTCCCGAGAGTGTTCATGTCAAAGAATGGCTGGGAGCCATCAACACGTTTGTGTTGATCTGCTCCAGCGCTTCGATTGTTTTTGCCCTGGAAGCCGCCAAACAGAACCGGGCGGGAAAAGCCAAGCTATGGATGCTTCTGACCCTGATTCTGGGCCTCGGTTTTCTTGGCATCAAAGCGGTTGAATACAAATCCAAGTTTGAACATGGCATCTTCCCGAAAGCGGGAACCAGTCGAATTCATGATCGGGCAGATATCTACTACATGACACATCTGGGGCAGGAGTTGGACCTCCTGCTGGCGGATCTGGAAAAGAAAAAAGAGACTTCAGCTGGTCTAACCGATATCGAGAAAGAACAACTCGAAAAAGGCTACCTGGCGAAATCAGGATTGGTTTCCTGGACAACGCGATATGTCGCCAACGAGGACGATGCGCTTTTGCGCGATCGGGCCATGACTTGGGCGGCTAACCAGATTTACCACTTGGATCAAATAGACGACGCTTCAAAGAATTTTGGGGAATCCCAACTGACCGAACTGAACGCTTCGCTGGAAGCCTTGAATCTCGAAAAGCAACAGCTTGACGATCATTTGGAACTTTGCAAATCGATTGCGAACGAACTCGCATCATTGACGCCCAAGGAAGCAATCCTTGATACGGTCACCCTGAAAAAATCTTTGCTGACCGGTTTGCCGGGAAAAGAAAAACCAATCGATGAGTTACTTGCGAAATTAAAAGGCAAGTCGATCGACGACGCCAAAACGGAAATTGAAACGATCTCGGCTGAAAAATCAAAACGCCTGCTTTCACTCGTCGAACAAATGCGACCCACCCAGGATCGACTTCAGTTGATCGAGATGACCGCCGATTTGAAACATGGGGTAAACGAAGACCTCGGGCTGAAGTTGCCAATGGTGGTTCCCAGTGGCAACACTTGGATGAACACCTATTTCATGCTGACGGGGCTCCACGCGATTCACGTCATTTTCGGCCTCCTGGCGTTCGTCTTTCTGCTGCCCTTTCGACTGGGCACCAGCCGCGCAGGCACGGTCGAAAACGTCGCCCTTTACTGGCATTTCGTGGACTTGGTTTGGATCTTTCTGTTTCCATTGATTTATCTTTTTTAAAAGGTTGATCGTGACACACCCATCGGACAGCCATTCTGCATCTTCGCATGGCCAGACATTTGTCTGGGTGTTTGTTGCGTTATGTGGACTGACCGCGATTTCGGTTGCCATTGCCTACATTCCGATATTCCCAAATCAAACGGCCACGTGGCTTGCTTTTCTCGCCGTCGCGGTGGCCAAAGCTTCGTTGGTAATTTGCTACTTCATGCACCTTCGCTGGGAGAAGGTCTGGAAGTATTTCATGACCATCCCGGCAACGATCCTCGGCCTGGCGCTGCTTGCGAGTTTGATGCCGGACATCGGCATGAGGTCGCTGTACTACTCGGAACAGCGGATGGAAAGCGGCCCGGACACCTCGAAACAGTTGCCCGAAAAGAATCCGCACGAATAGTTTTCGTTCAGGGAGCTAATTGATGAAAAACACAAAACCACTCGTTTGGGTCCTTTGGCTGGGCGTTTTGATTGTCGGAGGCTGGATCGGATACGATCGAATATTCGGCTCGGGAAACAAGGGGAATGCCAAAGTCGAAGAAAACGACGGACGGGTTTTCGTTGATCTGGATTGGAAACAACTTCCGGACGTCGACCGATTCCAGTTGACCGAAAGATCAGGCGAGAAATTCGATAGTGCAGAGTTGGCGGGCAAGCCTTACGCAGTCAACTTGTTCTTCACTTCCTGTCCAACCATCTGCCGTCGCTTCAATGATCGTGTCAAGTCGCTAACGGAAAAATACAAAGACGAATTGGACATGACGTTCATCAGCATTACTTGCGATCCCGAATCCGATACGCCCGAAGTTCTTCGCAAATATGCGGACTCCTATGACGCGGATCCAAAGCAATGGTTGTTTTTGACAGGCGCCGAATTTGAAATCAAACAACTTGCGGAATTTTCTTTTCGTGTGATTGCGGATCCGGCAAATCACACCGACGACATCCTGCTGGTCGATCGTTGGGGTCGTTATCGAGATCGTTTCAAATGGAACGATGATCGTGAGATGGAACGATTTGACAAGGTCCTCAAGGAAGTTCTTGCGGAAACGGAACCGCCACTCGACAAGACGGTCAAAACCCGCAACGTCTTGGCCAGCAAAGCTGCGTTCAACCCGGATCACGTGAAATACCTTAAGGACTTTCGCCTCAAGACCAGTGAAGGCAAGGACCTGTTTTCCCGAGACCTTACCGGGGGCGTTTGGATTGCCAGCTTTTTCTTTTCCCGCTGCCCTGGAATCTGTGTTCGCCAGAACGCAACCATCAGTACGCTGCAAGAACGATTCAAAAAGGAAGAACTTCCAGTCTTCAGCATCACGACCGACGCGGAATACGACACCGAGTCACTGTTAAGAGGTTACGCTCGAAAGCTGAAAGCCGATCCCGAGATCTGGACCTTTCTGACTGGCGATCCGAAATACATCGAGCGTGTCGCGGGCGAATATTTTGGCGCCCATTCTCATGACGGGCACCACCCGACTGAGCTTTTGTTGGTTGATCGCTGGGGAGAAGTGCGGGGTAAGTACCATTGGGGCGATGAGAAAGAGGTTGAAAAACTCATCTCGCATGCTCGTCAACTCAAGTTGGAATCGACGCCGCACGATTACCTGAAATCAGAGAACAAAGCGAAAGACAAGTAACGATGGATTTCGTCCACAACCTGCCCCACGTGAATGCGGGGCTCAATTCACTCGCGACGATCTTGCTTGTTGCCGGGTTCATTCTGGTCAAGCAGAATAAACTACAGGCCCATAAGATTGCGATGCTGGGCTGTTTTGGCGTTTCGGTTGTTTTCCTGATTTGCTATTTGATCTACCACTTCAACGTGCCCAGCAGAAAGTTTCCCGGCGAAAGCTACCCGAGCGTCAAATACGTTTACTATCTGATTTTGTTGACTCACGTCGTCTTGGCCGCGGCCGTTCCCTTTTTGGCCGTGACGTCCATTGTGCTTGGATTTCGAAACAAGATTGAGGCGCACAAAAAGCTTGTCAAATGGACATTCCCGATTTGGCTTTATGTTTCTATCACCGGCGTGGTAGTATATTTGATGCTCTACATATTTTTTCAACCACCCGCCAGTTAGTCGATGAACGACCTCGTCAAAAATCCGCACCGAATCGCAAAGTGGATTATTGTGTTCGCTTGTGCCGCAACTCTGCTGCTTCTGTTGGCTGCTGAGGGTCAGGCTTGCCCCAATTGCAAAGACGCGGTTGCCGAGGAACCTGAGCGACTTCAGCAGGGCTATGTTCTGAGCATCTTCCTGATGATGGGAACTCCCTTTGCGATCATGCTGGGTTGGGCTTTTTCGATTTATCGGCTTTGCCGTCAGCGGGCTCAGACAGCGATTGGGTGACCGCGATAAAACGCGACCCACTGGTCAGCGACCGCTTTCTTTCCCAGCCCATAGCCTTGCCACCCGGGCCCCCGTTCATTCGATGACCAGTAGATGCCTTTGGTAAGCCAGCCTGAGCGAACCTTCAGGCGTTTCTGCTGTTCCAAATCGACGAAAACGGCGCCTTGAAACGACTCTCCAAGGCTTGTCAGCACATCCTCGAAGCCTTCAAGAACCGTCGATTCGGATTCCGCGACCGTCTGCAACACTTGCCAAGGAGGCATACCGTCAATGGAATAGGTCGTCGTCTGAAAATAGCGATTCCAGACGGCGGAATCGATCGACTCTGGCAAACCCAAGATCAGCTTTTGTGTGCCGATCAGACAACCTTTCCCAATTCCTTCCACGCCGATGTAGGTTGCCGACTTACAGAATACGTAGTCTTGTTCTTGGACAATCGCCAAACTGAATCCTTCCCGTTAGGCAGGTGCAAACCGATCTGAGAACCAACGGATCATCCGATCCGCAGCTTCTTGCTGACACCCGGTGTAGTAATGATTGGCGCCCGGAACGACTTCGGTCTCGAACTGACGGTTGTCGAGCCCAAGCGACTGCACCTGCTCCAGCAGGCCTTGGAATGCCGCATTATCATTCAGCTCCCGTTCGCCAAAAGCCAACCAAGTCGGAACCTGAATTTTGTCAACAAAGTTGAGCCAATTGTATCGGTCAGCGTCATCGTACTTATCGACGTAGGTTCCTGCCGAAATCAAGATTGGAAAAGGAAAATCAACTTCCATCAGCTGTTCTGATTTTCCGTCGTTGCACAATTGTTTTGCCTGGTTCAAATAACCGAGGAAAGTGTCCACGTGGGGAGACTCAATAAAGTCCTGGTAGCGTAAACGCGAAGCCGAAAAAGCGACGATGGCAGCGACTTCTTCACGTGGCTTGAATGCCTGGCTGTAGATCGCTTTGATTGCACCCAGGCTGTGCCCGATGATTCCAATTCGCCGAAAGCCGCGATCCGATAAAAGCTTGATCCAGGCCGCATAGTCGAGTCGACAATCAGAAACTTTTTCAAACGCGGCACCCTGCTTTTTTCTCCCGGCACCCGCCGCGACATAATTGACGACGTCGTGCCCGCGATTGTTCGCCATCAACACGGGCAAACCCGCATCGTGGCAACTGAGCGCCAGTCGGGTGAGGAAGCGTGAATTGTAAAAATTGCCACCGATCGCGTGACTAATGAAGACCGCATCGAGCTCCGCCTTGGATTCGCCGCCCGCAGGCAGGAAAAATCCGTGAAGACGAATAAAGTCCTCGGTTTGACACGTGACCTGCTCTCCACCGATTAACATCGCAATTCGCCCTCATTTCAACTTCCCAAGTCGAAATGATACAACGAGACCGAAGACGCGCAAATTGGTAACCCGAGTGGAAACCGGGATCCAGGATACGTCGGCGGGAATGAACGAAATGCTCGTGGCAATTTCGCAGCGGAAACACACTTCAGATCGGCAAAACCAAAAAAGGCGTTGGAGCCGGGACGAAGCCTTTAGCCAGGTCCAGGCTGAGCGGCATTATCGTTGGCAAACGACAATATCAAGATTGGTTGGTCGGATTCGGAACGCTGCTCAGCTGAGCCAACAACTGCAACACGCCGTTCAAATGGGCCAAACGTGGACCAAACCGGTCGACGAATTCATTAAGAACGAATTCACCATCCAACATCGACTCGAAATTTTCATTGATTTCGAAAGTCATGTTTTCCAGAAATTCGGTTTGAACTTGACTCAAGGCCTCAGCAGCAGCCCGGCATCGCCGTGCCAAAACAGGATTGGCTTCTTTCCATTGTCCCAATTCTGCAGCGCGCTGACGTTGGGCAGCCCCCATTTGCTCAACCATTTCCTCGAGCAATTCGTTTTGTCGATCTTGCCCAATCACAAGATGTCGAAGCAGTTCAGAGATTTCATTACCCGGATTGTTTGCTGATCCATCGGTTCCGCTAGCGTTGGGCGAAACATCAATGCGAAACATGGGAGAAACGTTTTGTGAATCCTGGCTCATGGAGTCTGCTCCGGGCAATTTGTTGTTATGGTTTTTAGTATAAACAACGCCTCAGAAAGTGTCGAGGAATATCTGCGGCCAATGAGCCAATTCAACATGGGCACTTGAATAAAAAACAATCGAACAAAAATTTTTGCGCAAATGTTCATCCTTGGCTGAGATGAACAATTGTTAAATTCGTCAAACAGAATTTGGTAGGTTTGCATACCAAAACCACGGTCGAATTCGGCTTGAATGACGAGCCGCTACGCAATCCAGCCTCTCAAAACGTTACAACCGAAAATCTCGGTTCCGCTTTGTTCATCGCCAACGAAATTCGACGAAAACAAATTAGTTGGATGGGTTTTACCTGAAAGACTTGACATTCGGAGTCTTCAAATTATGAGCGATGGGAAAAAGGAATCTGCGCCGATCTTTGGATTCCTTTCTGTGGTTGATCTCGATGAAAACAGCTTCTGCGGCGGCCTCTTGTTACTGGATCGAATCGGTCGACCACTTGAGTTTCATTGCACGCTTCCTGTAACTCCGAACAAGGCCCAAGAGATTCTTTACGGGCGTACCCTTCAGTCCTTTGTTTTCTGTGATCAGATTGGTTCGGCACTTCTGGCGAAAACGCAACGGGATCTTACCGCCTTGTTGGTGAAGCCAGCTGAACTATTGGACATCCAGCCATCCCTGCCCTGCCCTGTCCTTCATCCAATTTCAACGGATGAGCAGGAAGCGTCGCATTCATACAACCAGGAAGCTCAAATGTTTCAGGTCGAAGGCGTGTCCTTTCTTTCCACGTCCGTTTTGGAGACTCAAGAGTTGGTTCAGCGCATGGAGCAGTTCGTCCACTTGCCTTACATCGGCGAGCCCTTCGAACGGATCCAGGAAGCTCTTGCCCAAGCGAAAGCCGCTGCCTGACGAATCCCTTACTCGGTCGCCGCCATGCTCACTCCAGATGATACGCCAAGTCACTCGACGCCTCCGGGTCTTGAAGTCCGCTCGGATTTATTCCAGCCGATCGAAATGCCCGCAGTCGTGTCGCTGAATGCCAAGCCCGCCTTGCCAAAAATCAAGAGTTTTCAATTCACGCAATCGGCGCAGAAATCGATTTTTTCCAAGGCCCAGCCGAAGTCAAAGCCAAAAGCAAAAAAGAAGCCCAAGGGTAAAAGTGACAATGAAGCTGCGACTCAATACTCGCGAATGGCTCCTCCTCGTGATGTGATCAAACTCCAAGATCGTTTGTTCTATGTGCTCCAGCCTCCCATGGAGACACTTGTCGACAATGGTCTTGTTGAATTCCCCTTCGAACCGTTCCCCTACCAGTACGAAGGCATTGCTTTTCTCTATCCGCGCCACACGGCCATCCTCGCGGATGAAATGGGTCTGGGCAAAACGATGCAAGCCATTACGACTTTGCGTCTCCTAATTCGAAGTGGCGAAGTCAAATCGGTCCTTTTGATTTGCCCCAAACCACTCGTGCCCAATTGGCAACGCGAATTCAATCTCTGGGCCCCCGAGATCGGTATCAATGTCGTCGAGGGCAACCAAGCCAAACGCGAATTTCAGTGGGAACAGGATTCCGTTCCGGTCACGATCGCCAACTATGAGCTGGTCACTCGGGACCGAGAATTCGTTAATGACCCCGATCTCAATTTCGATCTGGTCGTTCTTGACGAAGCCCAGCGAATCAAAAACCGGAACAGCACCACGAGCAAAGTGGTGCGCGGAATCAGCCGTTCCCGCAGCTGGGCACTCACGGGAACCCCAATTGAAAATAGCCAGGAAGACATCGTCGGCATTTTTGAATTTCTGAGCAGCGGCTACTTGAACAACGACATGCCGCCGCACCGGATCGCGACAGAAGTTCGAGACCATATTATCCGCCGAACCAAGGATCAGGTGCTCCAGGATATGCCGCCGCGTTTGATGCGCGACGCCGAACTTTACTTGACTCCGGAGCAGGCCGAGAGATACACACAAGCCGAGGAAGCTGGCGTTATCAAACTGAATGATCTTGGCAGTCAGATCACGATCCAGCACGTCTTTGAATTGGTGCTTCGCCTAAAACAAATTTGCAATTTCGACCCGGTGACGGGTGCCAGCGCCAAGATGGAGAGACTCGAAGCCGATTTGGAAGAAGTCGCGAAAAGCGGCCAGAAAGCCATCGTATTTAGCCAATGGGTCAACTCGCTGGATGACATCTCGGCTCGCCTTGAGCGATTCAACCCGCTCGCCTATCACGGTCGCATTCCCTCGAAAAAACGCGAACCGATCCTGGCCGAGTTCAAAGAGAATCCCGATCGTTCCGTTCTGCTGATGAGTTATGGCGCGGGAAGCGTCGGACTCAATCTTCAATTTTGCCGTTATGTGTTTTTGTTTGATCGATGGTGGAATCCAGCCGTGGAAGACCAGGCCATCAATCGCGCCCACCGAATTGGGGCAGCTGGAAGTGTTACGGTTACCCGAATGTTGACCCTTGGCTCGATCGAAGAAAGAATCAACCAGGTCCTCGAGGAAAAACGGGAACTGTTTGACGCCATTTTGTCAAACACGGCCGAACCTGCTAACCTAGGACTTACGCGAAAAGAGATCTTCGGACTCTTTGATATTCGCACCGTTCCGCCGACTCGGAACGTCGCTTAGACAACTGGCTTGTGGGTCGCTCAGACAACTGGCTTTGTGGGTCGATAGTGTGCAAACTGCCGTAGTTGCTCTACCCCCAAGATGTTCTTCCAGAAGGCTACTCTTCCAGAAGATGGTTGATCGTTCGGAAAATTCGTCCACGACCCAGACGCCTGAGGATGCGGCTGCCATCGCCAAAGGACCAAGGGATCCTGTCGGTGCGTCGACGGATAAGGATCCGGACAAAAACCTGGAAATGGACCATGGAACCAATACCGGCTCCAATGGTCGCAAACCGGAATCCGGAGAGCCCAAGAAAAACTTTTTTCCGCCATGGGCTCCACGACTCTGGAATGGCATGCGACTGGGCGAGTTTTTTCAGCTTCTATCCGAAGGCAACTATCGGGTTAGCCTCACGCGAGTTCCTTCATTGATCCCGATTTCGGCTTGTGCCGCGATTGGCTCAGCGCTCACCCAAATTCAACGATTTCGTTATCGCAAGAAGATCGAAAAAACCGAGTTGGCGGCTCCACCGATTTTCATCGTGGGACATTGGCGCACGGGGACGACGTTGTTGCATGAACTCATGGGACATGACTCGAGGCTCGGATTCCCGACGACATTCGACTGTTTCACGCCCCACCACTTTCTGGCTTCGCGTTGGGCCCTCTATTGGCTGGTCAAAGTGCTTCTTCCTCGACGACGGCCGATGGATAACATGAAACTGGCGGCCGACGCGCCCCAGGAATGCGATTTTGCACTTGCCGCGCTCAGTGCCCCAACGCCCTATCGACGAATCGCTTTTCCGAATAACGTTGATTCGCACCTCAAGTTGCTGACATCCGAATGCCTTGATCCCGAATCCACTGAAGACCTCCGTGAAAAGCTAATTGGGTTTTACAAGGCGCTCACCTTTCGCGACCAGAAGCAGCTGGTTTTGAAATCCCCGCCTCACACCGGACGAGTCAAGTTACTGGCGGAGTGGTTCCCGGATGCGAAATTCATTCACCTCTCGAGGCACCCCTACTCGGTCATCCCCTCGACGATCCATCTTTGGCGGTCGCTGGATTACTTCCACGGATTCCAGGATCCGAAGTATGACGACGATGAACTTCTCGAATTTGTTTTGAGTTCATTCGAGCAAATGTACGACTCCTACTTTTCGAATCGGGGAACCATCCCACCCAAAAACCTGGTGGAGATGCGATTCGAAGAATTCGTCACCGATCCTCTGAACGCGATCGGCGACGTTTACGAGCGCTTGGATCTACCACCCTTTTCCGAGGCAAAAGATGCCATTGGGGCGAATGTTAAGAGCCGGAAAAAACACAAAATGAATCCGAGAAAGTTTGATGATCGGATTAAGAACGCGATCGACCAACGACTGTCGCGTTACATGAATGAGTTCGGCTATGCTCCAGAAGATTGATTGCTTCTCGACAACGGTGTATCACCTGGCATTTTGCTGTCTCCGCCGCTGAACCAACTGTGGATCCATTTGGATCTCACGAATTTCCTCGCGCTGCTCTTCGCTTGTCATCATGATTCGTTGTTCGTACCGCCATCGTCGCCAACCATAGTCCAGCAGTCCAAAACCAACGAGCGTCATGGCGGAAGCAAAACTTGCCTTGAAGACGATGCCGATCGCTTGCTCAAGCCATTGGCGAGGGTTGTTCGATCCAAATTCAAACAATGTGAGGACGTCCTGTCGCAAAACGAAGTAAACGATTCCTCCAACCACAAGGACCTTGGCGATTCCGACAAGAAAGGCGTAGGGCGACTCCAGCGAAAACCATTGGCGAATTGAGCCGCCGATTGAATCAAAGATATTTTGCCGCGGCTGAGTTCGAAAAATCTTCCTGGTTTGCAGGAAGTTAATTGCAAACGAGCAAAGCCCACACGCCAGCGCAGCGCTGCCGAACACCCATAGCAACTGGAAAATCAGTTGCGCCAGGATTCCCTGCAACGCAGCCGCATCCGTGAACGCGCTGGTCTCGGTTTGCCAGACACCGAGAGCAAACTGCTCATACCATCGCATCATTCCACTGGCGGTGGCCGATCCGACGACCATCAAGGTAAGGAAAACAAGGGTCGAATTTGCCTCGTGACTTTTGGCGACATCACCTTGTGCACGCAGCCTTTGCCGTTTGCGTTCGGAGGCTGGAAGATGGCGATCATCCATGAGCTACCTCCCGAATGGTGGGCATTGAGTCACTGGAAACCGGCTCACGCCATTCGGTGAATACGGTTTCGGTAAATGCCTCGATCTGCTGTCCATATATCAACGCAATCGTGCCGATTGAAAACAGGATCGCAATCCATGTTGCTGAGACAGCTAAGGGCAATCCGACCTGGAACGTCGAGACTTGGGGGAGGGTTCGACTGACGATGCCAACGACCAGCAAAGCAATCCACTGACAAACGACGATTGGAAACGCAATCTTCAAACCGATCAGAAAACTTGCCGGGACGATCGCCATCAACGACTCGAGCGACGCTTCATTCATCCAGCCATGTCCGACCGGCTGCGATTGAAACGAGTCAAAGACACCAGCGATCAAAAGCGAAGGACCGCCAACCAGGATAAAGATCGCCATGGCTGTTACGTCGAATAGCTTTCCGGTCGACGAATCCGCTTCATTCAAACTGGAACCAACCGCTGAGCTTTCTCTACCCGCCGATTGCCCGCGCAGCCCGAGAGGGACACCAATTAACTCGCCCGCCATCAACATCGATTTGAATACGATATGAACGGCTAAACCAAACAACGCGCCTTGAAAGAGTTCCCCGATGGCGGCGATCAGGTAGTCGAGTCGGTTTGCGAAATCGAGGTTTGCCTGCTCCGTGACGAAGGGCGCAAAGCAGAATGCCAACATGACGCAGACCGCGATTCGCATCCGCATCGACAGGGCGCGATTTCCCCAAAATGGAGAAGCGATCAAAACGCCCGATAGCCTGGCAACGACCAACCCAAGCGGGGCAAGCTGGACCGATTCCATTCCGCTCACGGTTCCCCTTCGGAAATTCGGCTCGGAATCTGCTCAAATGTTTCGCTGCTATAGTCCGACATGGTTTCAAAGAGCCAGGGCAAGCACAGACAGATGACGACCAGGATCGCAATCATCTTGGGTACGAAGCCCAGCGTATGATCCTGAATCTGCGTGAACGACTGAAAGATGCCAATCACCAGTCCCACCACCAAGCCGGTGATCAGGACGGGTGCAGCCAACAACAGCACTTGCCAAATCGCTTGTTGAACCAATTCTGCCGCTTGATATGAATTCATGTTCTACGCTCTGATCAAATACAAAGTCCGCCCAAAATCCCCATTTGCATCAGGTGTAGGGAGCAAAGCTCTGAAGCAACATGCCAATCACCAGGTTCCAACCGTCGACAATCACAAACAGGATGATTTTTAGCGGCAGGCTGACCATGGTCGGCGGAAGCATGTACATGCCCATTGAAATGGTCACACTCGAGACGATCAGGTCGATGACCAGGAAGGGAAGGAAAATCTGGAAGCCAATCAGGAAGGCAATTTTCAGTTCGCTGACGATGAAGGCAGGCAACATGACTTTCATCGGAACGTCGCGAAAGGTCTCGGGTTCTTGCTGCCGCTCCGATTCGGGCAAGTACTGGTAAAACATCAAGATGTCGTCATTGTTGTTCGCGACTTCGATTTGACGGCTCATAAACCGCTTGACCGGTAGCGAACCTTTTTCCCACGCGTCGTCCCAGGTCAGTTCTTCGTTGACGTAAGGATCGATCGCATTGGTTTTCACGTCATTCCAGACGGGAGCCATTACCAGCAGCGTGATAAACAGCGCCAACGCGGTAACGACCTGGGTCGGAGGAAGGTTTTGTGCGCCGAATGCCTGCCGCAAAAGGCTTAGCACGACCACGACACGTACGTAACACGTCGTCATCAACAAGATCGCTGGCGCCAAACTCAAAACGCCCAAGGTAAGCAATGCCTTGATCGTCGAAGGGAGTTGTTCCGGGGAAGTGACTTCCTCGACCAGCTTGCTCATTTCACCGTCGAGGCCTTTGCCGACTTCAGGTGATGAGCTGCTGGAAGATCGTCCAGGAGAATCTTGCGCGAAAGAAATCTCGCTGTTTGCTTTTTCCAATTCGTCATTCGACTGCGCGACAGCATTGAAGCTTGCACCGAAAAACGCGGGCAGCGCAATCGCTGTCATTACAATGAACTTCCAGATTGGGTTGCGTCGCCCAATGACGACGCTCATTTCTTGGGTCTGCGACAAAACACCACTCCTTTGGGTCACACGTCGCCTAAGCTTCGAAAACGTTGGTACTTCCAAGTCGAGGTTGCGGTTCAGAAATTTCCGAGTCCGGATGGATATTGGACGGGTAAAGCCTTTGGGCGCGACGCTGTTGCCGCATCTGGCTTGTCGTCCGCCGGAAACTGGCGAATGCGTCGGCGGCGCGACCCGAGTGAATTAACGACATCACGTGCTCAACTTCAATGGGATCTTCAATTTCGCCGATCGGTTGCACCATTTTGTCGGTGGCGTTGAGCAGCAGGATCTTGCTACCGAATCGCACCAACTGCAATTGCCGCTTGGAATCGAGAGGCATCTGGCCGAGAACCTGGAAAATCTCCTCCGGAATTCTTCCGTTGACTTTGGCCCCGGATTTTCTGGCCATGATGGTAAAAGCAAAGAAAATCGCGATCACAACACACAGGCCGCCAACCACCTTCAGTACAGGCTGCATGTCCTGAATATTTGCAAACGACGCGATTGGATTGGCGTTGGTTTCTTTTTCTTCGGCGGCCAGCTTCTTGTCCAAAGGATCATTCTTGATTGTTCCCTTGGGACTGCTTGCGGAAATATTGAGCTTTTGCTCAAGCGACTTGAATTGGTCCTGTGCGTCACGAGGCACGTGGCTGACACGAGCTCCATCGGGTTGATTCTGTGGCCGTACCGTTACAGGAACGGTGTACGCGGTTTTCGGTTCCAGCTGATTGCCGTCCTTTTTGGGACTCAACATGTTTGGCGGCAGTTCCCGATTCTGACCCGAAGACTCCAGGCCGAAGCAAGTCACGCTTACAAGGAACAGGCCAATTGCCAACAGCTTTGCCAATTGGCTCGAAATAGGCATCGTTTTGTTTTTCATCACGCTGCGTCCTTCATCCAATCCTGGAGTATCTCGGTGGCTTGATCTGGATGATTTCGAATGAATTCCGAAATCTCCTGACGAAGCTGTTTGTCTTGGGGCGGCTCTTCTGTACGGGCCCGATTTACGGGCTGACGAGCCGTCGCGATGGGAATCGTAGCCGCCTGAGGCGAAGGGGCAGATTGAGGCGTCACCTGGTTGTGATTGGCAGTTGCATTGGAACGAAACTGGCTTTTCCCGTTCGGATTCCGTCGCAACAAAATCAAGATGCAAGTCACCGCGGCCGTAATCAACACCAGTGCCAACCAATTGACCTGAACCCAACTCAAAAGTGCGGGCCAGTCGATCGAGGCGGCCGCGGACGCCTTGGTCGTCCGTCGTTCGAATAAATCCTGGTCGGGAACCACCTCAATTTCGTGGTGTCCAGCGGAATCCCAGTGACTGACAACGTCGTCGACCTTGGGAAGAATTTGCAGGCGAGTTTTTTCGAAAAGCGAACGGGCCGATTTGACATCTTTGACGTTTTCAAAACCGACGTTTTCGTTGGCCATCGTTTCTCGCGAAACGAGCACGCGAATTCGAAATCGATCTTCAAGCTGTTGTTCGACCGGAGAGTCCGGCATCTCATTGTGGACTTGAACCGGCTGATTGGCACCAACCTGGGGCGTTGCCGGCTTTTGAGTCACATTCCTTTTGGCAAGTTCAACCACGCGCGGCTTCATCGACGAAACCGCAACTTCAATTCCCTGAAGGTGTCCCAATGCTTGATCGATGCGCTGCCTCAAGTCATTGATTTTGACTTGCCGGGCCAATGAGCCCTGCAGTTGATCTTTGTTGAGAATCGCATCGCTATTGAAGCTGATGCCCGCTCGGGTGTCCGTTATCACAATGTCTTCGTTGGTCGCGCCCGCAACGGAGTGCCGACACACATCTCGAATCGTTGCGATCTCAAGTTGATTCAGGAATCCTGTTTTCTTGGCGACCGCCACCACGATCGATCGCTGAATCCCCGTTGAAAGACCGCCCGACTTGCTTTCGTCATAGTCGACCCAGGATTCCGCCACAAACTTAAGCTTCGACAACGATTCGTTGATTTTCTGCCTTTTGGCTTCAATGGCCGCTTGAAGTCGTTGATCTCGGTTGGGGAAAAGAGGGTTCTTGGCATCATCATTGGCTTTGATGGCTCCCGGCTCTGCTTTGTGCTTCGCGATGGCCGCGAGGTAATCCTTGCGATCCTGGTAGGCGACACCGATCTTCCCTTCCGTGACACGGTAGTCATTCAAACCAGACTTTGCGAAAGCCATTTCGATTCGACTCAGCTCGTGTTCCTTGAAAGTGGCCCCGTTGAACAAAAAGATCTCGCGCTGACCTTGCTGCCACTGCGTGTAGTGAAATCCGCCGAAAGCGATCAACACCGCCACGATTCCGACAACGACACGCCGGTTTTTTTTCAACCGTTGTATCAAGTCTTTGCTCGATGAGTTTTGATTGACCATTAGTTACCTGGATCCTATTAAGCTGCTTCGTCAATGTTTTTTTGCTGTTCCCGAGGCTCGCCGGGAATCATCATGCTGATCGCACCACCGCCTTGCGGGCAGTTGGCGAGACTTATCGAACCGCCATGCGCCTGAGCAATCTGGCTAACCGTCGCCAGGCATCGCTGTAGCTCTTGGAGCGATCCCGGATCGTCATTCGTCGAACCTCCAACTTCCAGCGATCCGCCGGGCGTGAATCCGGGGCCGGTGTCGGCCACTTCGAGGTCCCAAAATCCGGAGTCGACCGTTACGGTAATCAGGATCTCGGTATTGAATTGCGAAACACGAATAGCATGCCGCGTCAAAATCAATATCGCTTTGGCAATGAGATCGCTGTCTGCCAAAACCGTGTCTTCAAGCGGGATATCTGTTTTGACCAACAAGAATCTTTGATCGAGCTCTTCCTGCAATTCCGCCAGGACTCGATTCACAATCGTGTTGACCGACAGAAACTCGAATCGCGGCTTGAGCGCCTCACAGTTGCCGGTGATTTCCGAAAGCCGCAAAGCCATCGAACGCACACAACCGCGAAGATGCTTCAGTAGTTTTTGCTCGTGGATCACCTCCAAACCCATTCCGCGTTTTTCCATTCTTTGCGAAATCAGATTCAAAGCCTGGTTGATAGGGATCAGGCGATCCGACAACTCGGCGGCGAGTTGCTCGATGTTTGTCTGCGTATTCCTGTCGTTTTCGAACATGACTTCTCGCATCCTTGCGATACCTGGCCGGGCCGATTCCCCGTCCAATCCGATTGGAAACTTGAGAAAAAGACGCGGTCTTTTACAAGAATTTTGCGAAAGGTGTCAACGCAGACGAAGAATTCGCTAGCAATGATTGCTATCAGCAAGGAGTTCAGTGACCAACGTTTGTTTCCCAACGAATTTGATCGCGCGACGTTGTTTACCGCCAAGTCGATTTCGCGGATCGCGGCTCCGAGAGAACGCGGATCTAGTTAGAAAACCTGGATCTACTCTGATAGTTGATCTGTGCCGTTGATCGAATCCATGATCCAGACATTGATGTCGCGAAATGCTTGCGGCATGATTTCATCGCCACAAGGATACTGCCGAAGGGTCACCGAAAAACCACAGACATGCAACAGACGAAGCTGCTGACAAAGCTGCGTTTCGCTGAATTGATTCGATTGCCTTGCATGCCCCCAAAGCACGGGCAAACTCCGGCAAGACTTGAGTCGAGCCAATGGCTTGAATTGTTCCGGGAACTGTCCGTTGATGGAAATCACCCCGGCAAACAACTCTGGCTCGCGACAAGCCAAACGAAAGGCCATGGTTCCGCCAGAGCCAACACCCGCCAGGAAAATCCGATCGGTTGCGATGTTGAATCGACAGCAAGCTTCGTCAATCGCGGCAACCACCGAGGAATGACTCTGGTGCACACAATCACGTGTCTGCGGCCATTCGTAACCACCGTCCCAGGAAGAGACTGGGCCACGCGGAGCGACACCCACGTAGTTTCGCTCGCTAATGCTCATCATTGTTTCGGCAAGACCATCTTCGTTTCCACCTTGGTCATGGAGCCAAACAATCAGCGGATAAGCGTAATTGGCTTCGTAATGAAGCGGCATGAATGCGGAGCGATCTTCGCGATAGGTTTCTTGGATCTGGTGTTGGAGCTCGGATTCCCGAACGTGAAACGTCCCTGGGAATTCGGATTCGATATTTGGCTGGACAGGTTGGGTCATTGTCCCCGGAGGACCGATTTTGATTCGGTTCATAATCCGCCTTGATTGTTCCAAGTTTGAGTTTTCCAAGTTGCGGGAAACAAACTTCGCGATGGCTTCCTGTTGCGGGTTTGTTGATTCGCTGTTTGTAAAAAACGCCAATCGCACCGTCAAGCACAGAAAGTCAAAAGTCGCAGGTCTTCGCTGGCTAAATTTTACCGATAAGCGAAATGCCAAATTCGCTAGCTATTTGGTTCACTAAAATACTCGTGCCTTTGACAAAAATCCCGCCATCGACTTTCAACTTTCACAAGCTGACCCGCTTACGAATCCTCAACCCAAATAGCGTGTTGACCAACCTGAGGCGAATTCTCGTTTACACAGAAATACGAATTAGACGACAAGGCAAAAAAAAATCGCCCGGCTCAACGCACTGATATGTGTGCGAACCGGGCGTGATGCATTCTCTATTGGATTCGATCGCAGAAACTAAGTGGCAGCGGCCATCAATTGTTCCATGTTGGCGACCAGACCTTTGACGGCGTCAACACTGTTCTGGAAGTCAGCTGATTCCTGCTCATCCAAGTCAAGCTCGACAATCTTCTCGACACCGTTGGCACCAAGGACAACCGGAACTCCAACGTAGTATCCACCGACACCATATTCGGCGTCGCAATACGCAGCACAAGGAATCAATCGCTTTTTGTCTTTCACGATGGCTTCCGCCATTTGTGCACAAGCGGCTGCCGGTGCGTAATAAGCACTACCCGTTTTAAGAAGCCCAACGATTTCTGCACCACCCTTTCGAGCGCGATCGACGATCGCGTCCAATTTATCTCGATCCATCAAACGAGTGACGGGAATTCCACCAACGGAAGTGCAACTGGGCATCGGAACCATCGTGTCACCGTGACCGCCCATCAAAAGCGCTGACACGTCTTCGACACTAACACCGAGTTCCATTGCGATGAAAGTTCGGTAGCGAGCCGTATCCAAAACGCCAGCCTGGCCAATCACCCGATTGGGCTCAAAGCCGGTTACCCGCTGACACTGTTGAACCATCGCGTCCAGAGGATTACTCACGACAATGACAATCGCGTTGGGACTGGTTCTTTTGATTTCTTCCGAAACGCTGCTGACAATTTTCGCGTTGGTTGTCAAAAGATCGTCGCGACTCATTCCCGGTTTCCGAGGAATCCCCGCCGTAACAACAATCACGTCGCTGTCGGCGGCGTCGTCGTAGCTCGACGTTCCAATGATGTTGGAATCGAAACTCATGATCGGTCCTGATTGCATCAGGTCCAGAGCTTTTCCGGCGGGCATATCGCCCGCGGCTGGAATATCCAAAAGAACGATGTCGCCCAATTCTCGGGACGCGCACCAATGTGCCGTGGTCGCACCAACATTACCTGCACCAATGACCGTGATCTTGTGACGTCTCATCGTTTCCCTCTTGATTCAATTTGGCTCGTCGAATCTTCGAATATCGACTTATCGATGCAAACGTCAAGTGGGTCCGCGCGGTTTTATTCAAGCCGGCACGTTTTGCAGATTCCAAGGGCCTAATCCAAGCGTATCAGGAGGGCAATTCGATCTTGTCAGGCTCCTGTTCCCGGCGTGCGGGTCGCTGCTTGGCGAAAAACAAGAACCCGCCACCCAGCAAGATCGCGACGAATAAGACGCCAAACAAGGTCCCAAAAATCCAGTCCAATTCCGACTGCGGATCGAATTCCACAATTTTCGGTTCCAGGCCCACCATCAACGGCGCGACCTGCTGCATGTCGCCAGCCTTACGCGATTTCGATGAGTGATGTTGCCACATCTTGAAATAAAAAGCGGTTAACTCGACATCGACGCTGGGCTGCTTTTGATCCTGCAGCTCCGGGGGGAGGGACGCGACGCAAATCGATATCGGAAAATCGTTCTCGTATCGAATTTTCTCTCCCTTCGAGTTCTTCAAGTCAAACCCTTTGTCAAGCTTGACGAAAACATCCAGTTGATAATAGCGATCCATCTCAAAGCGATTGCCATACTTCGTGGGGTCAACGTCGATCGGCGTGATTCGACGAAGGCGACCACGGATTCGAAATCCGTTACCGTAGTGCGCTCGCCTTTCGCGAAAAAAATCAAATATATCCACGTCCGGGTACCCTTCCGGGTCCAATGACTCTTTTTCAATCTCCCGGCAAGCTCGCAACATTTGAAAAAATGCTTCTGAGTCCTTGTAATCCAAACGACGCCCGTCGGTTGCGCGGACCAAATCAAAGCCACCAATATCCACACCATGTTGCCCCAGGAGAAACTGACCGGAGGATACGCCCGGAAAGGACTCGTTGGGAAACCATTGAATCCTGGGGCAAGCAAAAACGGCCGTCACCGTTTTCTCATCGTCTCGGTCGGCGTAGTCGTAAACCATCAAACCATCAACGAGGACGGATTGGCCAACCACCTCGGGCAAAAGTTGTTTCGACGCATCCAACCAGGCTCGCGGGACGTCACGAACAATTGCCCGAATGATCCCGCCAGCATTGTCAGGCTTCACGTCCATTCGCCAATAATTCGAAAACTCGTAGCGCTCTTTTTCTTTTTCAGACAGAGAAATCCTGGCAAGCGAAAGCACGCTGCCCCTGATTCGAAATCGCTCCAACTGCGGAAGATTCCGATTTGAAATCCGGTGTTCAAACTCTTTCAGGCCGGCGATTTCGACTTGCTCATACAAATACGCTGGAACAACCGGAAGTCGATTCAGCAACTTGAGCAGCACCGCGGACCGCCCATTCCAAGACTGAAGGTCAACGAGCGTGCTTACTTCGCTCTTGTCCAGATTCGGCAGCACATCCAGCGGCTTGAGACGTTCAAGCGACTGGCCGTTTGCCGAAGCGACAACGACAAGCGCAAGATAAAAAACAACCACAAAAGCAAAGGCTCGGCAGGCGCAATCCCGGTAACCTGGAATGCAACGCATGCTCGCCGTTCGGTCGTCCTTCATCGGCGTCACTGGTCACCCTTGTCCATTCTTCCCAGTCTTTCAGACACGGTCTCCACATTGGGGTCGTTTGCCAAACGCTCCAATCCGGTGGCAACATCCTCGCCTTCTGCTTCCGCCCCAGAGCGCGGTGACGAAGTTGATGTATACACCAGCACTGCCACTCCGATCGCCAGCACGGCAATGATCGAAACCATCGCGATGATCCAAGGCGTCCCGGGGAGCTGCACGGTACTCTTGACCGCCACTTCTTCTTTTGGAAACCAAACCGGCTCGTGACACATCACGAGGGGACATTCACGCCATCCACCTTGGGCCCGGTAGGATCGAACTTTAAAAAACTGCCCAGTGACCTCAACCACTTCGTCCATTTCAACGGCTTGTCTTTCAACCGCTGGAAAGCCTTCGGGCAATTGCGTGGCGACCACACAGTAGGGCAACGTCGAATTCTCTTCGGGCTTCAAGAACAAAACGTAAAGTTGCTCAACGCCAAGTTCATGATCCTGCATCCGCCACATCTTGGCCGAGCGAACTCGACCACGAAACCGCACCCACTTCCCGCGGTAAGACACGGGCTGCGAACTCAACTCAACTCGACTCACATCGGTTGGGGATTCGGGCGGGTAAACGTCCGGATGCAACATTTCATCCAGCGTGAAAAGCCAGGGAATCGCATCCTTCGTGCGGGAGATCGACGTGCCGTCCCGCACGCGAATCAAAGCCTGGCGTTTGACGGATCGGCGGACATCCCCAAGTGCCTCCGCCGTATTCTCTGCGGGCTCTCGATCGTAAAGTCGATCGGTCAACGCCGGCAGCGAACGGTCGCGCCATTTCGCTTGCACCTGGTACAAGATTTCACTCCATGCCTTTTTCTCTTCCTCTTTGTCGGCAGGAAAGTTCGCCAAGTGTTCAAACAACTTACTTTCGTATTCGTTGCGCCAACGTTTCAATGCGTCGGTCAACTTTTGAAATAGCTCAATGGTCGCGGAGTCAGCGGTTATTTCGTTTTCAGCAAATCGAATCAAAGAATAGAGCTGCTTGCGATTCCTTTCGCTGAGACGATCATAAACTTGCCGCCAAAAATCGTCGTTGACGGCCTTGATTTTCTTTTCGAGGCTCAACAGCCGAACTTCAAATTGTTCGTCCTCCTGATTCGGTCCATCGCTGACCGATTTAACCGAATCCTGATTATTCGAACCGTTGCCTGAACGAATCAACGGTTCTTCCGGTTGGATTTGGATGTCTTCGTTTTGCTCGCCTTCGGCCAGCCCTGTGCGAAGCATGTTCTGCTTCGCCTGAACTTCCTCTTTCGGCTTGACCTCACCAAAGCCCAAACGCTCCCACGTTTCGGGCTTAGCAGCAACCGTCATCGCGTAGATGACCCCGAAGAACATCCCGAATAACATCAAAAGGCGAATCATCGCTGCGTCCAAGACCGGGCGCGGGCGTTTCGGTCGATCATCCGTTTCTCGTTCAAATTTCATATCTTCATTCTACCTTTGGTTGCCAATCAATGAAGCTCCAACCGGATTACCGCTTGGTGAGGTGGCAAACGCGGGAGAATGGGAATTTGCGTAAAAGCCAGACTTCCGAAGCCCTCGCGGATTCATTTTGCCCCTGTAGAAATGGTTGCCGTTCGACGTTTTTAACATTACTCTTTAGGTAACCTCTTTCTCGGCCCTAGCAGGTCTCGCGGCATATTTTGACAATATTCCGCAAATCACTTCTAACTTGAAACTTGCACCGAAATTTGGATCGGACGACGGGGCCACCATTGAAACTGAAGACAATTCATTCTGTTGAAAAAGTGGAAAGACGAATGCAATCTTTCTCGCGTCATTTATACGTCCTTTGCGCCTCCCTAGTGATTGTCGCGATCGGCAGTTTCGCTACGGTTGCCAAGGGTGACGAACCGGTCGAACGATTTCTCGAAGAGCTCAAGCTGAACGGATTTCATGATACGGCCGTGGACTATCTGGATTCGCTGGCCAAAAGCGATCTTTGTTCGCCGGAATTCAAGAAACGGATTCCGATGGAAAAAGCGCTGGTCATGATCGAGGCCGCAAAAGGTTTGAAGGATCTCAAACGGCACGAGCAGTACCTGGATCGTGCGGAAACCTGGCTAGCTGATTTTGTTGCCTCGAATCCTCCTGTCGATTTGATGGCCCAATCCGAGAAGCTTCGCGCACAACTTTATTTTGGTCGCGGTTTGGTTTACCTCCGATTGGCTGACTCGGATCGAAAAACCGAAGACCAAAAGAATGAACTCCGCAAAAAAGCTCGCACTCTGCTGACGCAGGCCTGGGATACGCTTAGCAAGAACCGGGCGTTCGCTCAAAGCAAAATCGAAAACATGGTGATCGATCCTGCCCAAAAGGAAAAGCAGGAACAAATCAAACGGAAGCTCCAGGGCGAATACATTCAGATCAAGTTGATCATGGCTTCGACAGCGGAGTCACTTGCCGACACTTATCCTTCAGGCACGGCCGAACAAAAAAAGCAGTTGGAAGCCGCGTTGAAAGAGCACCAATCCAATTGGGAGAAGTACCGCTCGAACCCGATGGGACTGAATGCCGCCATCGGCGTTGCCCGTTGCCAAAAACGACTTGGGAATGAAGACCTGGCGGTCGCCGCTTGCCTCGAGATTTTTGAGCAGGACGACGTCGCCGCTTTTCGTCCATTGAAAAAACAGGCGGCGATGATTTGCTCGGAAATCTGGCAAACGAAACAGCCGCTTCCACACGCGGACATCATCGCACGAATTGAGCCAATTATTGTCAGTCTTGGCTCGGTTGAACAACGGCAGGAAGATTGGCTTGACCTGCAGTTGCTTTTGGCGAAAGCCTACCGCGCCAAGGCGGCGAAGTACGAAAATGGTGATGACAAGAAAGACACCAAGGTTCGCGGGATCATCAAAAAGAACAACGAATCAGCAGTCCGAATGGCCCGGCGGGTCGCCAGGATGCCGGGACCCACTCGAAAAATCGCTCGTGATTTGCTGACCAAGTGGAAAGTCGCGATTCGGCCCGATGACAAGAACCCCGACGAATCAAAGATCACGACTTTCGAACAGGCACGTTTGAAAAGTCGCGATATGATGGCCGACGTCGAGGATTTCAGAAATCAGTTGGTGGAAGCCAGGGCCAAAGTCACGGCGTCCGGCGAAAATGTACCTGCCGAAGTCCAATCGGAATACGACAACATCCTGAAAGATTTGCAGGAAAAAACCGGCGAGGTTCAGGGAATTCTGTCGACCGCTTTGCGATTGAGCAATGAAAACACGTCACCGGACGAACTGGCAAGCGTTCGCTACTTGCAATGCTATTGCTACTTCGCGGTCGACAAACATTTTGAGACGATCGTAATCGGCCAGTATTTGCTCGAACGATTTCCCAATGCCAACGCGACGCGAGACGCCTGCGGCCTGGTGGTCAAATCCTACCTGCAACTTTATTTGACCGCAAAGAAAGAGAACATCGACTATTCGTTTGAGCTGGCCAATTTGAAAACCATAGCCGGCATGATGATTTCTCGTTGGCCAGGACAATCGGCAACCGAAACCGCCGCCGTCATCATGAGCCGACTTGCAACCCAGAACAAGGATTTCGAAGCGGCGGAAAAGTATGTGCAGGCAATTCCAGAGTCGTCGCCAAATCGAATCAATGAAGAACTTCGAATCGGCCAGATTTACTGGTTCGACTACGTGTTCAAGACTCGGAAAGGCGACGCGGAAGCATTGAAAAAGTTTTTGCCGATCCGTGAAAAGGCAAAAGCCCTGTTGGAGAAGAACGTCGCCCAACTTTCGGTTGACGGCCTGGCTCCTGAAAACGCTCGAGCGGCGCTTTCATTGACCGACTTGTACCTGGATGAAGGCCTCGCAGCCAAAGCGATCGATCAACTCGAAAACGCAACCGTGGCTCCGCTTGATCTGATCAAGCAGAAACATGCAGCCGCTCAAAGCCCGAAGTTCATTAGCGACACCTACAAAACTTCCGTTCGGGCCTACATCGCGGCAATGGGCCAGGATGGCAACGCGGCCAAGTGGGTTCAGAAAGCCCAGGGAGTTCTTTCCGGTCTGGCCGCGGCGCTGAAAAAAGCCGACCCCAATACCGCGGAAGCAAAATTGCGATCGGTTTACATCCAACTCGCGAAAGAATCCAAGTCGCAAATGGACAAAATCAAATCTTCGAAAGATCGCGTCGAGTTTGCGAACAGCCTTTTGACCTTTCTTGAGAACATTCAAAGTAGCTCGAAGGATGTACAAACGCTTCTTTGGGTCGGACAGACACTCAATGATATCGGGATGTCTTTGGCGAGTGACGGAAACTCAACCGCCGCACGCCGGATCCACGAAACGGCCATCAAGAGTTTTGAGAAGGCAAAAGGGATTGGCCTTAAAGGCAATCCCAACCAGGCCAAAATCGAACTGGAAATTGAAAGGCAAATTGCCGTGGCACTTCGCGGCCGAAACCAGTTCGAGAAGGCCATTAAAAAATTGGCCGATATCCTGGAGAAGAAAGCCTATCTCGACATCCAGATGGATGCCGCCTTGACCTATCAAATGTGGGCGGAAAAAGAAGCGGCAGACGCCGACAAAGCCAATTACTATGCTCTCGCATTGATGGGGGGCGAGAAACGACCTCGGCCCAACAAACGACCGGCCAATGTCATTTGGGGCTGGAGGAACCTGGTGCGGGCAACACTGAACAAGCCAAAACTCGAAACGCAGTTTTACGAGTGCCTGTACAACATGTGTTATACGCAAATGAAATACGGTCAAGTCAAACAGAACAAGAAAGCGTTGACCTCCGCCATGAAAGAAATCGATAAATTTGCAAAACGCAGCGAATCCATGGGAGGACTGCGTGACAAATTCAATCAACTGGCAATAGACATACAGAAATCGCTTGGCGAATCTGCGAAGGGAATTCCTGCTTTTGAAGGAAATTCCAAAACAGGGAATCCTTCCAAGTAGAATTCTCGAATCCCAAGCGTTTCCATTATCAACCAAACTGATTAGTGACGATGAAATTCAAATTACTTACTCTTGCTCTGCATTCTCTGGCCCTTTGTTTCCTGCTGGCTTCATCCGGTGGTGCATTTGGCCAATCGGACACGATTGAACGCGTTGGTGGCGGCCGTCCGGTTCGCGGTCAAATCGCGAGAATCTCTCCGACAGCCGTTGTCGTTGAATCTGGCGGCACCACGCAAACGATCAAGGTGCAAGATGTGCGGAAGATCAACTTTGGCGGGATCAACGGAACGATTCGCCAAGCGATCTCGCAGTACTACGCGGGAAGTTACAAAGATTGCCTCGATTCCATCGAGCGAAACAAGGAAAAACCGACCAAGAAATACATTGTGGCAGAATTGGCCTATTGCAAAGCCATGTCGATGGCCGGAGAAGCAATGTCGGGCGGCAATGTGACGCTCAAGGCTGCCAAGTCGGAGTTGAATACATTTATCACGACCCATGGCGATTCCTATCGCTACTACCCAGCCTCATTCGCATTTTCACAGCTTTGCGTCGCGCTAGGCGATTTCGATGTGGCGAAGGCCGGGTTCAACAAAGTGCTTGAGTCGGATTGGCCAACGATGCTTCTCAAATCACGAATTCAACTTGGAATGGTTGCCTTCATTGAAAAAGACATTTCAGCGGCTACCAATCATTTTTCGGAAGCCATCAAAATCGATTCTGGTGACAAGGAAGCCGCAAGTCTCAAACTGGTTGCTCGTTGCCGTTTGGCCCAGGCAAATTCTTTGAGCAACAAGGGGCAAAATAGCATTTCCGAAATCCAAAAGATCATCAAGGAACAAAGTAGCGAGGACAAAGTCCTGTTTTCGAACGCTTACAACGCTCTCGGGCATTGCCAAAAGAAAGCAGGTAACAACAAGGAAGCCGTCCTGGCCTTTCTGCACACCCAACTACTTTACCCGAATCAGGCGGACGCCCAGGCCGAAGCTCTCCACGAACTTTATCAACTCTGGAACAGCTTGAACTACACGGACCGGGCACGTGAAGCCCAGAACTTGCTTCGCCGAAGTTACCGAAACACCTACTACGGAAATCCCGATATCACAAGAAAGTAAAAATGGTCACGGCCGGGACGATCCGAAAAATCGTTCCAGCCGGGTCACGCTTTTCCTCGTTCTCAACTCAATGACTTCCAGACTTTTCAACATCATTTTTGAGAACCGTGACTATAATGAAATTGCCTCTTCAACCGACGAACGTCTCGCACAAACTTCCGCTGACGAAGGGTTCGGGAGTCACCCCGAACGCGCATCCGTCAGCTATCTTTGTCTCCTCGCAGCCATTAAAATCGTAGCTCGATTCACGAACTACGAAATGTACTGATACACCAAAAACTCAACGGGAAATCTGGCGGGGATTCGAAATGGTCCACGCCGAACCAACCCAATAGACAAATTTCGGAGCACCTGATGTCAATGCAAGAGCGTCCTTCTTTTCTGACGACCGCCGTTTCTTGGCTGTCGAAAGTCGATACTCGTTTCGTTCCCAAATTGTTGCTGATCCTGGTTTTGACGTTCAGCTTCTCCATTGCACTTCCCAATATTGCATCCGATGGTGGCGTGGTAGTTGCACAGGAGGGAGACGACGGCGGTAGCTCGGAAGACGACAAGCCCAAGAAAAAGAACGCGCTTCAATGGCTTTTTGAAGCCCTCGGAATCGGGTACATCGCGGTCTTTCTGATTCTCTCTTTCATTCTGGTCGCTCTGTTTGTGATGAACATCCTTTCCGCAAGGCGAGACAACATTTGTCCTTCGCATCTGATCGATGGCTTCGAAGCCAACCTGGATGAAAAGAAGTACCAGGAAGCTTACGAAATGGCCAAAGCGGACGAGTCATTCCTGGGCAACGTTTTGTCCGCGGGACTGGCGAAACTATCTGCCGGCTACGGGCAAGCGATTGAAGCCATGCAAGAAGTTGGCGAAGAAGAAAACATGAAGCTTCAGCACCGCTTGAGTTACCTCGCTCTGATCGGAACGATCAGTCCGATGATCGGATTGTTTGGAACCGTTCACGGGATGATCGTCTCCTTCCATTACATCGCCGTTGGCGGAGGAACTCCGGATCCGAACCGATTGGCGGAAGGGATCTCGACCGCGCTGCTGACAACGCTGCTCGGCTTGGCGATCGCGATTCCCGCGATTGCGGCTTACAACATCTTGCGAAATCGCGTCGAACGACTCTCGCTTGAAGTGGGTATCACGAGCGAAGGCTTGATGGGACGTTTTGAAAATATCGGCAAGAAGTAAGCTGGCGGAAGGTTGATCCGATGAAAATCGATAAAGCGAGAACCAAGATTCTCGAGGGCGATTTGACGCCCATGATCGACATGACCTTTCTTCTGATTGCGTTTTTCATGTTGATTATCAACTTCTCGGAAGTTGAAAAAGATCAGGACCTTGAGTTGCCGGACAGTAAAGTCGCTCGAGCTCCCGACGAACCACCCGATCATCAGATTGTTCTCAATCTCAAGATGAACGAAGAAGGACAACCCCGAGTGAACTTTTCGGGTATCAATATCGTTGGCATCGAGAATATCGGGCCCTTTATTCAAAAAGAAATCAACACGGCCGCGGCAGCAAAGGTTGGCCTTGCGGATATCAAGGTGATCATCCGGGCCGATCGGACCATTCCGACGGGACGGGTGCAAGATCTCATTGCCAAGTGCCAGGAATACAAGCTGCAAAGTTTCGCGTTGCGCGCGAAAGACGACATTCAGTAACCCCGTTTCGTCAAAACCACTTATCGACTTGATTCCAATCGGAACTTATCGAGACACAACATGAGAATTCGCGGCGGACAAGAGAAAGAAGATATCAAGCTGAGCATGACGGCGATGATCGACATCGTGTTTCAGTTGCTTGTATTCTTCATTATGACATTCAAGATCACGGCACTCGAAGGCGACTTTCAGATCAACATGCCGACGACGTCGCAGGATCCGGAAGTCATGGATTTCGATGACTTGGACAACACGATTCAAGTCTATCTGCAGGAGAATGACCAACACCTGCTTCAAGGGATGCAAGTCACGCGGGGCGAGGAAACGGTCACCTACACTCACGTCGAGGGCCAATCAGACGCGTTTGCAGCTTTGGGCGAATACATTCGAACGGCCGTTGAACGCGAGGGGGATCCGACCAAGCGGAAAGAACTTCAGGTCGAGATTGAAGCCGATGATTTGCTGGCCTATGGCGAAACCGTTCGGGCCATTGAATCGGTTTCCGCGCGCATTGATGAGGATCGAAACGTCGTTCCGTTGATCGAAAAAATCAACTTCAAAGACACTCGCAAATAGTTCGCGGCTTTCGGGCCCAAAAAAATCGCTAGCAAACCCGTCTCCCGGCACATTCTCATTGCAAGGCACCGCCGAAATCGGTCGATAAAGATTCTGTTCCCTTCACCGAAACAGACATTCAATATCGATGGCGAAACGGCTCACCAAGCTTCAGAAGCTGAAGAAACGCGAGGACCAACCCGCTCCGCCATCGACAGGCCGGTGGATGAATTCGTTTGTCGAGTATCTTCGCACCGAGTGCCATTTGGCGGACAACAGCGTTGCGGCCTATCAACGCGATCTGAGGCGACTGGATGAATGGCTGGCTGGCCGGAACGTTACCAAGCTCAAGATTAGCGAACTTTCTGACTTCGTCGCCTGGCTGGGTTCACAGAATCTCGCGCCGGCAACCATCGCTCGACACATTGTTGCGATGAAAATGTTCTTTCGCTATCTGCAACTCGAAGGAGTCCTGGCCGAAAATCTCGCGGAGCTTTTGGGAAGTCAGAAACTCTGGCAACGTGTCCCGGAGGTTTTGTCACCAAAGCAGGTGGATCGTTTTCTCCATGCGCCACAAAAAGACCATCCTCTCTACGTTCGCGATCGCGCGTTGCTGGAAATGCTTTACGCAACCGGATGCCGTGTTTCCGAAATCAGTGGTCTGCGTTTGGAAGACATGCGGATCGACGAACGATTTTGCAAGTGTCACGGCAAAGGCAATAAACAGCGGATGGTTCACTTGGGGGACATGGCGATTTCAGCCGTGGGCAGGTACATGCCCCTTCGTGAACAATTGGACGCGAATCGAAACGCGCCGTGGCTATTTCTTTCGCGCACCGGAAAGCAACTCCGCCGCGAAGCCATTTGGGAACTCGTCAAGAAGTACGCGTTGATTGCCGACGTGTCGGTTTCCATCAGCCCTCACACGATGCGACACAGCTTTGCGACGCACATGCTTGCTGGCGGCGCTGACTTGAGGCAGGTTCAGGAAATGCTTGGCCATGCAAGTATCGCCACCACGCAAATTTATACGCATGTCGATCAAAGTCGACTAAAGAAGGTACACTCCAGCTTCCATCCACGAGCCTGATCAGCATCCTGGATCACGTTAACGCCGGGCTTCGATCCACCGCAAAAGACCCGCATAGTCTTTCTTAATTTCGCATTCGGCAAAACCTTTTGCGCGAATCCGATCTGCGATTGCCTCGATATTCATCGGGCTCGACTCCAACAGAAGAATCGTCCCGGGCGGCAACTCACTCACTTGATCCACCAGCTCAAATGAAACGGCCGTGCCCTGCTGATCGTTGGAAAACAGAGCCGTCTCCGGCTCAAAGTCACGAACATCTTTGGAAACATTTTCGCGTTCGCTCTGGCCGATATAGGGCGGGTTGCTGATGATGATTTGGTACGAGCTCAAGTCCTCAACCGTGGCCAACAAGTTGCCCTGTTCCAAATGAACCTGGTTTTCCACCTCATGACGACTCACATTCTTGCGGGCGACTTCCAGTGCCTGGTCTGAAATGTCGATCGCGAGAATCGTTGCATTCGCACATTGCTTGGCGATACTGATTGCAATGCACCCCGAACCTGTGCCGACATCGACAACTCGAACCGGTTGATCGGCAAACCGGGTTTTGATGATATCCAGTGTACTGGTCACCAGGTGTTCGGTTTCTGGGCGCGGAATCAGAACGCTTGAATTGACCTCGAACTCGAGGGAGAAAAACTCACGGTGGCCAACCAGATAGGCAACCGGCTCACCATCAGCACGACGTTTCACCCAGTTTCGAAACCTGGTTTTCGGTTCATCCTCAACGACTTCATCGAAGCGGGTGTACAACTCGATTCGTTCACATCCCAACGCTTCTGCCAAAAGCACTTCCGCTTCCAAACGAGGCTGACCGGCTCTCGATTCGCCGTCATCACGCTCGGAAAAGTACTCTGCCGTCCAGTCGAGCAACCGCTTGATCGTCCAAGCCGAATCATTCATGTAGCGATTCTCACCGGGTTAGTCCTCAGCACCCATGCTGGTTCGCAGGGTCTTTCGATCGTGCTCGATCAAGCCGTCGGTCACCAGGCTCAAATTGCCCGCGATGATCTGATCCAATTTGTAGATCGTCAGGTTGATTCGATGATCGGTGACACGGTTATCGGGAAAGTTATAGGTGCGAATTCGCTGACTTCGGTCACCGGAGCCAACCAGACTTTTTCGCTGATCCGATCGCTCTTTCAATTCTTTTTGTTGGTAAAAGTCGTAAATCCGCGACTTCAACATTCGAAGTGCGGTTGCCAGGTTCTTGTGCTGACTCCGCTCGGCATGGCAAGCAACCACGATACCTGTTTCATGGTGCGTCAGTCGGACGGCGGAAGCCGTTTTGTTGACGTGCTGCCCGCCCGGTCCGCTACTGGCCGCGTAGCGCTCGACATCGTAGTCTTCGGTCTTCAGCTCGACTTCCACATCCTCCGGTTCGGGGAGGACAGCCACCGTCGCCGCCGAGGTATGGATTCGGCCTTTGGTTTCGGTATCCGGAACTCGCTGCACTCGGTGACCTCCACTTTCATATTGGAGTTCGCGATAGACGCCATCACCTTCCACGGAGAGGTCAATTTCCTTGAATCCACCAAGTTCCGTTGGAGTCGAACCCAGCACCGACATTTTCCAGGACTTGTTCTCGCAATGCCGTTTGTACATCTCGTACAAATCACGTGCAAACAAAGCGGCCTCGTCACCACCTGTTCCCGCGCGAATTTCCACGACGCATCGCGTTCGGTTGGCATCATCGCCACCGATGGTCATGTCCAATAACTCGTCCCAAAGTTCTTCTCGAGACTCAGTGAGCGTGCCGATTTCTTCGGCCGCCAACTCGCGTTCTTCCGCGTCATTACTTTCTGCCATCACTTTCAAATCATCCAATTCCGAGATGATGTTTTGAAAGCGGCGATACTTTCCAGCAATCTTGGCCAATGATCCATGCTCTCGAGCGACCGCAGCCATTTTCGCTGAATCCCCGAGTACTTCCGGATCCGACATTTGTTTTTCGAGCTCTTCGAACCGGTTCAACTTTTGATCAAGCATTTCCCGCATTTTGTTTTCCTTGACTGACGAATGAGAACAGCAACCGAATGAGTTGCTTGGTGATGCGTTTGCCAGGGATCCCTTTACGAAGGGACTCAAGACCGAAACCTTGGCAGCGCGGTTGACGTCAGGCAGCTAAGAGTCTGTTTGCCGCAAATAGGAAATGCCGAAATTCATTCAAGTGATCCAATCAAATACCAGACTGCCGCCGAGAAAACACTGAAAGTTGATACCAGTTATTGAACGAGTCATGCGCTCATTCGGCTTCCAATGCCAAGCGGAAATGCAATCAGAACTATATCAGCTGTCGGAAAATCTCACAATCGCCAACCATCAGTCCGAAACGCGGACCCGGTTCACAAAGATCGTATCGATAATCAACTGAATCGCGTGATAAAGCACAATCGGGAGGATCGTGACTTGAAGCTCCTGGCAAAGCAGCAGCCCGACCATCAAGGTCTTCTGACTTCCCGAAATCGCCACGGCGATCGCATTCGCTCTGCCCAGTTTTAGCACGATCGCGAGTCCATAACCGGCGAACAAGATCACGAGGTGAAGCACCACGAGGGCCAGGAACTGAATGGAAAGCGATCCCAACTCGAAACTCATTTCGCCGGCAAGAAAACCCTGCCCCGTTTTGCTGGAGCCGATCACGACCATCAACAGGATTCCGACTTGGGCAAAGAGGCTGAGCGCTGGCTTTCGGTTCGCCGAAAACTGTCGCACGTTGGAATTCAAACGAGAAATCTGAGCGATTCCAATCGGCAAGACAATCAGGAGTGCCAATCGAATCAAAAGCGGTCCCGGTTCAATTTGCGTCGCACTGCCCAAGATGGCCCAGATGATCGCGGGCGAAACAATGAAGCAAAACAGATTGGTAATCACGGTCACCATTATGGCGACAGCATCGTTGCCGCCCGCCCGTCTCGTCCAAACCGCGGCGGATGCCAATGTGCAGGGGGTCGCCCCGACGACCACGAATCCAGCAGCGGTCGATGAATCAAAAAACGCCAAACTGATCGCGGTCAGAAGCGGAAACGCTCCGAGGTTAAGCCCGCAAGCCAATGCCGCCGCCGTCGGTTTCTTGACCACATCGACAAATGCAGAAAACTCGAGCGGCAAGGCCATCGCCAGCATCACCAGGAATACGATCGAGTAACGAATCGCGAAGGAATCGGACAGTGGCTTGAGCTCATTCGCCAGCCAAAAACCAATTGCCATGGCAACGAACAGCGAAATCAAGAACCACTGTTTTTTTAAAAAGTTGCCCATGGAGCCGGAAACTCGCCTCATCCCAGGATCATGGCATCGCCATTCGCCGCCGAAACAATTATTCTTCGATTGCTAGCTGACCCTTCAACCGCACTAGGATCAGCGTTCCGCGAAAGATAGAATCCTCGGCCCGAATTATCCAGAGTAATCGAAAATGTTGCGTTATTGGACCGCCGGTGAATCCCACGGCAAAACCATGTTGGCAGTTGTGGACGGATTTCCCGCAGGATTTAAAGTCGATCCGGCCAAGATCAACGAAGAACTGAAGCGTCGCCAGGGTGGTTACGGCCGTGGAGGCAGGCAAAAACTTGAAACGGACGAGGTCGAGTTTCTGTCGGGTACCTGGCAAAACGAGACGCTCGGAAGTCCAATCGCGATGCAAGTGATCAACAGCGACTACAAGCTTGAACGACTTAAGGAGCTCCCACGCCCGCGACCCGGACATGGCGATTTGAGCGGAAGCATCAAATACATGAGCTCCATTCGTGGCATCTTGGAACGAGCCAGCGCCCGCGAATCGGCCGCGAGAGTCGTCGCCGGAGCACTGGCCAGTCAGTTTCTCGAATCGTTTGGCATTCGCTCGCTCGGTTATGTGGTCGAGCTCGGACCCAAAAAAATTGAATCACCGCCCGACGATTTTAACTCACGTCTCGCAGCTAGAAATCAAAGCGAGTTGTACACGCTCGATCCATCTCGGGACGAGGAACTAAAACAATTGGTCGATCAGACCAAATCGGACGGCGACACGCTTGGCGGCATCCTGGAAGTCTGCGTGGAAGGGTTGCCTTTCGGCTTGGGAACCCATGCCCAGTGGGATCGAAAACTGGATGGAAAAATTGCCCAGGCGGTTATGGCCGTTCAAGCCATCAAGGGAGTCGAGATTGGACTTGGTTTTGAGTCCGCACGTAAACCTGGCTCGGAAGTTCATGACCCCATCACGTTCGACGCATCAAAAAACCAGGAAACCCACTTGGGTTACATGCGCCCCAGCAACCACGCCGGCGGGTTGGAAGCGGGAATGACCAACGGACAACCACTGGTTGTTCGCGCCGCAAAAAAACCAATTGCCACATTGCAGAAACCGCTGGAATCGATCGACATGGCTTCGAAGGAACCGAGCGTTGCCAGTTACGAACGCAGCGACATCTGTGCTGTCCCTGCAGCAAGCGTCATCCTCCAAAACGTCGTGGCGTTTGAAGTTGCGACGGCGTTCGTCGAAAAATTCGGTGGAGACAGCATCCAGGAAATATCAGAACGCTTTGCCGCTTTTCAGGAAATGGCCAGAACCAAGTAATGCTTAGTGACAACCAAAAGCGATTGATCTGCCGAAGCGGGTTCGGGCTGCTCTGTGCCCTTCCACCCATCCTGATCGCGCTATTGATCATCGCAAGGCCAGGAAGAAACGACATCGAACGCGAATTGGCGTATCGAATCGGCACCCCAGCCACGATCGATTCATTGAGTCGTCCGAGACCAGGGCAAGTCAACCTTTCAACGGTCTCTTTCAACATCAAAGATGACTCGCCGGGTGCTGACGCGCGTCCCTGGATTCATCGAGATGTGGTTTCCTGGAAAAGTAAGGGCGTTTTGAATTGCCAGACAACTCCCGATGCCATTGACGTCAAAGACTTGTCGAAGCTGGTTTTGTCGGCGCTCCGCCAACAGTCTTTCGGCGAACACTCGAAACGACCGGTCAAAGTCCATTTTGATCGCTTAACCATCAAGGACGCGGCCCACCCCGCGTTTGAATTTGAGGCTTACGAAGTCCAAATTCAACAGTGGTTTACGTCGAACGGTTGGCAGGTCGCGATCGAGTTTCGCCCGAATGTCGATGGCAAACTGATCCAATTCAAACAGGAAATCCAGAAATCACCTGATGAAACGATCCAGTCCTGGTCCTTTGACACCGCGAATCAACACGTGCCAGTTCGCCTGTTCCAAGATTTTGTGCCGGAGCTCCATTTTCTTGGCCATCGCGCCCAAATCCAAGGTTCGCTGATTGCAGAAAAAAAAGACCAGGATTGGAAACTTGAATTCAAAGGTCGAATTGATGACGTCGACCTGAACGATCTGATCGGGGAAGCCACCGGATTCGAAACCCATGGCCTGGCCACCGTCGAGCGGTTGCAATGTTCGGCCAGCCAGAACCGGATTCAAAAACTCAGTGGAATTCTTCGATGCAATCAGGGCGTTCTTGATGGACGGCTGGTTCAACGCTTGTCCAGCTGGCCCAGCATCTCCGCACCGCTGCTGGGTAATCAACCGGTAACGTTTTATTACCTGGGAATCCAATTCCAATTTGAAAACGGATACGCCTACCTTGCCTCCGCAAGGCACCTGGAATCGAAAGAAGCGATGGCGATCACGCTGAACCGCGAACCGCTTCTTCAACAGTCGAGTGTCACGGGAACCGCGGTTCCGATTCCCAAACTCCTGAACACGCTGATACCGCGAAACAACGCGACCGTCCCGCTTACGCGGGAAAGCCTGCTGTTGCTGAAGCTTTTTGGCGCCGACACCGAATCGTCCAACGACGAATAACGATCGGCCCTGTTCAGCTTTGGTTTTGCCCCAAACGTGCTACTCGGAACGAGATGGGACCGGAGCCGCATTTTGCTCGGCGACTTGACTCCACCAGTACTGCTTGGGAATGGCTCCCATGGCGAGCACACCCAACATCAAACCCCAGAAGACATAGAGCTTGAACATCGTCCCTTCCGTCGTCCCATATTGATGGAGCCCGACTCCAAGTTCATTGACGGCAAACCAACTCCAGCCAACGATCATCGCGCTCGGAATGGCCAGCATCGCAAGTCCGCGACTTTTCACTAACCCACCCCAGCGTGCATGAAGGACCACGGCGTTCCAAAGCACAATCATCAGGGCGCCATTTTCTTTCGTGTCCCACCCCCAGAATCGCCCCCAGGAATCATCCGCCCAAAGGCCACCAAGAACGGTTCCAAAAAAGCTAAGCAGCAAGGAGAAACACGTAATCAAGTGGATTTGATTCTCCAACGTCTTGGCGACGTCTTTCTTCAGATTCGGCGTCAACACGCCAGTCAAAATGTACAACACACCCAGGAAGCCAGCCAAAAGCGTGCCCGCATACCCGATGGCGATCGTCACCACATGCGTGGAAAGCCAGAAGTTGGTATCCAGCACCGCTCGCAGAACTCCCATCGTGTCGCCCTGCTGCGCAAAACTGCCAGCGATGTAGAGAGTCATCCATCCACCGAAGGACGCGAGGACATTTCCGGTTCCAAGCCGATTGCGCATCTCCAATCCGAGGCAGGAAAGAACTCCAATCCAACCGACAAACAAGGCCGAGGAGTAGAGGTTGGTTACCGGAGCCCGTTCCGAAACGTACATCCGTGCGATCAAACCAACGGTTTGGAATACGACGGCAATTCCAATCACCCAAAACGAAAGGCGTCGCATGGCAGGAGAAAGGAAAACCCATCCGAGAATCGAAAACACCATCGCCATGATGTAAACGATCGCGGAGACATGAAACGGGCTGTACGCATTCAATTTCATTTCGACCAGGTTTCGCGACTTCTTGAAACCGTTCGGCATGGAAGCATCAACGGACTCCAGCTGTTCCTCGACAAGTTCATTGAATGTGTCGGAATCACCGTCTCGATACGCCGTGCCCATCGCATCAAATCGTTTTGCGACCTCATAAGCATTTTCCAAATCGTGGGTCTTGGTGAGATCATAAACTCGCTTGATTCCCAGCGCGAACCTGGAAATGATGACCTGCCGCCCTTGCAACAAACGCAAGTCGATCCGGTTGATTTCGCTATCCACAATCTGTTGATATCGTTGTGGATCCATGCGGGCCAGGTCTTCCCGCAGCGATTCACGCAATTCACTTTCCGACAGGTCCTCGCGGCCTTCGCGGGCTTCAGGAATCGCCATCAGGCTCTCGATGATCCGATCCTGAATTCGATCCTTCCGCAACAAGCGTTCCCGCATTTGGGGAAAATAATATTTTTCGGCAATCAGCGTTGCCATTTCGAATTCGTTCTTGTTTCCATCCTGCTCACCAAAGTGATCGGCCCAGCGCCGAATGTTGACCAGGGCAAGCAACAGCCAGTCAGCTTGATCGCCCGGCATGTCGGCCGATGGTACGCCGATCATGTTTGGAATATCGCGCGGGTTCTGACTCTCGGGCGACACCTGTTCCCAGAATGAATGAGCCAAACGACCAAGGAATCGATCCGCATTGTCGCCGGCCCGATTGGGATCCAACGAAGCGGAAAGCGAACAGGCTTGAAGTGTCTCGACCTCGATTCGCTTTCCAAGGACTTCGCCAATCCGTTTTTCCATCAAGGTTTTCGTTGTGCTCTTGCCACGATTCTCCTGTTCTTTCTTGAGTGCACGGAAAAGCTCCGCTTCCACCGCCTCAATTTCTGCATCGGTGTAGGTGTAATTTTTCCTTTGGAGCATTTTCTTCTGCTCCGTTGAGCGGTCCTTCTGTTTCGAGATCAGATGCCGGATCTTTGGATCATCCACGCGATAAATTCGATGCTGATCCCAGCCTTCGGCCTGGAACATCACATCCGCGATCCATTCGGAAGGAGATACCGTTGGGTCCTTTCGCTTTTCTTTCCTGGGCGATTCGCGGTGGCTGATTTTTCGTAAGACATTGCGTCCCAATGAATCCAGGGGCATCACGCGACCGTGCTGCGTGACCGGGATTTGGCCAAACTGCTGAGTGTTCATTCCCTCTCGCGTCGACGGTGCCTTCGAAAATTTGTACGCCATGTAAAGCGAGATAATTCCGACCAGGACGACTCCGCCAATCACAATGGGCGTCGCATATTTGACATCAAAGCGTTGACGTCGAAACGCTTCTTCCGGGGTCATGACCGGCGGCAATTCAGGCTTCCGCTTGGGCAAGTTCACTTTTTTGCTCGGCGGTTTGTTGCCCGCCGGGGCGTCCGGTTGCTCGACAACCTCTGCCTCTTCAATGGATTCCGCTGAAGCGACTTTTCCGCGCACAAGTGGAGGCGCGACCTCAACGCCCTGCCCTTTCAAGTGTCGCCGGAATGCGGTCAACAACTGGGCGGTCGTGCCGATCACGACAAACATGCATGCCAGGTAAGGAATCATCCAACCCTGGTTTTTCACAATCTGCAGGACCGTGTATTCTTCGCCTTCGACTTTGTTGTAACCCGACTGGTAAAACGTCTCATTCCCAAATCGAAGCGGTTCATTCATGGATACCGATTGACGAAGCTCGCGGTCTCCCTGTCGAAAGTCAGTCAGAATAAAATCGGAACCATAGTGCTTGGGCGTATTTGTCCCAACGTAATCTTCCTTCGTAACGTCGATCAGTTGCAACGAATAAGGTTTCTCAATTCGCTTCAGCCGGAGCTCAAGACAGTATCGTTTGCCGTTGACTTCAAATTCATCAATCGCGTTGACGGTTTTGAGCTGCTCACCGACCAGGAAGGTCCCCAGATTTTCATCGGTTTCCTTATCGTAAATGGACACGTAGCCCCCCGGCAAATCGGCCGCTTGGCTCGTATCGATGCCGGTCGATTCCGCTTGCCCAACCAAAATCAACCTTCGTTCCACTCCGACGCCTTGCGTGGCATAGATTTTGTCGAAGTCCTTTTCGGATTTGGCATTTCGAATCATGCCATTCTTGTAATACTCGACAAACTGAAAATTGACGGGCAGCGAATCATGTGAAACCAATTGACCGCGGTTGAAGAATCGACCAGGAACCACGGTTCCTTTCTCTTCCGTTTCATTCTCGGCGTCGTAAATCACAAATTCGACGGCCCGGATATCGGTTGCAATACTCTTGTTTTCACCCTCGAAAACGAGAATCCGCTGCTCCACGTTGGTCAATGAAACGAAAATTTCGTTGACCATCAGCATGCCGACACCCACATGCAAAAGTACGATGCCGCCTCGCCGATTGAACATGAACGAACAACCGATCAACAGCAGAACGCTGGCGACCGTTGCCTGAAACAGCTGCCAAAGGATCCTCATCCCGGCGTCGCCAAAAAGTGCCTGGCCGACCAGAATCATGAAAAGCAACAGGCCAACAAGCCCGACGCCAAAAGTTCCCACCAGGATCCGTTCAATCATGTTCAAGTCGGGCTTCGCGAATGCAAGCCCAAACACAATCAACGAAATCAACCCAAGTCCGGAGTGCGCCATGACCCACATCGTCTCGGGGTCCGTCGGCAGGGTCCCCTGCACATCGCTCTTGTTCTGACTAATCCAGACAATGGTCCCTGTCACGATCGTCCCAAACAGAATCATGAGGGTCCCGAAAAGCAGCTTCTGCGGCTCCTTGGAAAGTTTGAATCGAGCCAGGTGAGCAGCAGCCAAATTCAACATCAACAAGATCATGACCGTCAGCCCACTGGGCAACCACAATCCAAACGGCTTTTCGCCAGCATCGAATCCCTCGGGTTCCCAAGCCGGTGGTCGCAAGTGGTGGACCGGCAGATAAACGAACAGGTTGGGTAGAAACCCGTGCTCGGTGTATTCACCAAAATGAGTTCGTTTGACATCCCAAATATCAACGCGACATTGCTGCACGGTGACGACATAAACCATCAAAGTCGCGACGCCGAGCAAGATCGCGGTAAGTTTCAAAGATGCGAACCGCTCGATATGCCACCAGCCAGCGAACCCCGCCCCGATTCCGGCGAGGAATCCGAGGATCCCAAACGACCAGAACCAAAGAGAACCGGTCAATGAAAAGTGGAAAGGTACGCTCCACACCAACGGCATCACGATCAGGGCCACCAAAAGCGAAAAGATCGCACGGCTCAAGTAGAAACCAATGGTTCGCTCCGAATCATTGGATGGATCGTCAGATTGTTTTTTTTCAGTGATATTCATATTCGCTATTTGATTTTCAGCGATTCGAGAAATTGCGAGAAAAGATCGGCATTGCTGTTGACCAACTCGGTCTTGCCCTTCATTTTTACGAACCAAGTCTTGTCACCGTGCTCAAACATCACTCCCGAAATGGATTCGGTTTGGGCGGCGTCTCCACCGGGATGCAAATCAATTCGCTGGCCTTCGACAGACGCCACCGAGATCTTAGACGTCTGCTGGGCAACTTGTTCTTCAGTTAAGTCCATTTTCAGGTCGCTCAACCACTGCGAAACGGACTGGTTCCAGTCGTTAAAACTTGCTGGCATTTCCGTCACTGAAATTGAAATGTTCTCGGGCTCGGATTTCTTTGCTATTTTGAGGGCAACCACGGGGGCATTTTTGATTTCTTCCCAACCTTCGGGCAATTCAAACCCCAGTTTTCGTTCGGTGCTCGGATTCTTGCTGGCGGACTTCTTTTTGTTCGGCGCATTTTGACCGAACTTTCCCTGTTCCATCATCTTCCGCATCATTGGACCGCCCATTCCACCGCCGCCCTGGCCGGTCGCGTTGAAAACGACCAGCATCCCGTCGGCGTATTCCGTTTCAAGAATCTGTGACTTCAGTTCGGGCGGGCCGACACTTTCAAGTCCCAATTGCCCGCGCCACCGGTTGATGTTTTCAAGCAAATTCTGACGCCCCCCTAATCGAGAGACTTTCAGAAGCAATTCCGGCTCAACATTGGGGATCCGGTAGTTCGCATAGCCACCCATCTGAGCTGCCATTCGAGAAACGGCCCGCATCTCAAACCCGTCGGGAACTTCGAACGTCGGCAGATCCGCGGAGACATTGCCGATACCTTCAAAGAACTTCAAATAATGCTCCTTGGCCTTGGCCACCGAATCTTTGGGGCCATGAATCTTGAAGATCCAGCAATCATCGTTTCGCTGAAGGATTCCGACGACCATTTGCCACTCTTCCGAACCGACAGGCTGAGTTTGGCCTTTCTTCGCTAGGGGCCCACCGGGCTTGTCCTTGCGAAAGGTGTACGAGGATATCTCTTCGCGAGGCCCACAACCAGAAAGCAAAATCATTGCGGCCGACAGGAACAGGAGCATCGTCCCGCGCACGCTAAAACTCTTTGAACACAACGTATTCATGACAGACTCAAAAACGAAGAAACTCAACCATCAATTATAAGTTTATCGAGTCGAATTGTCGTGACCGATGAACCCGGCGCGGAAACGCGCCCTCGCGAATCCGTCATAAATACGGCCAATTCGCCCAAAACTAGTCAACTGCGGGCAGGACTGTGCCAACACACTGGCCCATTCCAATTCGACGGTACCCAGGAGCCTCGCAGAAGCCGTTAAAGTAAACACGATCGCCATCCTGCAAAAATCTTCGTTCTTCTTGCGTCGGAAGCTGAATTGGCGTTCTTTGAGTGCCAGGAACGGGATTTCCAAGCTCGCCATCCCAGGTCAACTCGAGCAAACAGCCCCGAGAACTCCGATCGCGACCACTCACGGTCCCGCTGGCCATTAAGTCACCTGCATTCAGATTGCAACCATTAACCGAGTGATGGGTGACCATTTGAGCCGGGGTCCAATACATGTCCCGAAAACTTCCCTGGCTGACCTTCATCGGCTCCATCTCCTGCTCCGCCATTTGAGATGATTGAATGGCAACTTCGAGTTGCAGGTTGACCAACCCTGCTTCCTGGTTCCCTTCATTTTGAAGGTAAGGCAGCGGCTGCGGATCCCCTTCGGGACGTTCCATCGCAGGACAGCGAAAAGGCGCAAGCGCTTCGGTCGTCACAATCCAGGGCGAGATGGAAGTCGCAAAGGACTTTGCCAGAAACGGCCCCAAAGGCTGGTACTCCCATTTTTGGATGTCGCGAGCCGACCAATCGTTCACCAAACAGAAACCAAAGATGCGCGATTCGGCCTCCTCGATGGATACCTGTGAGCCCAGCTCATTGTTTCCTGCAAGGAAGAAACCGACTTCCAACTCGTAGTCAAAAAGTTTGCAGGGGCCGAAGTTCGGATCTCCCCCCTCTTCGTCCGGCGAGAGCTGGCCCGTCGGTCGACGCACATCCGTCCCACTGGCAACGATGCTGGACGAACGCCCGTGATAGCCAATCGGTATATGTTTGTAGTTTGGCAACAGGGGATTATTCGGACGGAACATGCTGCCGACATTCGTCGCGTGATAAACCGATGCATAAAAGTCGGTGTAGTCTCCAATCGTGCATGGCACGAGAAACTCAACCTGATCTTGATCGAGCAAGTACTGCCCGCCAACAACGGAGCGCAGATCATCACACGCTTCGCTCAACAACTCGCTGACGCGGTGCCGAAACTGGAGCCGTTTCTCCGGTGACCATTGCATCACGCGATTCAACGTTTTCTCTTGCAAATCGGCATGCATTGACTCATCGAAAAAGTTGAATGCCGCGCTTAAATCAAGAACGTGATAGCCGATTCCGATTGCGATGAACTCGCGATCCATATACGAACATCGCGCAAACGGCAAATTTTGGATCGGGAAGTCCGGGTGGTCGTTGGCTTCCGGGACCCAGGAAGTCAAATCAGGATCGTGGGTGTGGTCGATACTCATTCATTCTCCAGAACGAAATTAAACAGCTTCCGCCAGGTTCGAGCCGAAGCCCAGCGATTGAAGGTCTTGGATGGGCTCAACGAAGGAGCAGGAACCAAACGAAATCGCCTGCTCATGTCTCAAGGCTTCGATCTCTGCGTTCTCCAAGCGAAATTCTCGCCATTGCAAGAAGTCATCGCCGAATTTGAATGCAGATGGATCGCTTTCGGCGAGCACTTCATTCAACGAATTCGTTTCCATTTGAGATCGGTAAGCGAAACCAAGTGCCGCAAACACGTTGACAAACCCATGCATCGTGGAATGTGGCGCGTCTTCTTCGTAAGTCAACGCAAACTCACTGCGAATCGGATGATGAAGCCCGGCCGTCGCTTTCATTCCAACCTGGTGACTGGCCGCCGTGCGGATAAATTCCGCCACTTCGTTCGTTGAGGGAATCAAGTCAGGCGTAACGCCGCCGGTTCGAATTTTCGCGAATGCCTGACGTTTGTTTGATTGGATCGCCTGAAACAAACCAGAATCGATTTGTCGATGATTCAGCTCAAAGAAAACATCGATGTTGGCCGGCATCGATTCGAGGGTTGCATCGATTTCGTCTCGACTTGCGGCTTTGATCTCAACGGCGTCGACAATGGCCAAGCCATTCTCGGCAACGGAATGTTTTTGATTGAATTCTGAAATCCGGGCGATCGCGGCATCGTATTTCTCGCGCTCCGAGTTGGGTGGAACCAGACCACTGATTCGCCAAGCGGACTGCTCGGAAAGATATTCAACCGCGGCATCTTCAAATTCACCAAGTTTCATTGCCGGGACAACAAGCCT
>CAYSXI010000002.1:0-13797 GCA_964434955.1 uncultured Pirellulaceae bacterium
CGACGAGCGGCGCCAAATCATCGATATCCGGTTCAACAAAGGCCGCCGTGAGGCTTCCATTCCGAAATGTCGCCAACTCGGTACCGATACGAAGCGCCGTTGAATCGTCTTGGTCGTCGGTCACGATAACCAAAACCTTCGGCGACTCGGTTTGTGCAGATCCATCGTCCTGCAATAGCATCGTGTTGCATGGAGCATTCCGGTACAAGACGTTTTGCCAGGGCTCCGTTGTGTCGTTTTTGGTTGGGATTGCCGCAGGCAAAATCAACAGCGACACAGAGATCTGATTGAATTCGTCGACCAGTGCAGATCCGGGATTCGAGTCGCTAAACTGTTTAACTTCAACTTGTGGTAAGAAGTGCGGTTCATCATCCGGTCGACTATCGGTTTGGGTTTCGCCGTTTTCAATTTGAATCGGTTCAACTCCGCCATCGGAATCTTGATCGATGGCTGGCCGTTCAGGATTCGTTTGCAGACATTTTTCGAGGACGGCAAATACGGCCTGCCCAACCTTCGAATCACTTGATTCATCCAGGACAAGCCAATCTCCTTTTTTCTGATCCTTTTGCGGTACAACGACAAGCAGCGATGCCTTGCGAATTTTCGCCAGCTGCACAGCCCAAGGAAGCAAGCCTTCGGCTTCTTGAACATCGGTGATTAAGACGGCTACGGCCATTCGAAACAAATCCGTTGAAGACGGGTGCATTCCTATTTTGTCGAAAGCCGCCGATTCGCGTGACGCGGCTTAGACGGCTACCAGTTCAAGCCTAATCCGAACGCCAACCCACTCAAGCCAGAATCGCCTTGTGGATTGGTCGGCGTACCCGCTCGAAACCACTTTTGCGATTCATATCCAAGCCGAGAGACAAAAGAAGTTGAATCCGAAAAACGATATTGCCATTCCAGGGTCAACGCCATTTCTGTTGAAGTTACGAAATGTTCATTGGAGCGATCGAGAAACAATCCATTCGCGGTGCTTTCAACTTTTTGCTCTCGATCGCCGGCCAAAATCGACCCGTAGAAGGAACCGATCAGACGAAACCTGGTGTGCCCAATCGGACGCACATAACTGACACCGATTCTAGGTCCAAAGCCTTTAAAGTCGGTTTCGTGATCGAGCCGGCCGAGCAATCCGCCACCCGCATTGCTTAGCGTGGCGTGATGTTCATGATCGATTTCTGCATACCGAATGCCGATATGACCGGCCAGCTTTGCAATAGGAAACTTGATGTATTTGAAAACGGCCGCGTCAAGGTACTGAAGATCCGTCGACTGGGTTACCGCCAGAGTTTGATTCGCCCCGCTCGAGCTCAGACCAAATGTCTGATTTGACGGCGTCAGGAAAATATTGCTTTGCAATCCGGTGCCCGCCGACGAAACACGAGAAATGCCGCTCGCCTGGTCCAATTCAAAGTAATTCATTTCGAACCCGGGACCACTCTTCGACTCAAATCCGAACCCAATTCGGTTGACCAAATCGAACTCAAAGTCCGCGGGAACGTTGCTTATCGCGGCCCCCGAATTGAGCTGCATCGCTGAACTTTGTGTGTACCGCGGCTCCAAAAACAAAAGGTCGTAGTTGAAAAATTTCCTGCCTTGATAGGCGACCTCGCGTGCACTCTTTTTGACGTGGTGATCTCCCGGATTGTAGGGGGGAGGATCCTGCGGGTAAGGATCGTATCCGTCGACGGATTCATTTCCATCGCTGCCCCAGTGGTTCGGCGAGATCTCGCTCTGCTGATTTTCTTTGAGGTAAGTCGTTTGGGGATCCTCGTATTGCGGAGGCGGATTCGGGTTGAGTTGCCGACGTTTTGCATCCGGATCTACGATCAGCTTTTGTAACAGCTTGTTTTCTTTTCGTGAATTCGAAAAGGACTCTTCCCAACTGGACGGAGTATGCCTGGGCCAATTCATTGAATCGCCCGAATCTTGACGCCGGATTTGCCGCTCCCGTCCGATCTGTTGCTCGTTATGGCCTAGCAGCTCGTTATGGCCTAGCTGCTCGTTATGGCCTAGCTGCTCCTGTCGGTAAGCATCCCAATACCTCCTTGTCGGTGTCGTGTTTTGTCGCGGCAAACTCGCAGGATCTTGAGCCGCGACTGGCGGGCGTCTGCTTGGCCGATTATCTGGCGTGCCACCATAACCAAAACCGTTTTGCTGGAACTGCTTGGAATGTTCTTGACGTTTCGCGGAGGTCGAATTGCGACTCGGAAAATCCGGTTGTTTCCGATCTGCAGCCCCTTTTGATCGACTTGTTTTCTTTTTGGATGAAAACGTGGGTAGCAAGTCAACGGGCCCTGCCGTTTTTGAATTCGTCGGCCAAGAGCCTCCGAACGAAGGTCGCTTGGGTCCGTTCGAATCCCGAGAACTGCCCGGATTTCGCTTTGCCGGATTCCCTTGGGGAATGGGCTTGGACAGATCAAACCTATCGAAAGGAGACGCCGTTTTTGCGTCATCCGGCCAGGCGTTGCCGAAGCCACGTTTTCGTTTTGTCAATGTTGATGGATGAGTTTGCGATCCGTTGCCGGGCGCCGGACTCGTTTTGCCGAGCGAGGGTGGAATCAATGTTACATCATCCGTCTCACTCGGCCTTCTGGAATCCGCTCGGGTTGGCGATTTGGTTGGCGGATTCCTCCACGCGTCAAATCCGTTTTTCTTTTCTTGAGCTCGGAGTGGATTCACCGCGATTAGCGCAAAGATAAACAGAGATGCAAGAAGGACCGCATCGCTCCAGATTGTTCTTGATTTCCTTAGATCGTTTCGCGCAGACATACAAAAAGAACAATCGGATCGACCGACAAACTTTGAACAGATCAAGCGATTCCACCGTTGTGGATTGCTGGAAAGAAATTGTTTGCCTGTCCCGAACGCCTTCGCTGACCGGCAAAGTTTAACAGTGAGATCTAGGTCGAATTTCGAGAAAGCCTCTGTTTGGCTTCCTCGGCCCAAGGACTCTGGGGTGCCAAATTGAGGAAAATTTGCCAGTGCTTTTCCGCGTCGTCAAAACGCTGAAGCTGATCCAACGTTCGGGCCAAGTGAAAGTGGACGTCAGGGTAATCGGGATGATGCTTAAGCGCCCCTTGGAACGCGTTGATAGCAAGTTCAACCTGACCAAGCTCCAACAAAACGCAGCCGAGGTTGGCGCGCGCCTCGACGAATGTTTCATCCAATTCGATTGCCATGAAATATCGCTCGCGGGCCGCCTCGTATTGGTGGCTAAAGTAAAGCAATTCCGCAAGCTGGAAGCAGGTTTCCGCGTTGGGCCCGAAAGCCAGCAACATGGAACGGTAGACCTCAACCGCCTGGTCATTTTCTCCCTGGTCTTCCAACTCAATGGCCAAGGCCAGAAACTGGTCCGGCGACGTCAACTGCTCCAGGGCAACTTGCGTATCCTCGAGTCGAATGGCTGGATTCGACTCTGGCTCTTCTTCGCTCGACTCCAGCGCATCAAAGTCGATACGTTTTTGTCCGCTCGGCTCAATCAGACCGCCATCGCGTCGCAGCAAGACATTTCGCCCCTCCACCAAAACGGAAAGTTGCGAAATGGGTCGCCCGATCTCCTGGCCGAACTCGGTAAGCCGGCTAAGTTTATCTTCGATCGATTTGGGGGACGCACCGCTCGCGATCAGATTCGCGAGCCGTCGCGCAGAAACGACTTCCTGGTAGTCGAAATAAGGCAACTTGTAGACTTGCCGCACGGCAGAAATTAAACCGCGTCGCTGCCAACGTCGAACCGTTGACACGGGGACCCCTGCCAATTGAGCGAGCATTGCAGGCGTGTAAAGGCTTTTCACATCGTCGGCTGTGTCAACCAAACCAAGCATCTCCCAGAATCGGGATTCGCCGATGATCTCGAGGATGCCTTCGGCCGCCTTCTGCAAGATTTGATCTTCAAACAGTTCGGAATGGTCCGCAATTGGCAACTCATCAGCCCCGATCACGATCAGGTCGACCGCGGCTTCATTCAAGGCACTGGAATCAACCATCGTCCCGCCACAATCCGTGACAAGTCTCCCGATCTGTTTGCGATTCACGCCGCCCAATTTTCCGACAATGGCAACGCGACGTCCGCGAACGAAGTCGGATTCAATCGGTTGTTCATCGAAAAGCGTGCTCATTGCATCCTGAAAATGCGAGTGCGGAATGAGGGTTGTCGGGATATTCTAGTCATCCCAACTTCAATTCGGCAGAGGAGAAACTTGTCGATTGAACAAGAAAGAAAAATCTGCCCTTTTCGACGGTTGTCGAAGCTGGAAAGTCTTCAATCGAGGCAAGTCGCTCACCGCGCGACCGCTCCTGAGATCTTGGCCAATCCGATCAAATTAACAGCGCAAAATTCCCAATAAATTGCAGCAGAAAACCAAACGGCTTATGCGTCGTTATTCGGGCCGTTCAGTTTACCCTGGCCGCCTTTGGCATCTACTTTCGGTGCCGTATCGGCCGGAAGCAAATTCGGGTTACGCGAAGACTCGTCGGACTTCTTGACGTCAACTTTGTCCGAGCCCGAACCGCTGGTGTCGTCTTTTTTCAAAACCGAAGCGGGCTTTTGTGCCTCGGTTTTGTTGTTTCGATTGACATCATCTTCGGTCAATGGGCGACGTTCGACGGTGACCAAGTCTTTGGGATCAACGTAAACCTTACGCGATTCGACTCGAACAATCCCGTTATTATCCAGCGTCGAACTCTCGACGACTTGCAACGGTTCGTCGACAACTCGCAATTCGCCCTGATACGTTCTGCCAGAAGTGACCGGCCGCTGCATTTCGAGAACTTCGATGCGATTGGGATCCATGATGGGATTCCCGAACGAATCGACGGGAACTCGACGCACCTCGCGAACCGGGACCATCTGCGTCGATTCGACGGGGACGCGACGGTAAACCTTTCTCGGCACGATCCGCTCCGAAGTTTCCGAAACCCAGGATTGAGTTCTTTCTTCGTAGGGCTCTTTCGTTTCCACGCGCTCGTAGGTTGTTTCCTGGTAAGGAATTTTCTTGACGACTTCTTTTGGCACAAGTCGGACCGTTTCAATCGGCTCTTTGCGGGTCGTTCTAACGATCCTGGGCTTTCGAACGGTCACCGGCACCTTTTCAGTGATCACTTCGCGCTTCATTCGCTGAGTCTTGATTGGCACTCGGCGAGTTTCCACCGTATCGACGTAGCGTGTGATTTCGACAGGCTTTTGTCGTGTCACCGTTTCGGGGACCAGCGTTGTTTGATTGATCTGCTGCGGCGTATATCCCACTACGTTTTGAGTCTGGACCTGATAACCGCCCGCATTCTGCTGCGGCACCCAATAAAGCCCCCCCGTCTTGTAGGCCATTTGACCATTACTGTTTGGATAGTATCCGGGTCGCAGAAACTGAAGTCGGTTTCGTGTTCGCCCGGGCTGGTAAACCAGCTGATTGACGGGAGTGACGGTCGGAACGTAGGTAGTGTGAGACGTCGTTTGCGGACGATATACCGTTACGTTTTCAGATTGCATTTGTGTTTCAGTGACCGGTTTGCGAACGACGTACTTCTCGTCGCGATAGCTGGTCTCAACAATCGGCGTTTCGACGATACGCTCCTGGTCGCGCATTTCGGTCACCGTTTCGTAAACGGTTTTTTCTTCGGTAATCTCTTTGAAGCTCGTTTCAACCACACGTTCGTACTCGACAACCCGTTGTTCACGGAACTTCGTTTTAACCACTGGCTTATAGCTGACTGTGGTTCTTTCCTTCTGCTCCGTTTTCCAGACGGGCTTCATGGTTGTGACTTTTTCCGTTTCGTACTTTGTTTCTTCCACCCATTTGTAGGAAGTAACTTTCTGGGGTCGCATTACCGTTTGGGGGATTAACGCATAACGCACGCAATGATCGTTCGCGACGTTTTGAGCCATTCCAGTGGAAGCAGCAATCAGGAGCAACATGCTTGCGATGCCAAATCCAGTGAAACGTTGAATCGAAGTTAACGTTGAAATGCGGAATGCAGATTCCTTCATCGTCGATCTCGCCTACAGCAAAATTGGGAGGACTGAAACGGGATTTAAATTTATCCGTTTCTATCAAGTTTGTCGAAAATCCGTTCCCAATGCAAACGATTAGTGCGAGCGAATTGGCAATTTGCATTCCTAAAGAACGTGGCTGAAACCACTTATGATTTTTATCGTTGCGACCGGAATTTTACGGGGCAAAAATGATGTCAAAATGCAACATTTTCGTTAGTCATTGAATGCCATGGGGTTGCGACAGAATCTTGCCTAACCGCTAGAATTTGACATTCTCGTTGACTGGACAATTCGGGGGCTTGCTCAAGATTCCTAGCGCAAGCACTTGGACACTTTGATGGAAGGCAGGCAAATGGGCATTCTTTGTTTGAACAAAACGTTCGAAGATCCTGCCTTCAATCTTGCCCTCGACGAAGCCTTACTCGAAAAGGCAGAACAAGGCCTACAGCCCGCTATCTTGCGAATCTGGGAACCCGAATCGCCGATGGTCGTGTTGGGCCGGTCGTCGCCTTACGAACTCGAAGTCAATCAGGAATTCTGTAAGGCCAGGAAAATCCCGGTCCTACGTCGGTCCTCCGGCGGGCAATCGATTGTTACCGGCCCGGGATGCCTGATGTATTGCTTGCTGGTTTCTTACGAATCGCAACCGCACACGCGTGCACTGGACCAGGCACATCAGTACGTCATGCGTCAAATTCAAGATGCGCTGGGGAAACGAAACATTGAAACCGTATTCCAGGGGACTTGCGATCTGACCTATCATGGCAAGAAGTTTTCCGGGAACAGCCTAAGATGCAAACGCGATCACTTCATTTACCATGGCACGTTGCTCTACGATTTTCCGCTGGAATTGATTTCTGGATGCCTGGGTCAACCCGCACGCCAGCCCGAATATCGCGAAAACCGAAGTCACCAGGAATTCGTCACCAACCTGCCGGCTACCCGAGATGAGTTGGTCGATGTCTTGACCACCGCATTTCGAGCGACGAATTCATCCTCCGAATGGCACGAGAAATTGACGACCGATTTAGCCCATCAAAAGTATCGCTTGGCCCATTGGACCAAGACCGGCAAACTCAAACCCTAGGCCCGGGCGATCATTCCACATCGGGGCCTTCACGATCACCAAAGTCGCTTCGCAACTCCGCAAGCTTTCTTTTTAGCTGAATCACAAGCGCATGGTGCTCTGCCGAATCGATCAAATTCTTTGTTTCGTCGGGATCCGACTGCAGATCATACAGCTCCCAGGTCTTGTGATCATAAACGTGAATCAATTTATGTCGCGCGGTTCGTATCCCATAATGCCGAGCCACCAGATGCGAAGCCTTGCCGTCGGGTTCGACCATATGGTAGTGGTAGTAAAGTTCGTCCCTCCAGTTCGCGTCCGGCTTTTTAAATAGCGGCACCATTGATTTTCCGTGCATGTTTTCGGGAACTTTGGCTCCAACACAATCGATCAAAGTGGGCGCAAGGTCAATATTCTGGACCAGTTGATCACAAGTCAATCCTGACTTGATCTTTCCCGGCCAACGAACAATCAAAGGGGTGCGAAATGATGGCTCGTACATCCAACGCTTGTCGTACCAACCGTGCTCACCCAGAAAAAATCCCTGATCCGATGTGTAAATCACGATCGTGTTCTTTTCCAGGTCTTCTTCTTTTAAGAAGTCCATGATTTTTCCGACGTTTTCGTCGATCCCGTCCACACAGCGAAGATAGTCCTTGATGTATCGCTGGTATTTCCATCGCGTTCGTTCCTTCCCTTCCAGTTTGGCTTCTTCAAATTTTTTGTTCTTGGGAGAATAAGCTTTGTGCCACGCGTCTCGTTGCGCATCGGTCATGCGTTTCAGTTTGCTCTCCATTGCCCTATCAAGAAATCCGTTTCCGGTAACAGGAAGCTTGAGGTCATAAGCGGGGAACATGTCTCGAGAAATCCGCATTTGAGCTGACTTTGCGCCGGGGCTCTTTCCAGCGTAGTCGTCAAACAGCGTCTTTGGTTCTTCAATTGTCTTGTTGTCATATTTTGTGAGATGACGTGTCGCCGGCATCCAGGTCCGGTGCGTGGCCGAATGAGAAACCCAAACCACAAAAGGTTTTTTTGCCGCCTTTTGCTCTTTCATCCATTCGATGGACCGATCGGTGATAATGTCAGAAACATATCCCGTTGTTTTCACGTTGCCATTTTTTGTTTTGAAGACCGGGTTGTAGTAACCGCCGCCAAGCGTTTCCCAGCGATCGAATCCAACCGGGTCGGTTCGGATGTGCCATTTGCCAAAGATCGCTGTCGCGTAACCTTGCTTCCCAAGTACTTTCGCGAAGGTTGGCAACGATTGATTGAATCCTCCCCGGTTATCGAGCTTTCCGTTCGCGTGAGAATGCAGCCCGGTCAACACCGTTGCCCGCGCTGGCCCGCAAATCGAGTTTCCCACGAAGCTGTTCGAAAACCGGATTCCTTGCTTGGCCAATCGATCAATATTGGGGGTTCGGTTGATTCTGGAACCGTAGCAACTAACCGCGGCCTGGCTATGATCATCCGCGTAGATCAAAACAATGTTTGGCTGGTCGGCTTGGAGTTGAGTGGAATCGGTACCGAAACCAACCAGAAAACAGGTGGCAATCAACACCGTCCAAACCTGCGGCAAACGACTTGCTGTCAACCCGACTTTGGAGAACCAGACTTTTGAAAACATCGCGTGATCCTAATTCGACAATGGAATTGCCAAATTGTAATCGAAAGTCTGCGCGAGTGGGGCCGCTCTCGGACGCAGGGTCGCTGGCCACCGAGACTCAAATTGATTTGTGTTGCTGGTTTACTTGTCGCTCGATTGATCCGTTGCCGATTGATCGGCTGCTTCGGACTTGACCTGGTTCATGATCCATTTCATGGACGGAGGCCCGGCAGCATCTTTCGCCATGAGCGTCGGTTGAACGTAGCGGAGCGGTTTCTTGTGGCCAGATATCCGAAAGTTATCGCCCTTCTGAATGACCGGACGATATTCCACCATCGACCCGAATTGGTAGCTGCCCGCGGCCTGGCAAGGAATCCAGTGCCCCTTTCCATCGGCATCCGCAAGATAAAACTCCGGGTAAGTGTGTTCCGGAATCCAGACGGCGCGAGCGGGAATACCTCGCGCCCGACACAGGGCAATAAACAGTGACGACAATTCTTCGCAATCGCCATGCCCGGCTTCGATGGCCTCGAGGCAAGTATGAATCTGAGTGTCAAACTTGTACTCAATTTTCTCGCGAACAAACTTGTAGATCGTTTCAACTTGCTCCCAAGCCGTCGCGTTTTCGGCCATCTCAATTTCCTTGGCCATTTTGACGATCTTGCGATTCGTACTTTCGATGTAAGGACTGGGGCGAAGGAACTTCCGCACATCAGCAGGAATCTTTTTTGCAAAGCTGTAATGCTTAGTCTCTCCCGGCGCGACAATAATTCGCTTCTCAACTTCCACGTTGAAGAGGACCTTTGCCGTCTCACCTCCCCGCATGGAATTGATCTTGATTACCATCTGCCGTACGCCTCGGCCAGGATTCTTGTAGGAAACCCGCCCGACGTTAGCTGTCTTTTCCACGGGAAGTATTTTGAGGGTTTGTTCAGGCCAATCGATCGGCACCGGCACCGTTGCCGTGATGCCCTTGACCGGCGCCGAAGCATCGATCTGCAGCCCGAACTGCCAGGTCTCTTTGCGAGCATGCGAAAACTTCAGCTCTTTCGTCGGGTTGTTGAGCGAAACAACCTGCCTGTTCTGTTCCTGGTCGTCTGCCTGTGACTTCTCAAGTTCACCCTGTGATTTTTCAAGGCCCTGCCCACCACAAACGGCAACCCATGAAATCATCACAACGAGACTGAGGGCAAAACAACCTGAGAACCTGAGGAGCTGTCGCATGATTCTACTTCTGAATAAGTTGTCGAATGAACTTGACCGTGGGTGGCGCTAAAGTCTTTGCGGTAACGTGTTCGTACACGTAGCGCTGGCGTTTTTCTTCTTCGGGGACTTTGATGTTGTCGCCCTTCTGCTGGATGATTCTTGGGTCGGACATGCTTCCAAAGTCTCGGTTGCCCGCGAGTTGGGCAGGAAACCAATGCCCTTTCTTTTCCTCGTCCTCGAGATAAAACTCGGCGTAGACATGACCTTCAACCCAAACGGTTCGCGCTGGAACTTTGTTGGCGCGACAAAAAGCAATGAAAAGGCTCACCATGTCTTCGGGCGGGCCCTTGAGGTGCCGCAAACAAGATTGGGCGCCTTCGGGTTTTTCGTTGATCTGTTTGATGTTTTCACGAACCCAGTCATAAAGGGCTTCCACTTGCTTCCAGGGTTCGTCGATATCCTTGACGATTTCCTTGACTTGATTTCGCAGTTTCATCGAGCTGTGATTGATCTGTGGACTGCGATTCAAATGCGCTTTGATATTGCGGCTGGGTCGTTTGGGCTTAACAAACTTACTCGTGTCTTTGGGAGCTTCGATCTGGCTCACGGTAACTTCGAAGGTCACCGACATTTCTACCTGTTCGCCCGGTTTGACATTCACAACGTTCGCCAGGATCTGCCGAACCCCATCATTCAAGACGCGGTATTTGACGCCAGTGACGTTGTCCGGAATTTTCTCTTCCACGACTTTGACCGATTGTTCCGGCCAATCCATTGGAACGGGAATGGTGATGTAAGCGCTTCGGACTGAACGATTGGCGGCCCGAATTCTCGCTCCGACTTTCCATTTCTGGGTTACCGGCTTCGTGAAGGATACGCCGGCGCTGTCATCCTGTGATTCGACATTAACATCTTGGGCAGCGAGCGGTTGAATACAAATTGCACAACCGGCCAACGCAGCCAAGGCCGAAAGCCAAAAAGAAAGGCAGGATTTGATCATGGGTCGATTCGCCTGAGATGGACGAACGTGTCTTGCACGCACGCCAGACTTTGCATCCTGCACGGGTGACCGCGGATTCAACCGCGGAATCAGTTGAATCTAATTTTACCTCAGGCTAGGCGCAATCGGAGGGAATTCGCAATCAAAGTAAAATTTCCAACGATTCCCAAGTCGAGGGCATTCACAGAGTGGACCCACGAGCAGCTCAGCCTGGTAGATCGCAGCCCAGCCTGGTAGATCGCCGCTCGATGATGAAAAAACGCCACAACCAAATGGGAATCGCGCATGAAAAAACGCGAGGCAGGACCTGGCGCCTCGCGTTTCGTGCAACCGAGAAGGTATGAACGCTTGGTTCGGAAAGCGGTCAACCTGCAAACTACTTTTAATTTTGTCCCGGACCCGGGTTTCCTCCGGGCGGTACGATGCCATAAGGATCGTTAACGGTCCCGGTCGGCGCGTTACCGACGTTCGCCGGCGGTGCACAACCATTCGGTCCGCAATTATTGAAAAAGGCTGGTTGAGACGACGGACAGGTGTCACAGTCTCCCCCACGAAGCCAACGACGGATGGGGCCATCGGCACATCCCGTCAGCGAAGGAATCAAAACGATTCCGACAATCAAAACAACTATTCGTTTCATCACAATTAAACCTCCAGTGCGTGCGATGTTTTTGCTTTCCGTCAAAGGGACGATTTCCCTTACAGGGAGTTGGGCCAGAAAAAGCTACCTCCGCGTTAGAGGCCGGCAAGTCAACGCGTTTATTTTTTTCAACAACCGTTGCATTTGGTAAACAGTCGAATTGGTTTTGACGGATTTTCAGTTACCGGGGTATGAGACCTCTATCTGAGTGCCCTGATTGCTGCAATTTTTGATTCGCTCGGACGATGAAGTTAGCAGGCCCAAATGGCAGGACAGGTACGGGCCGGTTTCGTCGCGCAAGGGAATGGTTCAAAACACAATGATTCGGTTTTTGCTCAAAAAACGAACTGCTGTTTTGATCGTTATGATCGGAATGATCATCACCACAAATGGCGAGGCCCAATTGATCAAGCTTCGGCGGAAGAAACCGGAACAAGCTCCAGTTCCCAACTTCCCGGTTCGCGAACAAGACGAAGTCTGGGTCGTCTCCACGCGCTCCATTCGGCCCTCTGCTTTCCAAACGACCGACTTAACAGTCAAGCTACGGAAAGACAACCAATGGGTCGAAAGCGACATCAAGGCACTTATCAAAGCGCATCAAGCGGATAAGAAACGAGCCATCATTTACGCTCACGGCAATCGCCAGAATGCCAGTTGGGCCGAGTACCGGGGCCTCCAGGGTTACTGCCTTTTGTTGAGTGAATCGACTTGCGGTCCGGTTCGCTACGTGATCTGGGATTGGCCGAGCCAGGATTGTGGTCAACCTGTTCGGGCTTACGTTCCTACCGTCAATCGGGCGGCGGAAGAGGGCTTCGCAATGGCCTGGTTCCTGAATCAGCTTCAAAGTCCGGAACGAACGAGCCTCTTTGGGTACAGTCTGGGTACCCAAGTCATCGTGTCGGCTCTTCAACTCTTGCCCTCGGAATTCGGCAACCAATCTCAATTCCGAACCGGAATCCTGGCCCCGGTAACCGCATGCCGCTGGCCGATCTCGACGGAGCAAATGAAAACGGTTTACGCCGGGATCGAATCGCTCCACATCCTTTATAGCAGCCAGGATTACGCCGTCCGTGCGTATCGAACCGGTTGTGGTTGGAACAAAAATGGAGGCAATGTCGGAATCGAACGCCTCGCCGAAGTCGATTGCGAGAACAAGATCTGCAAAATGGATGTTTCCGCGGTCGTCGGCAACAGCCACGGAATTCAGGAATATTTCTCATGCAAGCAAGCGGCACAGCGGATGATCTGCTTCCTGGCCGACTGTGATTGCCCGTGCGTGGACTGCGAATGTCCCCTTTGTCGACCTTGTCGAAGCCGGCAAACGACACCAATGTCGACGCTACGTCCGACGTACGAAGGTTGTTGTCGCGGAAACTCGCGTTAACCCCCAAGGCGACGGCAGCGTTTTCTTATCGCGGTCGAAAAGCCACGGGCCCGTCAGAACCGGGCACGTCGATCCGTTGGAAGCTTTGTGATTTCCCCTTTGGTATCCCGCTGAATTGATTCAGCCTCTCCGCCTCAGGAATTTTTTGCAACAAAATTGAAATAATCCGTGAACCTTGCCGAAGAAAGAGTGTCTTAAACGCAAACCGTCTCGGAAATCCGACTTGAAGGTCGCGAATTCCGGTGACGAACCAAGGGCCGCTGGCAGTTCCCTGTTGGTGGAAAAAAGATTGCAGGATCCGGAACAATAAGTTTGCTTTTGGCAGACGATGTTCGTATCCTTTTACATCTGATATTGGGTTGCCTGAACGGAAATTCAGGCATCCTGACTTTCGAAGAAGATTTGCAGGTTCATTCCCTGGGACTTCGGCGAAAGTCAAACGAGCTCGTCGCTCAAAAAATGGGAATAAATTTTTAGGTTCTCAGCTCTACAAAACAGATCCAAAGTCCTGGGCATCCGAAAGGCGGCCAGTCTTCTGGGTCTTTTCAAGAGCAATGTGCCAAGTGCACAGGAGGCATGAAATGCAAAACATCAATTTCAAAAACGCGAAAAAAGCCGGTCGAAATCTGGTTGATGGCCTGTTTGCCATTTGCGCGAAATTGGATTTGCATCGCATTCCTGGTGCCTTGCGCCTCTATTTACGCGGATGGTCGTATCCGGCCAGCGCAGCGATCGGCATGCCCGGTTGCGCCAACGTGTCTCTATATTCCGGGACGGTTGGAATGCGCGGTTCGGAGCCTTGCGAGAAACGTTCGGACGAACGCTTGCAGGGTCTCGCTCGACTCGAGTCGGGCTCAAACGGCCAGGATCAAGACTTTGGCAGATGCCAGAGTGGTCGCGACGGTTGGC
>CAYSXI010000002.1:13807-65555 GCA_964434955.1 uncultured Pirellulaceae bacterium
ATGCAGTCGAATTCGACGCAAACGACCGAGACGACCGGCCGGACAGCCATTAGCTGTCAACGGTTGGTCAACGTGGCCGTGCCCAGCGTCGGAACAGGTCTGAGTTAGCTCTCACTCAAAGCTTACTTCAGAAAAACCTTCTCCGACGTGCTCAAGGCGACTCGGCTTTGGCGTCATCGGCAATCTCGTAATCTGATTTTGCCCGACCCAAAATTCCGGCTCCAACCTTGATTCGGCTGTTTCCGTTGCCAGGAACTCCGTACGCATCGCTCGGCAAATTCAATTTTCCGCAAACAAAAATCAAATCATAAAGAAGAGAACCATGAACGCTTTGAACACCCAAATCCGAGAAATCAGCAAGACGGCAAGTCTGGTGGTTCGCGCTCAGGAAGGTGACCGGAGCGCGTTCGGCGAACTATTCGAAATGTACCGAGATTCCGTCTTGGCGATCGCCATGCGACGATTGGGCGACTACGCAGAGGCTCAAGAACTGAGCCAGGACGTTTTCGTTCAGGCGATCGAAAAGATCGATCAACTGCGGCAGCCAGAATGCTTCGGCGGATGGTTGCGATCGATCACCGTTCGAATGGCGATCAACCGGGCGATCCGGCGAGCACCAAGCGTTTCAGCGGAACCTGAAATTCTTGAAGCCACGCTTGCTTCAAGCCAGACGCCGCTGGACAGCGCGTTGGACGTTGAACGAGTTGAACAACTTCAGGTCGGTCTGGAGCGCCTTGGCGATATGGACCGAGAAACACTGGACGCGTTTTACGTTCAGGGGCAGTCGCTGATCGAAATGGCAGAACGATTTGACGCACCAATTGGTACGATCAAGCGTCGACTGCACGTTGCTCGAAAGCGACTTGCCAAGCAGGTTGAACACCTTGAAGTGGCTTAATCGTTAGCCACAAATGTCAATCAATCGCGCACGCCTCGAATGGGGCGTGCGTTTTTCATGCGCAATCCCGCGTACAAATGGGCTATCGCTGATCGGGAAGCTGTTGTTGCCCCGTTTCATCCGCCATCTTTTGGTAAAAGGGATCAACCCAGAAACCACGATTATCGATCTCCATCGTGCCCAAGTCACGGAAAAGATTCAAACGGGTCGTTTCATAGTCCAACCAGACTTCGATGAGTTCATCCTGGGCGCGATTGATCGTGCGCAACGCATTGTTGAGGGCCAAACCACGTTGGGCTGCTGCGGATTTCGATTCGGCCAGATCCAGCTCCCGAGCCGAATACTGCACCCGCCGTCGGCGTTGAATCATGGTTCGCTTCAGTTGCTTCAGCGTTCGAATGGCCTGCCGCACCTCAAGCTTGATATTGTCTTCGGCCCCGATGTATCCACGGCGAGCCTGATCGTAGGCGATTTGGGCCGCCCGGTAGTTATTGCGTTGCGCAACACGGTCCAATGGTGTGTCGAACCGTACCCCGAACCCATAAGTGCTTTCATTCGCACGAAAATCGAAAGGCTTGTTACTCGAAAACAGCGGTCGTGTTGAGATCGTGGCATCGCCAACAATGTCCACGTTCGCCTCGAGTTGATTCGCGGTAATCTCCAAATTTCGACGGGCGTCGGTAACTTGTCCACGCCGGTTCATCAGGTCCAGCCGATTTTCGATTGCCAGCTGAGCCCCGCGCTCCATATCAATCTCAAAGGGCTGAACGGGAATCAACTCGACCCGCGTGATAATCTGAATCACGCTGAGCCGGCGTAGAAAGACAAGCAACTGAAGTCGAATCCGATTCGCGACCGAGTCGCCTTTGTCATCCAGCACTCGTGCCTTGGCAAAATCATCAATGGCGTCGATCCCACGACTCAATTTTTCCAGCTCCGCTTTGACGTTTTGGAATCGCTGTTTCTCTTCCATGAAGATTCGGTCTAGCTGCTTAACTTCTTCGGGCTGCAAGTCCTTGCGTTGCTCGGGCAATGCACTCTCCAATCGACGGACGTCCGAGCCGACAAGCTCAATGGCTTTCGCGACTTCGCGAGGCAACCCGCGAAACTCTTCTGCAAGGCTGCGAAGATCGGTCGATTCATTCCGTAACTTGGCCGCCAGGTTTCGCAACTTTTGCTCCAGTTGAATGAGCGAGGGATCGACAAATTCAAATGGTTTGAGAAGCGAGTCATCGAGGTTCACTTCCATATCTGGTGGAAGTCCAATCTGGACTTTGTATTGGTCACGGTTATCTTCAAAGACCCTTTGGTCGGCGAAAAGATCTCCCATCGTGTCAGCGAGCGTGCTTTCAAGCCGTGCAATATCGAGCGGATCGGCTTTTGCCGCTTTCAAGTCCGCGATCAAATATTCCAGGGTTCGCGCGATATATTGCCGGTTACGAAGTTGCTGAAGTCGGAGGAGAACCGGAAAGAACCCGACACTTGGCGCACCACTGCCTCCCAGAAACTCGAATCCGCGAAGGAATCGTTGAAGCCCCGCAACCTGGCCGCCGGTGATGGTGCTAACGAAAAATTGTTTTCGAAATCGAGCAAATCCACGAACGGAATACAGGACGTTTCGTTCGGATTGCGTCAAGTCTTCCAGAACGATCTTTCGGCCGCCATTTTGCATCAAAGGTTGAACCAGTGAAAACGCGATCCCGGTCGCGCTGGTCGTGCTATTTGGGCCGGCCGCCAACCAGATTGTGTTGTTGACCAATTCTCCAATCATTTGTGCGCCGGTGGGAAACAACCGGCTGAATCCAATCACCGTATCGCCAAGTTCAAAGTTGCTCGCGCCATTGGGGCCATTCCGATAGCCGAGCTGCGACCCCGGGTTTAGTCCATCAATTCCCAATGGACGCACCTGGAATCGATAACGTTCAAATGAAAGAGCCAAAGCCGACAGATAGAGGTTTTCCAACTGCTGTTGATACTCGCGACTGTGCACCAGCGAAAGTTCGACGGCTTCCGCGAGCGATAGTTTCTCAATCTTTGGATTGTCCAAGTTTCCAACTTCAAACCCTTGTTCCGGATTCTCATTTGGAAGATTGAAGTAAGCCCTCCAAGCGGAACTTTCAAGACTGTCCAACTTGGCAAGTGATTGCCAGAGTTTTGCCCCTCGCATCCCCGAAGGATTGAACATGATCTCGTCCGCAACGGTATCGCCGGGGGGCAGGGGAGGGCAGTCTGGATCCTGTTCATTAAAGAAACGGCTCGTGGCATCGGGTTGGATCGACGTGTCGGGCAAATGCCACCGTTGATCGGTCACTTTCTCCGCCAAAATTTCTTCGACTTGCCGATCCGCTTGTTCCCTGTAAATGGCGCGCGAGCAACCGCAAACCACCAGATAAGTGGTCAATAGCAGGAAACCCCATTTCACTTTCGCAATGTGTTTCACTCTTTGAATTCCGCGACAAGAAATGACGCGGGATACTAGCAGACGCTCAACTGAAAGCGTAGATCGGATGCTAACTTGCTAGCTCTGAAGACGAAGCAACTACACGAATACGGATCGCTACCCCGATCTAGGGGAAGGCCTCCCCGTGGGACGCGAGTCGCCGGAACTAGGCAATAATCTCGTCCACGATTCGACCATGGACATCCGTCAAGCGAAAGTTTCGGCCTGCGAAGTTATATGTCAGCTTTTTATGGTCGACACCCAGCAGATGAAGGATCGTCGCGTGCAAATCGTGCATATGAACTTTCTTGGTGACTGAGTGGTGTCCGATTTCGTCCGTTTCGCCATGAAAGTAGCCCGGCTTCGTTCCGCCGCCAGCAAGCCAAACCGTGAACCCGCGCGGGTTATGATCCCGACCATCGGCGCCTTGAGCGAAAGGCGTGCGGCCAAACTCGCCGCCCCACCAAACCAAGGTATCTTCCAATAGTCCCCGCCGTTTTAAGTCTGCCAACAATCCGGCGACGGGTTTATCCACCGCCTTCGCGTGTACCGCGTGCTGCTTCATATTCGAATGCTGATCCCATCGCGGATTCGTCGACTCGTCCGAGTAGTTGATCTGAATGTAACGAACACCGGCTTCTGCCATTCGACGTGCGAGCAAACACTGACGCCCAAAGTCCTCGGTTTCCTTCTGATCAATCCCGTAGAGACTTTTGGTTTCGTCTGTTTCGTCGGCCAGGTCCATGATTTCAGGCGCGTTGTTTTGCATCCGAAACGCAAGCTCATACGATTTGACGGTCGCTTCAAGCTGATCATCGGCCGGGTTTCGCGAAAGTTGTTGCTGATTCAGTTGTTGCAAGAAGTCGAACCGATCCTGTTGCGTCTTTCGATCGAGAATCTTGTTTTTGATGTTTCGAAAGTTTGCCTTGGCAACCGGTTGGGAAGCGCGGCCAACCGCCGTGCCTTGATAGATGGTTGGCAGAAAAGCATTCGAATAGTTCCGCGGCCCGCCCTTGCTGGACGAAGGATTGATCGTGATGAAACCCGGAATATTCTGGTTCTCCGTTCCCAACCCGTAGGTAATCCAGCTTCCAATCGAAGGTCGCACGAGATTGGTGGCCCCCGTATGCATGAATAACGTACTCGGACCATGGGCCACGCCCTCGGTATGCATCGAATGAATCATGCAGAGGTCGTCGACACATTTTCCCATCCAGGGAAACAAATCAGAAACCATTTTGCCCGATTCGCCGTAGGGTCGAAACTTCCAGAGCGGCTTCAGCAACTTTCGCTTGCTTGCCTTTCCGAAGGTGTTGAACCGGACTCCCGTAAAATCAATATTCTTGCCGTGATTCTTGATCAACTCCGGCTTGTAGTCCAGTGAGTCGACGTGGCTTGGTCCGCCTTGCATGAAAATGAAGATGACTCGCTTGGCCTTGGGCGCAAACATCGGCCTTTTCGGCAAAAGGTTCGGAAGATCCTTCGTCATCCCATTGGTTGAAGCGGGGCTGGCAGTCGCGCCCGTGGACTGTTCGCACATGCCGGCGAAGGCCAATGCGCCAAAACCGCAAGCGCTTTGTTGCAACATTTGTCTTCGAGAAAGGAATTGTCCGGGCTTCATGTCATTCATTCCATGTAACGAAAATCAATACTTGCAAATAACGCGTGATAAAACCCTGAAAAGGCCGCGGCCAAGTTTTCTTCCGTTGTGGGCTGCTTCAGTCGACCTTCAACGAAACGAATTGCGGCTTGTCGTTCGCCTTGAGAAGGGCTGCGTCCCAAGGTTTGTATGAACGCGTATTCGACTTTCTGCGAAATACTCAGTTCTTTCTTCTCGTTGATTAGCCGATGCGCAGCGGCCTTTGCGTTTTCAATGACCACGGGGCTATTCAAGAGAAACAACGCCTGCGTCGGCAACGTGCTGGTGTTGCGATGACCGCTTACCAGATTCGGATTGGGAAAGTCGAATACCTCAAAGAACTCAAGCATCGAATTCCGAAAGGCGGGGACGTAAACACTCCTGCGATTCGTTTTGAATTGATATCCCAGGTCGTATTGCGTGATCTTTCGGATGGTCAGTCCACCGGCCTCAAGTTCGATTAGCCCTGAATGACTCAAGATAGAGTCACGCAAAACTTCGACGTCCAAGCGACGACGATTGGCGCGCCATAGCAATCGGTTTTCCGGATCGATACGGTTGCCATCCGGATTTTCGACCACGGCCAATTGGTAAACTCGCGACAGCATGATCTGACGAATGAGTTGCTTGGTCGACCATCCGTTATTAATAAACTCCGTGGCTAAATGGTCGAGCAACTCGGGGTGACTAGGCTGTCGCCCCATGACACCAAAGTTGTCCGTGGACGCAACAATTCCGACGCCAAACAAATGCCGCCAAACGCGATTCACGTAGACGCGTGCTGTCAAAGGATGCTTGGGCGACGCGATCCAGTTTGCCAACTCCAATCGCCCGCTTGTCTCGGCCGGCAGTTCACGAACGGTGCCACTCGGATCACAAACTGAGACGAAGCCACGAGGCACTTTTTCGCCGAGATTTCTTGGTGCGCCCCGAATGTGAATCGCACTATCGACGATTTTCTTCGAATCTTTGACGGACATCGCGACGCGCAACGGTCGCGGCGGCTTTTGCTTGAGCTTTTTCAACTTTGCGTCCAGCTCAGCGATCTTCTTTTCCAGAGCGGAATCAATCGACGAATGTTCCTTTTCTCGATTGCCGGCCTTCTGGGAACCTGACCGTTTTTCAACTTTGAATGACTTCGGCTTCTTTTTCTTGCCATCGACCAAAATCAATTGAATGGCGTCGACGATCACGTGACCATCCGTATCCTTGGTGAGCACGGCGATCTGCGAAGCATTGTCGGCTTCGAAACGAAACTGGCCCAGGGAAACAAAAGCGCGCTCGATTGGCGGCCGTTTGGATTGATTGATTGTGACTGTCGCTTTTCCGTCCTGATGGTCGATCACGACCGGCACATTCGAAGCCCGATTTCCACCCGGCGTATACGACATCCGAACTTCGTAGATGCCTCCACGTTCAAACTTGGGTTCGAAAACAACGCGATTCTCGCCTTTGGATTGATCCCGGTCGTGAAGGTACTCCGCGCCAACGAATCCTTGAACACTGGTTGAACGTTGCCAATTGCCAACGAGTTTTGCCTGACGGTTATCGATCACCATCCCGGCAAGTTGAGAAACGCGAATCGAAGCTGATTTGGCAGGAGGTCGAGAACTGGAACCGGTTTTGGCAGCAAGCTGCTTCTTGGCGACATTCAGCTCTTTCGCTAATTCCGCAACGCGTTTTCGATATGCCTCAAATTCGCGAGATTCCTTTTCGTTGGAAATGGTTTGCGTTACATAACCGGATACATTCCCATCCACCAACGATTGCGTGCTTTTAAAGATTCCGACAAGCGCGTAGTAATCTTTCGTCGGAATCGGGTCGAACTTGTGATCATGACAACGGGCGCATCCCAACGTCATTCCCATAAACGCCCGGCCGATCGTATCGATCTGTTCATCGATGACTTCCATCCGCAATAGAAACTTGTCCTGTTGTTCGTAGTTGGTGGGGCCTAAAGCCAAGAAGCCACTGCCAACCAGATGCTGGGCGCGTTGACTCTGCGATTCAAACGGCAACAAATCGCCCGCAATTTGTTCGCGGACAAATTGATCGAATGGGCGGTCCTCGTTGTATGCTCGTATGACGTAATCTCGAAACCGCCACGCGTCCTTGAACATCAGGCTCCGTCCGCCGCCACTCGATTCGGCGAATCGGGCGACATCCAGCCAGTGCCGCCCCCAGCGTTCGCCAAAGTGCCTTGAAGCCAACAAGCGATCAATCAATTCGGCAAACACGACCTCCGTTTTTCGCTTGTCCTGTTCCAATCGCCGAATCTCTTCAACGGTCGGGGGCAAACCCGTGAGCGTGAGGTACGCTCGTCGAATCAATCGGGTCCGATCAGCGTCTTTAACCGGCTTCAAGCCTTCCTTTTCCAACCTGGCCAGGATCAACCGATCAATGTCGGAGCGTGGCCAATTGACGTTTTTTATAGCCGGGATACGGGGTGGTTCGGCCGGTTGGTAGGCCCAGAATTTTCGCCCTTCGTCCAAGTCAATGGACTTGGACACCGATGCCGTTCCCGGCTTTCTCGGATCGGGGGCGCCTCGACGAATCCACTCGCGGAACTTTGCGATCTCGCCATCACTCAACTGACCATCGGGAGGCATATCGAAATCGTCGTATTCGATGGCGCTGATCAACAGACTTTTATCCGGCTTTCCATGAACAATGGCCGGCCCGTTATCGCCCCCTTTCAACATTTCCTTTCGCGAGGTCAGTCGAAGTCCGCCTTGAATGTTCTTTGGATCGTCCCCATGGCATTCGAGGCAATGCTCCACCAACAAAGGGCGAATATGATTTTCAAAGTATTCGATGTCGGCATCAGAGAACTTCGGTTCGCTCTTGTCTGCCCCGGTTTGCCCGGTGAGCCGTCGTGAAAAGCCAAGACAGCAAAATAAAACCAAAAGCACGACGGTCCCGCGTTGGGCAAGGGCAAGAAAAGTCGAACCTGGTATCCGTCGTAGCATATCCGATAGTCTCAAGACGAAAGCCGTCATTTCGTTGACTGAAAAAGCGGTTCTATTGTAGTCGATCCGTTCGAACCCGGCAGCGCAATCTGAAACGCTACCGAGCCCAAACACTCGATTGAACAAAAGTTTTCAGGGAGAGGCGGATTATTCGGGCCCTCCGCGTTTCGACTTCCAGCCCGGATGGTCAAATCAGAAATGCCGGCCGCGAATGCTGATTAGCCAACGAAGCATCAATCGTCTAAAATAAAGACTGGGTTTAATTAATATTTCCGCCTGAATTCCGATGGCATTGACTCGAGAAAAACTGCTCAAAGAACTCACCGACGCGGGTCTACTCTCGGCGGATGAAGCGACCAAGATTGAATCGGAGTCGGAATCGACGGGCGTCGAGGCTTTCTTGTCACAGCTGGTCGAATCGGGGAAGATCACCAAGTATCAGGCCGACAAGTTTGTCAAAGGTAACGGCAGCGAAATCGCGTTTGGCGATTACGTTGTGATCGACGAATTGGGCCGCGGAGGCATGGGTACCGTCTTGCGAGCTCGCCACCGACGCATGGAACGTGAGGTGGCCATCAAGGTTTTGCCCACGACTGCGTTGGATTCCGAGACCGCTGTCGCGAGGTTCTACCAGGAAGTCAAAGTCGCGGCCCAACTGACTCATCCAAATATCGTTCACGCCTATGATGCCGGAGAGCATCAAGGATTCCATTATCTGGTGATGGAATATGTTCGCGGGAACGATCTGGCAAAAGTCACCTCGAAGGAGGGCGCGATGGAACTGGCTCGCGCCGTGGATTTCACGATTCAAGCAGCGACCGGTCTCAGCTACGCACACAAGAAAGGTGTTGTCCACCGGGACATCAAGCCTTCGAATCTCCTGCTCGACGATGACAACACCTTGAAGATTTTGGACATGGGCCTCGCCCGCATCGGACGCAGCGGATTGGAAGACAATGCCGAATCCATGCATTTGACGACCACCGGACAGGTGATGGGAACCGTCGAATACATGGCTCCGGAACAAGCGGAAGATACGCGAAATGCCGACCATCGAAGTGACATCTACGCACTTGGTTGTACGCTTTACCGATTACTGGCCGGCTCCCCACCATTTTCGCGAGAAACGGTTGTCAAAACCATCCTGGCCCATCGCGAGGAAGCGATCCCATCGATCGGAAAAGGTGGCGGTGTTATTTACCAAAAGCTTGATGAGATCTTCCAGAGAATGGTGGCCAAGCGACCGGAACAACGGTATCAGGATTGCGAAACGCTAATCGCCGACCTGTCGCAGATCAAACAGCTTGCCGAAGGGGCTCGCGAAGAACAAACCATTCAGCTCTCTTCGTCCCCAGTGATTCCAAAAACCGCGCCGCCAGTTGTCTCGCCAAGTGACCCGGCCGTTCAAGGTAGCCAGCCTCAGCAGGCCCTGCATGGCTCTGACCCTGGAACAGGCCCAAATTTCGATCGTCCGACGATCCCGGCGACCAACAAGATCCAACCGCAATCGCCTTCGTCTCACCCCCAGGTTCACCCCGAATTTCCCTCTGGCAATTCCATGGATGTCGTGGACCAGATTTACGGTGTCAAACCGGACAAAGCGGGAGTCCTGCTTGTCATCGGAATTTTCAGCCTTTTACTGTCGGCATGTTGCGTCGGCTGGATTCCCGGAATCATCGTTTGGGTACTCGCACGTTCTGATCTCAAAGCCATCGACGCGGGTGAAATGGACAACCGCCGCCGCTCAACGGTCCTCGCAGCGATGATATGCGGGATCGTTTCCGTGGTGATCGGCGCGCTGTTTTTATTGTTCGAATTAATATCCAACTTCCGTTAAGCGCGGGAACGCTGATTCCATGGCTTTCCGCGAGGCAACGCAATCAGAATAAGGACAGAAGATTGAATTTACGCAATTACCTTATGGCTTTTGCTTGCGTTGCGATTTTGCTTTCCGGCTGCAATTCGGGAAATCAGAACAAGAAACGGAATCAAGCCAACCAGCCGGAAGGCGGTGAGCAATCCAGTCACGAAAGAATGCTTGCCGAGCTTGAGAAGATTTCCAATAACCTCGACGACAATAAATACTTTGGCGAAAAAGAATATCGCGATTTAATCTCCATGTCGAAGGGGAATCTCAACGGCATTCAGGCAGTGGCCGTTCCCGCAAAGCTGGGGCATGTCTGCATGAAGCTGGGGAAAGAACAGGAAGCCATTGACCAACTTCGCCTGGCTTACAATCGGCTCAAGGCCTTTCGCGGCCAGATTTCGCGACAGCAGAAAGAAACCATGCAGCGTTCGCTCGAGTTTCAGTTGGGCCTCGCACATCTCCGTCTCGCCGAAACGCAAAACTGTTGCCAAAGAAACACACCTGATAGTTGTGTCGTTCCGATTGAAGGGGGCGGCATCCATACGCGCCAGGAAAGCTCCCGAAAGGCGATTGAGTATTTCCTGATGGTGGTTCGAAGTTCCAAGCCGGGATCGCCGGACCATTTGAAAGCGAAATGGCTTCTCAACATTTCTTGCATGACGATCGGAGCCTACCCCAATCTCCTGGATCAAAAAGATCGAATTCCCGAGTCATTTTTCAAGTCAACCCGTCCCTTCCCGCGGCTTTTGAATCGTTCGAAGGAACTTGGCATCGACACATTTGGTTGCGCCGGTGGGGCGATCGTCGACGACTTCGACAACGACTTGGACCTGGACCTGATCGTTTCCGACAACGACCCCAAAGGCCAGCTTCGGTATTTTAGGAATGATCGAGAAAAAGGTTTTGTTGACGCGACTGAGTCGGCCAATCTGATCGGCATTTTCGGTGGACTCAATATCAACCAAGCGGATTACAACAATGACGGATTCGTCGACGTGTTTGTCATGCGGGGAGGTTGGTTTGAGGACAAGGGTCGTCACCCAAATTCGCTCTTGAAAAACAATGGCGACGGTACCTTCACCGACGTGACATTTGAAGCCGGGCTCGCAGAGAAGAATTTCCCAACGCAAACCTCGGGTTGGGCGGACTACGATTTGGATGGCGATTTGGACCTGCTCATTGGCAACGAACGTTGCGACGTCCATTCCCCGACGCAGTTGTTTCGCAACAATGGCGATGGAACGTTTACCGATGTCGCGCGGGAAGCAAAAGTTGACAAGGAAACCTGGACCAAGGCCGTTGCCTGGGGCGACTTCAATAACGACCGATATCCTGATTTTTACGTTTCCAGCCTCGATCATCGTAACCGCCTTTTCAAAAACAACGGGGACGGGACGTTTACCGATGTCGCTGAAACGATGGGAGTAACCGAACCGTTAGCCAGTTTTCCGACCTGGTTCTGGGACTTCGACAATGATGGAAAACTGGATTTGTTTGTTGCCAGCTATTCATCGACGGTCGTTGATTTTGCGGCGTTCAGTATCGATGGCAAGGCACCCAAGAGCGCGGCGAAACTTTACCGAAATATCGGCGACAAATTCGTTGACGTTGGAACCAGCAACGGCATATCAATGCCCAGCGCACCTATGGGATCGAACTTCGGCGACCTCAATAACGACGGATACCTTGATGCCTACATTGGAACTGGCTGGCCTCAGTATGAAGAGTTGATGCCCAACCTTCTTTTCATTAATGAGCAAGGAAAGCGATTTGCGAATGTGACCATGAATTCCCGCTTGGGCCATTTGCAAAAGGGGCATGCCGTTGCGTTTGCGGACTTGGATCACGACGGTGACAACGACATTTTTCAGCAAATGGGTGGGGCCTTTCCGGGCGACCGATTCTTTGACGCCTATTTTGAAAACCCCGGATTCGACAACCGGTGGATTGCCCTCAAATTGGTTGGCGCCGATTCCAATCGTAGCGCCATTGGTGCGAGGATCAAACTGACAATTGAAGAAGACGGTAGCGAGCGTATGATCCACCGTCGAGTCAACAGCGGCGGCTCTTTTGGTTCCAACCCGCTTCGTGAATTGATTGGATTAGGGAAAGCCTCAACCATTAAGCGGCTCGAGGTTTACTGGCCCAAAACAGACACCTGGCAACTGTTTGACGGTGTCGAAGCCGGTCAATTCCTACGTATCGTGGAAGGCGAGAAAGCACCGGAGAAACTCTCCTACGAGCCGATCCAGTTCGGGACCAAGTAACCCTCTCCGGCCAGGCCGACGATTGCCACCCGGAAATTTTTTCCGGATCCACCGAACCATCCCCGATCCTTCCCCCTGACAGATCCGTTTGTCGGCACGGACTGCAAATTAGGCGCAATCACCCATTAAATGAATGACTTCGTTTTCATCTTTGCGCAACGCGGTCAAGCGTGAACTAGCTTTCAATATTCCAGAAACCTCTTTTTCACTTTTGGCGTCGCGTGCCCCAACGACCAGAGAGAAACGTCATGTCAAAATCGGAAACCAACCCAACGGAAACCATTGAGGCGCCACGCCCGTCGTCAATTCGAAAGAATGCCTTGATGGTTCTGGCTGCACTCGCCGCGATCTGCTGCCTTCAAATCACCAACCCAAACCGGCAAGCACCCAGCGAGGAAAAGGCAGCTCATCAGGAAATCGTTGAAAATACCGACAAGAAGGCTTGAGTCCTTGATGAATATCGCGGGAAGAACCGCCTCCATCCGCGTTTAGTTGCCGCCCTAAACCTGTGCCGACCTTGCGTCGGCATTTTCATTGGCCTTCGGCCAAGACCGAGGCGATCACGGCAACATCAACGATGTCTTCCGCGCTACAGCCGCGTGAAAGATCCATACAGGGATTCCTTAGCCCCTGGATCAAGGGACCAAGCGCTGTTGCGCCCGCCAGCCGTTCCGTAAGTTTGTACGCGATGTTCCCCGAATCCAGATCCGGAAAAACAAATACGTTTGCGTTTCCGGCAACCGGCGAATCAGGCGCTTTCCTTTGCGCGATCTCCGGCACAAAGGCTGCATCGAATTGCAATTCGCCATCAATCGCCAATTCCGGTTCCATTTCTCTGGCAAGTTGTGTCGCTTGAACCACTTTTTCAACGCGTTCGTGTTTGGCGCTCCCCTTTGTCGAGAAACTCAACATGGCAACGCGAGGCGTTTCACCGGTCAATTGCCGGTGACTTTGTGCCGAGTTAATCGCAATTTCGGCAAGCTGCTCCGCATTCGGATCCGGAACTACGCCGCAATCGGCATAAGTCAATGCAAACTCGGGAAACTGCATCAAGAAGAAACTGGAAATCAGTTTCCCCACGGGCCCAACACCATAGAGCGCGGCACGAATCACGCTGGCCGTTGTTGCAAGACTTCCAGCAACGCTTGCGTCTGCGTATCCGGTTTTGACCAGCAGGGCACCAAACAGTAACGGATCTTGGATCGCGTCGTTCGCGGCCTCCATCGTAAGCGCTTTGTGTTTTCGATTTTCGAACAATTGTTTCGCCGCGGAAGGCCCCAGCCTCGTGTCCAGGTGGGTCACCGACTCCAAGTCGTCTGTCCCTTTTAATGGATCTGGCTGACTCGGATCCAAAACCAGGATCGGATTACCCAATCCTTCCGCTTTGAATTGAGCGGCTGCGGCCAAAACGCGCGGATCGGTGGCTTCGGGAAAAATCACTCGGCGAGGATTGGCACGAGCGCGTTCACGAAGGGCTTCAAGGACTTGCGGCATACGGATGTCTTTCGAAATCAAACGGAGGCATTGCTGTGCCTATTTTATTCTTCATCCTCTTCGACTTCGACATACTCATATTCATATTCGTACTCACCGTCTTCGTCTTCTTCCCCTTCCTCGACTTCGACGTATTCATATTCGACGTCATCATCGTCGTCTTCCTCGACTTCTTCTTCGTCGTCGTCTTCATAGCTCAGCTCGTCATCAAGGCTGGCCTCGGGATCTGATTCTTCCTCGACTTCGTCGTCTTCCTCTTCGTCTTCCTCGTCATATTCTTCGTCGTGCTCTGCCTCGACCTCTTCGTATTCCTCTTCCTCGAGTTCATCTTCGGCGTCGAGTTCCTGTTCCGCAGCCGTTTCTTTTTCGACAGCCGTGGACTCGGGTTCGTTGCTGTCGGCTTCGGCAAGGATTTCCTCGAGGGCCGCCTGGGCATTCGACTTCGTGGCAACCAATTCCGTTGAGTCGGGGCTCCCTTGCGAAATGTCTTCGGATGCCTGCTCGGCTCCGCCTCCGCTCTTGACGGCTTCCCATTGAGACATGGTCATCAGAATCTCACGGCTCTTGCTACCGGCATAGGTACCGACGATGCCGTCTTCTTCCATGTAGTCAATCAAACGGGCGGCTCGCCCATAACCGATACCGAGGCAACGTTGCAGTAACGATACGCTTCCGCGGTTCTCACTGATGACGGTTTCAACAGCCTGTTCGTAGAGCTCATCGCGACTCTTGATATTTGCGGCAGCGCCCTCGCCTTCTTTGTCGGCGACCTTGATGTTGACCAGTTCGTTCACGAAGTTTTGCTCACCGGTCGAACACGCATCGGTGACGTCCTGGATTTCGTCGTCGCTGAGATAGGTTCCCTGACCGCGAATGAGTGTGCTGGTACCCGGCCAGAGGAAGAGCATGTCACCATTGCCCAACAACTTATCGGCACCCATCGCATCAAGAACGACGCGGCTGTCCGTTCGGCTCGCAACCTGGAACGCGATCCGAGCGGGCAAGTTGGACTTGATCAATCCCGTAATGACATCCACCGTTGGTTTTTGCGTTGCCAGAATCAGGTGAATCCCGACCGCACGACTCTTCTGAGCCAAACGAATGATGTGTTGCTCGACCTCTTTGCCGGCGGTCATCATCAAGTCGGCCATTTCATCGGCAATGATGACGATGAAGGGTAGATTCACAGGAATATTCCGCCGCTCTTCTTCAGTTTTTGCGTCGAGCCGATCATAAATTTCTTCCGCGCCAAGTTGATTGAAGCTGGTAACGTGGCGGACACCCGCTTTTGCCAACAGCTGATAGCGCTCTTCCATTTTGTTGACGGCCCACTCCAAAATCGCTTCGGCCTTTCGCATATCGGTGACCACCGGATGCATCAAGTGCGGCAAGCGACCATAACCGCTTAGCTCGACCATTTTCGGATCAATCATCAACATTCGGACTTCGTCCGGTCGTCGAGTCATCAGGATTGACGAAATAATCGAGTTCAAGCAAACACTTTTACCGGTACCGGTTCGACCCGCAATCAAAAGGTGGGGCAGTGAAGCCAGGTCAGCAATCATCGGATCGCCTACGACATCTTTCCCGAGGAAGATCGGAATCTTCATCTTCTTGGTTTTCTCGGTTGCTTGCTCCATGACCTCGCGCAAGCGGACGACCTGGCGCGTTTTGTTGGGAACTTCAATACCAACTGTGTTCTTGCCGGGAATCGGCGCAACGATCCGAACGCTGGGAACGCGGAGGGCAATCGCCAAGTCGTCGGCCAGGCCCGTAATCTTGGAAAGTCGCAATCCCGCTTCCAGTTTGATTTCATACTGGGCAATCACGGGACCCGTTTCGATTTCGGAAACTTTGACCTTGAAGCCAAATTCTGCGAAGGTCTTTTCCAGTATCTCCGCATTCCGAAGTGCTTCACGACGTTGATCGTCAAACGAAACATCGTCAGCCCCCGTCAACATCTTGATGTCAGGTAGCTCGTATTCACTTTCGTCATCAACTCGAGAAGCCCGATCAAGCGTCATCATGACTTTTTCACGTTCGTCGACGGGCGCCGGTTTTTTGACTTTGAAGTGGGGCGCCTGAACGACCGCTTTCTTGTCGGCTTCTGGATCGGGCGTTTCAGTTTTCTTGGTTTTCACGGCTTGCTTGGCCGCCGTTTTTACAACCACGGGGATCGCAACCGGTTCTTCCTCTTCATATTCCTCTTCTTCGTACTCGTCGTCGACGAAGTCTTCATCTTCCTCGTCGTCCGCCTCGTCTTCGTATTCGGCGTCCTCTTCATCCTCGTCTTCGTATTCCTCTTCGTATTCGTCTTCGCTATCCGAAACTTCATCGGTAACGTCGCGTCCACCGACGCGAATCAAAATCTGCTGATCTTCGTCGTCATCTTCTTCCATCTCCAGATCGAGATCGGTCGTAGGTCGTCTACGCGAACGACTCGAAGCGGGACGGCGGGCAAAAATAAACGCGAGGACAGGGGCTGCCGACGACACGACAAGCCAACGACTGAATCGTAACAGCATGTAATCTGACCACAACATCAGGCCGGTCATTGTGACGACCAAAGCAAGTAGAATGCTTCCGAAAAGCGCGAAGTGCGCCATCAACATTCCGCGGCCCAACAGTCCCAGGTAGCCTCCCGAGCCCGTGATTGGCCCCGGGGTCCAATGCGGCAGAACGAGTGAAGCAAGCGATGTAATACCGATCAGTGAAACCGCCCATCCGATAGTCCGGATCCAGGGCGAAAGCTGATTGTCACTTTTGACCAGAGCGACTGCCAAGGTAGCAAGTCCGACCAGCAGGTACCAAGCACCGACTCCCAGGTTGGAAAACAGGAAGTCAGCCGTTGTCGCTCCGATCGTTCCACAGGCGTTATGAGTGATCTCATTGTGTGGAAAGACGAGCGTACTCGGTTGGTACCAGCCATTCAAAGGCGCAACGAACTGCGCAGTTCGATCGGCCGGATCGTAGGTGACCAACGAGACGGTAAGAAAAATAATCAGGGCAATCAGGGCGACCAATGAAATATCGCCACGAAGACTTCGATTATCGAACATGAATGGACGCAACCAACAACATGCTCCGGCGATTTTTCCCGACGCCGGTTTGCGGTGGGCGCGTCCATGCCCAAAACGTCTCCTATCAGTTCTTCTCGTTCGTTATCGGCGACAAGAAAGTAGGAGCCTGAATTTTCCAATCGGGTTCGCTAGCCTTTGCCCGGTTTCGCCAGCAGAAAAAATTGGTGAAAACCGAATAACCGGCTCAGCCCAATTCCGGCTACCAAAAAGAAGTCATTCGGGTTCAGGGCAGTCGTTTCAAGTTACCGGGGATCCCGTCGGGAAATTTTTCGTCAATGATTCGATTGATATATTCACGACGATTGGCGGGCTTCGGATGGGTGCTAAGGAGTTCGGGAGCCCCATTGCCGGCCGATGCTTGTTCCAGGACATCCATCACGTCATTGAGCGCGCGCGGATCATATCCGGCAAAAACCATTAGCTCGACGCCCCAGCGATCGGATTCCAATTCATGCGCTCGGCTATTTCCTTTGAGAACCATCGAACCGACCGCCGCAGCAACTTGCGCACTGTTGACATCGCCTCCCGCAACACCGGCACTATTGGCAAATCCTTGCATCAAGCGAGCCTTGGCCATTCGCTGCGCACTATGTCTTTCAATCACATGTCCAATTTCGTGCCCTAAAACTCCAGCCAGTCGACTCTCGAATCGGTCCCGCGTGACGCTCTTTGCCAACTGCAAAATTAGTGCCTCCGTGATAAACACCTGTCCCCCGGGGAGCGCGAACGCGTTGATGGTGTCGCGATCCGCCAAAAGGTGAAAATCAAAGGGGTAGGGGTTTGAGATACCTCTTGCCGCTAATCTTTGTTGCAACGCGTTCAGCAATCGCGCGCCCACGTAGTCCACAATTTGCTGCCAATCTTGATTGGGAGACTGCCCGTCAAATTCCTGAACCAGGGAAGGCATGCTCGTCAAACCCATCTGGATCTCCTGATCCGTCGTCAGGCCACCCACCTTTTGACTTTCCCCGGTGATCGGATTGATCTTGCTGCTGGCGACATAGCTGATCAAAGAAAACAGCACGATGACGAAGGCAGTCAACAATCGAATTTTGAAGTCGCCACGATTTCGACGGCCACGTTTGAACAAGTTGGAAAATTGAGGCATCGCCATTCGCCCGATCTGGTCCTTTTTGTATCAACCATTCGCAAGAAGTCTGGTCGCCATCGTAGAAAGATTGCTCTCGGCTGTCGATCATTTTGCAGCGAAGGCCCGTCAAATTTGGCTTGAATGTCAAAACCCGAACGACTGCAACCCATCCCCAATCGTTTATTTAAGATTCTGACTCACAAAACGCAATCAACCAAAACCGGACTATGGTTCCAAAGGGTCCTATTCTTCGCCTTCCCATCTGCTCACCAATTTCTTCGAGGTGGAACCCGTGTCAACGACTTTTAAAAGAAGCTCCGGTCTGGCATCCCGAAACGATTCCCGCAGCGAATGGAATTCGGCTTCTCAAGTCGAAAACCTGATTGAAATCGAAGACCTGGTCGTCAAGTTCGGCGATTTTCGAGCAGTCGATGGAGTAAACATCCATGTTCGACGCGGCGAAATGTTCGCATTTCTTGGGCCAAACGGTGCGGGAAAGTCGACGACCATTCGTGTATTGATCGGTTGCCAAAAGCCAACCTCCGGTAAAGTTCGTGTCGCGGGCCATCTCCTCCCCGACGATTTGGCCAAAGTCAAAAAGGAGTTCGGATACGTTCCAGACACCGACAATCACATGGATGAATTTACCGGTCGCGAGAATCTGCAACTATTTGCTGACCTCTACGAAATTGTCGATCGAAATCGAATCGACGCAGTCCTGGCACAACTGGAACTCAGTGAGGCGGCGGATGTCGCGGTGAAAAATTACTCGAAAGGCATGCGAAGAAAACTGCTGATCGCTCGTGAGATTCTTCACCGCCCCAAGATCCTCTTTCTGGACGAACCCACGGCTAACCTCGACCTGCATTCGACCGCGGTCGTGCGAAAAATGCTTCGAGAGCTGGCCGGTGAAGGCGTGACTATTTTCCTCACGACGCACGATATGGAAGAGGTTGAAGAGATCTGTGATCGGGCTGCGATCCTTTGCCGCGGGAAACTGGTCGCGTTGGATACACCATCAAGTTTTATCGCTCGCTATTCCGAGTCGCGTGTCTCGATTCAATTTGAAGAGAATGGTGAGCAGGTTCGAAAGGAAATTTGTCTGGACGATCCAGGCGGACGAGATTTACTCCTCGAGTACGTGGCCACACGTGAAAACCTCCGTCTCCGCTCCCAAGATTTCCACTTCGATGACGTCTTCCTGAAAATTACCGGACAGGCCTACGCATGATTCGCCCCAAGATCGTAAAAATTTTGCTTCGCAAAGAATTCCTGCGACTCAAGAAGAATCCGAGCGCCATCACCCTCCTCGTGTTGCTGGCTGCCATCGCTTTGTTGGTTTCTTTGAGCTGGACCGATCCGGAACCAGGTGATGACGAGGCCACCTGCTATGTCGCCTATTCGACTTCATGGGAAAACGAAGGCTGGATCGATTACCTGACCCGTTACCAGGACACCTATCCGAATCTCGAAGTCGTTCCCCGAGCCAAGCTTGCGGATCCTCAAGGGCAAATTCTCCTTGACTCCAATGAATGCGCGATTGAGATCCTGCCGGCGACGGGCAATCGCTTCAGCAAACAAATCGAAGTCGTTTATCACTACCCGGAAAATCGCGAGTCGATGATTGCGAAACCGGCTTCCTGGTTCTGGGCTTCCTGGAAGCAATTTGGCACCAGCCGAGTTGACTACGAAGTCAGCTATCAGCCTTTCGCCACCAAGTCGGGAACCGGTTTGGCCACGACAATACGTGACAGCGCGGCCAACAAGCTGGATCTCGGATTGATTTCGACCATGCTCCTCCTGGCAGTTCAATTCTTTACCTGCTGCCACCTCTATGTTTCCTTTGGCAGCCAAGACCGGGAAAGAGGAACCCTCGGTGCAATCGCCATGTCACCGGCTTCGACGACCGAGATCATTTTTTCGCGAGCCATCTTTCATCAATTTCTGGGCCTCACCGTCTCGGCGATTATCCTGGTGATCATGAATCGAGCGGCCCTGCTTCAACATCACGTTTGGTTAACGCTGATTGCGGTTGGCTTCGGGTGGCTCTCGGTCGGCACGATTATCACGACGATCACCAAGTCACAATCGCAGGCAAGCATGTTAATGTTTTGTTACATGCTCGTTGGCGGAATCCTGTTTTTCATGGCTTCGCAGTTTCCGATTTTTGCAGTGCTGCAAAACCTGACGTTTGAAAATCATGCCGTCAACCTGCTGCACACGGGACTGGAGAAAGGGTATGCCCTATTTTTGCCGGCGGCCGTATTCGGAATTCTCGTACTCCTTTGGGCGTCGCTCGCTCTCCGCCTGTTCCAACAAAGGGGTTGGCAAAGCTAACGAGCCCAGCTTAACGAACGGCGATGCGTGACGACCAATCTTTACTTGGTCGAGTTTCCTGTCGCACCGACATTCGATCGCACCGTTGTCCTTTGACACCTGGGGTTGCCTTCAACGGGTTGCTCACTCTCAAAGATTGTTGAAGCGAGATCGCACTTCGAGCACCGAACTTCCGGTCTCTTGAATTGGCCAAGCGAGTTTTTTTGTGAATTTATTCTGCCATTTCAATCGACCAATTTTTTCGTGCGGTCCCTTGATCGGATTTAAGAACTGATCCGCCACCCTTAGATTTGATTGCGAGATTTCATTCACCATTAAACGCCCCGAAGCTTACTTTACGGGGCATCAAACCAGAATTACGTTGTGCGAATTGACTCCAATTCCAATTTGCAAAACTCTTCGAAGGATGTCGAAATGGTGTTGAATTCAGGAAGAAGCAAGCTTGTTTCCCTTGCGGTGATTTTTGCGATCTCGGGTCTTCTCGTCACTTTGGCAATGGCCCAATCGAATAGCGAAGGTAATTCAAACGCTGATTTGCCGGCAACCTCGGAAGCTGCCGAGTTTAACGCGACCGACAACGCTTGGATGCTTTTCTGTTCCGCGCTCGTCTTGTTCATGACGGCGCCAGGATTAGCGATGTTTTATAGCGGATTGGTGCGGCGCAAGAATGTCGTCAGCGTCATGATGCAATGCCTCTTCCTGATGTGCATGATGACACTCATCTGGGCTCTTTGGGGATATTCTTTTGCGTTTGGCGGTAGCAATCCCTATTTCGGAAACAGCGAGTACTTGTTCATGAACAACGTCGCCATCGACGAAGGTGGAATGCCGCTTACTGAAAGTGGACTTCCGCAGATGACGTTCATGATCTTCCAAGGCATGTTTTTCATTATCACGCCAGCACTCATTTGCGGCGCGTTCGCGGAGCGGATGAAATTTTCAGCCATGGTGATTTTTTCTGCGGTCTGGGGCACCCTTGTCTATTGTCCTCTCTGCCACTGGGTATGGGACGGCGGCATCTTGGCCTTTGGTGAATCCCATGCGATTGCCGGAGGAGCGCTTGATTTTGCCGGAGGGACGGTCGTCCACATCAGTTCGGGAATATCAGCGTTGGTTTGCGCGATGTTCATTGGGAAACGAATAGGAATCGGGACGAGCGATTTAAGACCGCACAACCTCACCTACACTGCTATTGGCGCGGCCATGCTTTGGTTTGGCTGGTTCGGATTCAATGCGGGAAGTGAGTTGGCCTCAGACGGGGTCGCGGCCAGCGCATTCGTCGTCACGCACTTCGCTGCGGCCGCCGGAGGATTTGCTTGGGCAGCGATTGAATGGCTGCAACGCGGCAAACCGTCGGTCCTCGGAACGGCTTCAGGGGCTGTCGCTGGACTCGTTTGCATCACGCCAGCAGCCGGGTTTGTCAACATGATGCCTGCGATTGCCATGGGCCTGAGCGGCGGGGCGATTTGTTACGTGACGTGCGGCGTCGTCAAGCGAAAATTGGGATACGACGATTCTCTCGATGGGTTTGGGATCCATGGCGTTGGCGGAATCGTGGGCGCCCTGTTCACCGGGGTTTTTGCATCGGAGTTGATATCGGGCAAGGACCAGGCGAACGGTATTTTTTATTCGTTTGACGCCAATGGCCTGTCGCTATTGCTTGGTCAAATTGCGGCGATTGTCGTTACGATCGTCTTTAGCATCGTGATGACGTTTATCATCCTGAAAGCAATTGATCTTTCGATTGGACTTCGGATATCCGCCGATCAAGAAGAATGCGGGCTCGACCAAACCGATCACGGCGAAGAAGGCTACATCTTCTAAGCTTCCATGATTGGTTGAACCGGAGGCCCGGCACCTGCTATCCCGGAATTCCGCTGGCGAAAAACCGCGGACCCATTTAGCTGGACTTCACGAGTCGATCCATCAAATCGCTTGCGCTCATGGATTCAAGCGAATTGGATTCAAAGAGTTCGACGAGTTCGGCCGCTTGACCTTCGTCAAAATGGCCTTGAGAAGCGGCAGCGAATTTGGCTCGCATGACGGGTAGCCCTTCGTCGCGTCGACGACGATGACCAATCGGATAACCGACTTCAATGCGTTCCGTTTCGGAGCCGTCGGCAAACCGAACCTGTAGACTATTCGGGATCGCGCGTTTTTCTTCGTCGTAGTAGTCGACCGTGAACTGTTCGTTTTCTCGCACAACCATTTTTTCGCGAAGCGCATCGATTCTAGGGTCCGACGCCGTTTCATCACGATAATGATCTGCGGTTAGTTCGCCAAAAATCAGGCCAATGGCGGCCATGTACTGAATGCAGTGATCGCGATCCGCAAAGTTATGAAGCGGTCCTCGCTTGTCAATGATTCGGACACCCGGTTCTTGAGTCTGGATTTCAACTTCGCGAATTTCATCCAGTCGGTCGGCCACTTGCGGGTGCAAAGTAATCGCAGCTTCGACCGCCGTTTGAGCGTGAAACTCCGCAGGAAAGGAAATTTTGAATAGCACGTTCTCCATCACGTAACTGCCAAGTTCTCGAGACAGGACCACTTCGTTGCCCTTGAACAAGACATCCTGAAAGCCCCACTTTGGAGCCGACAGAGCGGTCGCGTATCCCATCTCTCCGGTGAGCGCGATCAAGGCCAAGCGAACGGCCCGGCTCGTGGCATCCCCGGCAGCCCAGCTTTTGCGCGACCCCGTGTTTGGAGCATGTCGGTAAGTGCGCAGCGCGCCACCATCAATAAAGGCATTGGAGAGTGCGTTTGCCGTTTGCTTTTTGTCCGCGCCAAGCAACTGGCAGGCAACCGCAGTACTTGCAATCCGAACCAGCAACACATGATCCAAACCAACCCGGTTAAACGAATTCTTCAGCGCGAGGACACCTTGGATCTCATGCGCCTTGATCATGGCTGTCAAAACGTCGCGAACCGTTGTCGGTTTTCCTTGAACTCGATCACGGTATTCCGCACAGGCCAGGATGGCGCCCAGGTTATCGGATGGATGTCCCCATTCGGCAGCCAACCACGTGTCGTTGAAATCAAGCCAACGAACCAGCGTCCCAATATCGAAAGCGGCTTTCACCGGGTCGAGATGATAATTGACGCCGGGTACCTGGCAGCCTGGTTTTAGCTCTGCCCCCGGGACGATAGGACCGAGCATCTTGGTGCACTCGGGGTGGTCGAGGGCCAGGAATCCGCAGCCCAGGCTATCCATCAAGCACCATTGGGCCGTGTCATACGCCAATTGGCTGTCAATCTTGTCGTCATGCACGTAATCCGTGATTGCGGAGATGACCTTGTCCATTATTTCTGTTCCTTCGGTCCTTAAACTGCTTCAACCACCATCGCGACGGCGTTACCACCACCCAGGCATAGACTTGCAACACCGAGCTTCTTTCCCGTTCGTTTCATCGCGTAGAACAAGGAGACCATCACACGTGCGCCGCTTGCTCCGATCGGGTGTCCCAGTGAAATGCCGCCACCATTCATGTTGACGATTTCCTGGTCAATTCCAAGTTCATTGATGCAGGCCACCATCTGACTGGCGAAGGCTTCATTGATCTCAAAAAGTTCAACGTCTTCGATCGACTTCCCGGCTCGTTCGAGAGCGCCACGAACCGCCTCGACTGGCGCGATAAACAGGTCTTTGGGGTCGGTTCCGGAGGTATGGCTTGCGAGGATCTTCAATTTAAAATTCGCATTTGCGGCATTGGCCTCATCGGCAACCACCAATGCGGCGGCTCCATCATTGATTGTCGACGCATTTCCAGCGGTCACTGTTCCGTCTTTCTGGAACACGGTTCGCAACCCCTGAAGTCCTTCCAGGGTTGTATCGGGACGAGGACTTTCGTCCTGATCGACAACGATTTCTTTTCTTCGTTCCGTGACAGTCACGGGTGTGATTTCTTCCCTGAACAATCCGGCCTCGATCGCGGCCGCGGCTCGTTGCTGGCTTTGCAAAGAAAATGCGTCTTGCTCTTCGCGTGTCACGCCAAATTTCTCGGCAATATGCTCGGCGTGCATTCCCATGTGACAATTCTCAAACGAACAGGTAAGTCCGTCGTACACCATCGCATCCAGAACGGTTGTCTCGCCAAGCTTGACCCCGCCGCGCATCGCGGGAACCAGGTGCGGAGCCATTGTCATGTTTTCCATTCCCCCAGCCACGATCAGGCTGGCGTCGCCGCATCGAATTGCCTGTCTCTCGATCATTGCTCACTTCAGCCCGCAACCGCAGACTTTGTTGATCGTCACCGCCGCGATCGTGGAAGGCATTCCAGCTTTGAGTGCGGCTTGTCGAGCTGGAGCTTGGCCGACCCCCGCTTGGAGAACGTTGCCCATGATGACTTCGTCAAATTTCCCGACATCGAATCCCGAACGTTCGATGGCCGCGCGAATTGCCACGCCCCCCAAATCCGTTGCGGAAAACTTTTTGAAATTACCAAGCAAGGATCCGATAGGGGTTCTTGCAGCAGAGATGATATAGGCGTCTGACATTTTTTCCTTTCTTCATGACCGTTTCATACAAACGTTGCGGCCATTGATTCACTATTGCATTCCCGGACATTTTCATGATTCGCAACCGACTTCGGGCACGAACCGCAGGATCGTGCTGGCGGCGGATCGACCTCGAAAACGTGAAATAGAGGACGATGCTGCGGGAATTTGTTTACAACCAGAACCCGACTTATTGCGTTTTTTCTGCTTTGATTATCCAATAAGCGATTGGGGTGATCACCGCGGAATCAGCCGACGTAAACGCCGTATTGCCCGTAGTTTTTTCGCGTTGCTGAGCAAGCACTACAACATAACAGGCCGCCAATTTTTTGTAAAAGCGTCGACGTACACGATTTTGAATCAGGGGTAAAACATGGCTACGCTCACCGAATTGGAACGAAAACAGATCGCAGAAGCAGAAGAACTGCTGTTTTCGGGCGAGCAGAAGGAAGGGTTTGCAAAAGCATTGTTTCTGGGTGAATTTCATGCTGGCGCAATGCTCCCCTATCCTGACCAGCCCGCCGAGTCACGAAAACGGGGTGACGAAGTCGTTGAGCAGATTGCCGATTATTGCCGCGAGAATATCGACCCGGCCCAGATCGATCGCGAGGCACGCATCCCGGACTCAATTGTGGAAGGCCTGGGCGAGCTTGGCGTTCTGGGAATGACCTTGAGTCCGGAGAACGGCGGACGCGGACTGAGCCAGTTCAACTATTGTCGAGTCATGGAAGTGATCGGCGGGCACTGTGCCTCGACCGGTGTTTTCGTAAACGCCCATCATTCGATCGGTGTTCGCGCCCTTCATCTTTTCGGTTCGGAAGAACAAAAAGAAAAGTGGATGCGGCCGATGGCGGAAGGGAAAAAAATTGCGGCCTTTGCGTTGACGGAACCGCAAGCTGGCTCGGATGCAAGTAACGTCAGAACAATCGCCGTCCCGACTTCGGATGGCAAAGCATACAAGATCAACGGTTCGAAACGCTGGATTACCAATGGTGGAATCGCAGACGTGCTTACCGTGATGGCGCGAACCCCAGACGATGACGACGCGGAAGGAAAGATCTCCGCTTTCCTTGTGACGCCGGATATGCCCGGATTCAAAGTTATCGAAGAGCGAATGGAAAAAAACAGCATTCGCGGCACGGCTACGGGGCGACTTGAGTTTGAAGACATGGTGGTGCCCAAGGAAAACATTCTTGGTCCGAAAGGAAAAGGACTGCGAGTTGCTCTAACGGTTCTCGACTTCGGACGAACGACTTTCGGTGCCTGCTGCACCGGTGCCGCCAAATTCTGTGTCGAGCGTCTGGCTCATCGCGCCAACACCCGCCGCCAGTTTGGCAAAAACCTGGGCGAGTTTGAGCTGGTCAAAAAGAAACTTGCGGAAGCTGTCGCGGAAACCTATGCGATGGAAAGTGCCACGTATCACACGGCGGCTCTGATCGATAGCGGCGCCCACGACTACATGGTCGAAACTGCCATGCTGAAAGTCTTCGCCAGCGACAGTCTTTGGCGAATCGCAAATGATACGCTCCAGGTATGGGGAGGAGCTGGATTCTTCATGGACCAACCCTTTGAGCGGATCATGCGTGACGCTCGATTGAACCTGGTTGGCGAAGGTGCGAACGACGTCCTACGTTGTTTTGTGGCCATGGTCGGCTTGCGGGGTTTGAAAGCAAAAGTTGACGAGGGCTATACGTCATTGATGAAGATGCAGATGTTGGCGCCGAAAGTGCCTTGCGAGCATGACGACCTTCAATTCATGGCTCGCACCATCAGCAAGCAAATTTTCCAGCTTTCTTGGGCTTGCCGTTTTCAGGGTCGCAAGCATCAGGAAGCCATTTTGAACCGACAGTTCGTCCAGGCACGACTGGGAGACGCCGCAACAGAAATTTTCATGATGAGTTGCGTCTTTTCGCGGTTGTCATCTTTGATGAGCAACGGAACGGTTGAACAGCCAATCAAAGATCGTGAGATGGCAACCGGGATGATGTATTGCCGCATGGCAAGGTCCCGGAACCGTCAACGGTTTGACGAAATCCGTGCGAACTTCGATGATGATTATGTCAAAACGGCTGACCATTGGCTGAACTTTGACTATTCAGACACCCATTGGAACATTGATCCGCAATCCGATTAAATTCGGATCTCCAGACCTTCGGGCCCGGGTTCCAACAAAGTTTTTCGATATCTTTTGGTTCGGAGCGAACCAGCAAAGACGACGAAATTACGTGCAAGATTTCGTCGCTTGTATTTTTGAAAGTAGTGAAATGAATTGGGAAACGCTGCTGGATGAATTCCGGCAAAACAGTGATCAGATTGAACTGGCTGGCGGAGAGAAATCGATTTCGCGTCAGCACAGCAAGAACCGTTTGACGGCGCGAGAGCGAATTGAAAAACTGAAAGATCCGGAAACCGATTTCGTCGAAATCGGTCGCTGGGCCGCTTGGGACATGTACAAGGAGTGGGGCGGCGCCATTTCCGCCAGCGTGATTTGCGGGGTGGCTACCATCTCGGGCCGCCGGGTCATGGTGATCGCCAATGATGCAACTATCAAAGCCGGCGCGTTTTTCCCAATGACTTGCAAGAAAGTTTTGCGGGCCCAGAAAATCGCAATGCAAAACCGGCTTCCGCTTTTATACCTTGTGGATTCAGCCGGTGTTTTTCTTCCATTGCAGGATGAGATTTTCCCCGACGAAGATGATTTTGGACGCATCTTCCGAAATAACTCGGTCATCAGCGCGATGGGCATTCCGCAACTTGCGGCCATCATGGGTAACTGTGTTGCCGGGGGCGGGTACCTTCCCGTTCTTTGCGACAAGCTGATCATGACGGAAGGTTCCGGACTTTACCTCGCCGGCCCCGCCCTGGTTAAAAGCGCCATCGGCCAGGAAGTCAGCCATGAGGATCTCGGGGGTGCCGAGATGCACGCGAGCATCAGCGGCACGATTGACTTCCGCGAACCGGACGAAGACGCAGCGATCAAGCGTTGTCGTGACTTGATCGGGATGATGCCGGAAGACAAGCGACAGTCCAATTACCGGCGAGATGATTCCTTGGAACCGGCCCAGCCAACTTCCGACGTCTACGAAACCATTCCTTGCGACGCGCAGCAACGCTATGACGTCCGAGATCTGATTGGCTTCCTGGTCGACGCCGATTCCTTTCAAGAGTACAAATCCGAGTACGGTCAGACCATCGTGTGTGGCTACGCCAAGATTGGGGGATTTCATGTCGGGATCGTCGGCAACCAGCGAACCGCGGTGATGACAAAAAAAGACGGCATGCAATTCGGCGGCGTGATCTACCATGACAGCGCCGACAAGGCCGCTCGCTTTATCATGGATTGCAACCAGACCTGGACACCGATTCTGTTCCTCCAGGATGTCATGGGCTTCATGGTTGGAAAAGAAAGTGAACAAGCGGGCATTATCCGCGCGGGTGCAAAACTGGTGAACGTCATTTCCAATAGCCGCGTTCCCAAGCTTACGGTGATTACCGGTGGCAGCTACGGTGCTGGAAACTATGGAATGTGCGGAAAGGCATTCGATCCGCAAATGATTTTTGCCTGGCCGAATGCTCGATATGCCGTGATGGGCGGAAAACAAGCGGCCAAGACACTGCTCGATATCAACATCGCTGCGCTCAAGCGTGCAGGGAAAGAACCGGATACCGAAGAACTGGAGGCATTGCGGACCCAGGTTACCGACGCTTACGACACCTCAACCGACATTCGCTATGCCGCGGCTCGGCTGTGGGTCGATGGGATCGTCGAGCCATCGGAAACACGCCAACTGCTGATCGACAGCCTGGATATCGTGACCCGTCAAAATGACGAAAAAGAATTTCAGCTTGGCGTTTTGCAGGTCTAGTCTGCCCCGCAAAAAGATGGAACCGGATAGGGCGGACCGGCGTCAGACTAAAACAGGTCCCTTTCAGACATCAAAAACAACAGGAATAAAAAACATGAATAGCCGACGAATTTTCGTGCTGAGCCTTGCCTTGATTTTCGGCGCATTCCATTCGAATTCAGCTTTCGCTTTGAATGCCGGCTCGGATCCAATCAAAGAGATCAAAAAGTTAAATATCACCAAGGATGCCTACGATTCAAAGCGGGCCGATGACAAAGCGATTCTGATCAAAGACGAAAAGACCGCAAAAAAATACTTTGATGAAGACAACCTGAAGAAGTTGATGGAAAACGTCGACTTTGAGAACCAACATGTTTTGGTTTTCGCATGGCAAGGGTCAGGTCAAGACAAATTGACGTTTGAAGTCGCGGAGTCCTACCCGGAACAGATTTCCTTCACGCTGACCCGCGGTCGAACGCGTGACTTGCGACAACACAAGCGAATATTTGTCATTCGCAGCAACGTAAAATGGGGCACCAAATAGATCATCACTGAAACTCAGGCGAATGTCTTTGGGTAAGCGGCTTTGCTTCCAATTTCGCTGAATCGAGACAATGGAAAAACAAAAAGCCCGGCGGGAATCCTGCCGGGCTTTTTTTTGTGCGTGAGATCTTGTTGCTCGGTAACAATCAAATCAACCTTCAACTAAACTGAAGGCCGGTGGTGAAAACGGGGTGCGTGTTCCTCGCAAAAACAGATGCAGGTTCCGCAAATATTGGAAAGGTAATTATGCACAAGGTTCATTCGATCCGGCAAAGTGCCAGGATCATTCTCGCCGCGTTCCTGATAACAGCGAGTTGTTTCGCGACCCAGGCAAACGCACAAACCAAACCGTCGGCTGGGATGATGCGCTTCGCAGATGTCAGCCAAACTCACATTGTATTTTCTTACGCTGACGACCTATGGCTCGTTAGCCGTGAAGGCGGGATGGCAACTCCACTTGCCAGTCCCAAAGGGGCCGAGTTGTTTCCCCGTTTCAGCAGCGACGGCAAAACCATTGCTTTTGTTGGCAACTACGATGGCGGATCAGATATCTACACGATCCCGACTTCAGGAGGTCCCGCAGAACGATTGACCTATCATCCCGCGACGGAAATCCTTTGCGATTGGGCACCCGACGGTAGCCTGATCTATTCAAGCAATGGATTCGCCGGATTGGGTCGACAGCCACAGCTGTTCACCATTTCTGCGAAGGCTCCCAATCCGAAACAACTTCCCGTTCCCTACGGTACCAACGGGGCGATCAGTGCAGACGGGCGTTACCTGGCCTATACCCCGTACAGTCGTGACACAAGAACCTGGAAACGATACCGAGGAGGAATGGCATCGGATATCTGGGTCTTTGATTTACAAACAAAAGCCGCGCAACAGATTACGGATTTTGAGGGAACCGATACCTTGCCAATGTGGATGGGTTCAACGGTTTACTATCTTTCGGACGATGGCGAAGAGCATCGCTTGAACATCTGGTCTTACGATTTGAGATCCAAGAAGCGAACCCAAGTGACAAAGTTTGCTGCCTTCGACTGCAAATGGCCTTCCCTGGGCCCTGGAGCCGATGGAAATGGCGAATTGATATTCCAGAACGGCGCTTCGCTATACTTGCTCTCGCTCAAATCGGGAGAAGCAAAAAAGGTCTCGATCACGGTACCTGGTGACCGTCCCAAAATTCGCCCACAACGAATTGACGTTTCGAAATCCGTTTCCGGCGGCGATATTTCGCCATCCGGAAAGCGTGTTGTCGTGGAAGCGCGTGGTGACCTTTGGTCTTTGCCTGCGAAAAATGGCTCGCCTCGAAATCTGACCGCCACCAGCGGTGTTGCCGAACGCTCTCCTTCCTGGAGTCCCGACGGTCAATGGATCGCGTATTTTGCCGATGAAACAGGCGAGTACGAACTGTTCGTCAAACAATCGGATGGTCGCGGAGAGACTCGCCAGTTAACCCAGGATGGAAAGGCATTCCGTTATGATCCCACCTGGTCCCCCGACTCAAAACACATCACGTTCACGGACAAAGCGGGTGGTCTCTTTTTACATTCACTTGAGACCGGAGAAACCAAATCGGTTGATCGCGACCCAACCTCTGGGCGTCTGAACGTCAGCTGGTCTCACGATTCCGCTTGGTTGACTTACTCGAAGCCGGGTGACAACAAAGCTGGCTCGGGCTCGGTTTGGGTCTACAACGTGGCGGCGGGCAAAGGAACCCAATTGACGAGTGGTTTCTTCAATGATTCCAATCCGACCTTTGATCGCAAGGGCGAATTCATTTACTTCTCGAGCAACCGAGCGTTCAACCGTCCCAATTACGATGACGTAAGTACTTCGTTCATCTACACGGCAACCGAAGTCCTGGTGGCAATGCCTTTGCGAACGGATGTCAAACACCCGCTTGCTCCGAAAAGCGATGAGGAAACCTGGGAAAAACCGGGTGCCAAGAAAGAAGGTGAAGGGAAAGGAAAAGACGACGCCAAAAAGGGCGACGCCTCGAAATCCAAAGAAGGTGACAAAGCAAAAGCCGAGAAAAAGACTCCGATCAAAATTGAATTCGATCAGATTGAACGTCGCTGCTTTCAGGTTCCTGTTTCCCAAGGTCGCTTTGGCTCCATTGCCGTCAATGACAAAGGGCAGTTGATCTACGCCCGGCTCAATGCGTCGGGCGCCCGAGGCGGCCCGGGTGCCGGTTCCGGAACCGGAATCAAACTATTCGATTTTGCGGCGGACAAGAAGGAAGAGAAGTCGGTCGTCGATGGCGCCGCGGCCTTTGCGATGACTCCCGACGGGAAGAAACTCGGCGTGTTTGCACGGGGTTCATTCTTTGTCGTAGCAGCGGCACCCGGCCAGAAACTTGACAAGAAAGTTTCGACGGAAGGCATGATTGCAATCGTTGAACCGCAAAAGGAATGGCGACAAATGTTTAACGATGCATGGCGAATTGAACGTGACTTCTTTTACGATCCGTACATGCATGGCGTTGACTGGATCGCCGTCAAAAGGCATTACGAAAAAATGCTTCCCGACTGCGTGACACGTCGCGATTTGAGTTTCATCATTCGCGAGATGATCTCGGAAATCAACGTTGGCCACGCCTACTACCGCGAAGGCCAGGGAGTTGAGTCAGGACCTTCCGGCAACGTCGGCCTGCTGGGTTGCCGATTCGAACGGTCGGGCAATGCCTACCGCATTGGAGAAATTTTCCGGGGTGCGGTTTGGGATCTTGATGCACGAAACCCACTGGACCAAGCCGGAATCAAACAGGGTGAATTTATCCTGGCCGTGAATGGTGTTCCCATGCGAATGGATGAAAATCCTTACGCACCATTCCAGGGACTCGCCGGAAAAACCGTCACGCTGACAGTCAGCAAGGACGACAAGGTCGGTGATGATCGAGAAGTCGTATTCAAAACCCTGGGAAGCGACGCCGGTTTACGATTCCGCATGTGGATCGAGCAGCGACGCAAAATGGTCGAGAAGAAGTCCGGTGGGAAAATCGGTTATATCTACGTAACCAACACCGGCATCCCGGGACAAAACGACCTTGTCCGACAGTACTTCGGGCAGATCCACAAAGAAGGATTGATCATTGATGATCGCTGGAACGGCGGCGGGCAGATTCCAACTCGATTTATCGAAATGCTGAATCGCCCGGTGACCAACTACTGGGCAACGCGGGATGGTCGCGATTGGACTTGGCCGCCCGACGCGCATCACGGTCCCAAAGCGATGCTGATCAACGGACTTGCCGGTTCGGGAGGTGACATGTTCCCCGCACTGTTCAAACAAAACCGGCTTGGAAAACTGATCGGAATGCGGACCTGGGGCGGACTGGTTGGAATCTCTGGAAACCCCGGACTGATCGATGGCTCCAGTGTCACGGCGCCGACGTTTGCGTACTATGAAAAAGACGGAACCTGGGGCATCGAGGGCCATGGAGTCGATCCCGACATCAAGGTGGTCGATGATCCTTCGAAAATGACCGAGGGGGGAGACCCGCAGTTGGACGCGGCGATTTCGCAAGTCATGTCAGAAATCAAAGCCAATCCGTATCGCAAACCGGATCGACCTCGATATCCAAACCGAAGCAAGTTTGGAATCGACGAAAAAGACAAATAGGTCTTCGGTCACTCCATAAAAAAAAGGGAAGGCAAAAATGCCTTCCCTTTTTTGTTTCCCAAAGAACGACTATCGGTAATCGTAGGCGTCGTTCTTGTGATTGAAGTCCTCATCCGTCAATCCAACGTTGGTCTGGATATTGACGTAAGTGTACTCTTCAAGAATCTTTGGCTTGGCACCTTCGGAAGTCGGCCAATCGTAGGCGACATAGCGAACCGGCAGATTCAACTCTTTGTCAATGTAAACTTTCGCTTTGTAGAATTCATAAGGAGCCTTCTTTTCCTTGTGAATCAATTCGATCATTTGACATGGTCGCTTGTTGATTTTGGCTGTTTCCGAGACGTTAACAACGCAATCGCCCGCTTCGCGATCCCGGCTGGCTTTCTCAATCAGTTTCTTGACGAGGTTTTCGATTCCCGCATCGTAGATCGGATATTTATTGCCTTTCATGGCCAAGTTTCCATCGGGGTCGAGTCGAACCGTGATTCGTCCCATGGCCGTTTTTGGATTGGCGTGAGCAATGATCTTGCCCTTGTTTTCGCCTTCAACCCAAATGCATTCCTGCCCACGGATATCCGTTGGCTTCAGAAATCGCATGTAGATACTGAAAGGAACTTTCTTGCCATCCACTTCACGCTCGTTGCGAATTTTGAACTTGATGTATTCGGTGTCGCCAAGAACGCCGTTTACACGTTCGCGTTTCACCATCATACCGGTGTAGTCGTAGAGGTCTTTTTTAATCCGCTCGAGGCCTTCCTCGGCCGTCTTGATGCATGGAGTCAACGGATGAGCTTCAAACGCATCCGTGGATTTGGTTGCCGAAGCGTTTTTGGCGGGAACTTTCGCCTGGCTGGTGTTTTTCGCAACGCGGAAAACCGGTTCCTTGGTTTTCTTTTGCGCCGCCGACGGCATGGCGATCGCGGCAACAATCGCAATCGTCATTGCGATGGTCGAACAGCGAGTCAGAGATTGCAGCATGGAATCCTCCTTGATTGATCCGCAATGAGTCCAACAAATTGAGCGGCGGCTTGGTTTGAAGAACGAATTCTGGCGGAGTTGATACATGAAAACGAAGCGACGTCCGTTTTCGTTTAGTCCTTAGTAATATCATTCGGGAATCGCAATGTCATCATCCAATTCCCAATTCTAAATCTGTAATGCTAGCAGTTTCCTTCAGGTTTCACTTTCCGTCAAAGTTTCACGTCGACGTCAAGCCGCACAAGTTCTGTTCGCATGAACGCCCGGAAACTGGAAAAGGTTCACGCAAAAATGTGCAAGTCAATCAGCGAACAAAAAATATCTGCTACGTCGTTTATCGAATGGCAAGACGTGAATCGACAGGCGGAAATGTTGCCCTAGTTTCCGCGGCGGGAACCACCCGCAAACTCGGATTACCTAACCGGAAACGTCGACGGAATCAGCACTACAACCGGATTTGGTTTCCAAACTGCTTCCCGGAGAATTCACCGGCAAATGCAAGCACATTGCGAAGAATCAGGAGGTGGTATCGCGATTGTGATACATGAACTTGGTGATCGTCTTTTCATCGTAGGATTCGGCTTCGCCGTCCGTGTGAACATCGGCGAAATCCTGAAACACGGGAAGCGACATGCGAAAGGTCGTTCCCATTCCGTGTTCGCTTTGGACCGTCAGATCGCCGCCGTGTTCGCGACAATTCTTCCGGGCAATGGTCAGGCCAAGCCCCGTTCCGCGCCCGCCCTTGGTGCTCGTGAAGGGCGAGAAAATTCGCTTGAGATTGGCTTCTTTGATTCCCACGCCGTTGTCAGAGATATCGAGATAGTAGAATTCGTGATCGCGTTCCAGTCGCACGAGGACTTCGCCATGCCCGTCGGCACAGGCATCAATGGCATTCAGCAGCAGATTGTGGATAGCACGCTGAATCATCTCGGAGTCCACCGAAACGACCACGGCTGTCTCTGGCAGTTCGTTCTTGATTTCGACATTGCTCTGCTCGGCGTAGTTTCCAATCATCTCGATGGCTTCGCCGACAATATCCGCAAGCAACAGCGTTTCCAGCTTGGGCTCCCGATCTTTGCTAAAGGAAAGCATGTCGAGAACCAGATCCGAGATCTTCCCCTGATTTTTTTCGACGATATTCCAACCCTGCTCAATCACCTGGGGATCGCTGTCCGCCAGGCCTTGTTTGATCATGTAGCCGCCGCCGCCAATACCCTGCATGATATTTTTGATCTGGTGCGCGAGCATGGCAACGATTTCACCGATCGCCGACATGCGTTCGCTGTGGACCAAAGCCGTTGAAAAGATCTTGTCTTCGATCGCTGTACCCGCTTGATGGCCGATCGTGATAATTAGCTTGAGTTGTTCCTCGGAAAACCCACGTGACAACATGAAGTCACTGTCACTCAAACGAATTTCTTCGTCATCATCTTTTTCGATCAGTCCTTCGATGTAGATAAGCCCGACGCGGCCGTATCGTCCGTACATCGGGGTACAAATGACTTGACGATGTTCGGCTCGATTTTCGTCGAGCTGGATTCGTCGACTCGCCAGAATCCCCTGGTTTTCAGCCAGGGCTTTTTCCAGAATCACGCGAGGCGTTTCATAATTTTTCTCGTCCAGCGAAGGGTCATTGAACTTCTTGGCCTGGACCTTGATTTCCAGGCCGGGTTCCTCGTCGATAAGCATGATGCAGCCGAAACGAGCGTCGACGAGTTTGAAAATAATATCGAGCATCCGCTGAAGAATTTCGTCGATGTCATTGGCCGTAGAATTGGTCAGCGACGCACTGTAAAGAATCCGCAGTTGTTCCGTCGCCTTGGTTGCCGATTCACCTTTTCCCCCGACGGCAGAAACCAGTTCATTGAAATCGGGAATGGATTCGGCCCCGACGCTTCGCAATACCTTGGAATGGGCAACGACATTTTCTTCCATGTCCGCCAACTTGATCGCGGAGCTGTTTCCATCGGAGCTGATTGACAGACCTTCGGTAAATAACAGTAGCGACCCGCCAATCAGGATTTTGTCGCCACTGGACAGGTAGCTGACTTCGACGTTCTCGTCGTTAATGGTGGTGCCGTTCGAGCTTTCCAGGTCAATCAGCTTGTAACGGGAGCCCTCGAAGACGATTTCTGCATGCCGCCTTGAGGCTTTGCTGTCCAGCAGTTGAATGTCATTGGTTCCGTGACGACCAATGCTCGTGGAGCGGGAGTTCAGTTCAAATCGCCGGCCGCGATCTTTTCCACGGAGTACAAAGAGGGTGCTGGAAAAAGAAACTTCACTCATGGTTGAAAGGTTACCTGGATCGTGCTTGGTTCAGCGTAGCGAGCTGATATCGACGCGCGACCCAGGATTCCATGAGTCGCAACGTTAGTTTTTCGGGCCGGTCAACGAAGGCGAATCACTCGAGGTTTTTTCCTCGTCTTTCTTTTCGTCCTTCTTATTGTCGCCGTCAGAATCGTCCCCGTCGGCGTCGTCACCGTCTTCATCGTCACCGTCGCTGATATCCAGAAAATCATCGCCCAGTTCTTCCTCTTTGGGATCCTGGTCGACATTTTTTGGCGATTTGTCAGCACAGCCGACTGGCAAAGTCAAAAAAGCGATCAAAAGCGCAACGCACGTTTTGGTAAGAATCCGTTCCAAGAGACTCATCTGAGGTTACTCCATAATTACTTATTTGGGGCCGAAGCCAATTGCCATCCTTTGACAATCACTTTTATCGGACTCCATTAATTTAAGCTGAATTCTTGTCGGGCAAAATATGATTTTCCTGCAGAATTCATGTCAAAGAATGTGAATTCGACCGGATTGAGAAGCCGGATGTGCGGTCAAATCGGGAGAGTTTGGGCGGGAGCCAGCAATCGCGCGGCGAGAATATCGCTTCAGGATCGGCAGGAAATGCGCACAAAAAAAAGCGACCCTCGACAAGGATCGCTTTAGTTTTCATATCGAGACTACGACTACTTGCCGCCATTCTCTGTTTTTTCTTTGCTCTTTTTCACAGCATCTTCAGCTGCTTTTGGATTGTCGCGAGCGTCTTTGGCTTTACCTGGACCACAACCGATCGCGTTAACTGAAAACATGCCGATGACGCAAGCCAGCATAAGCATTGTAAACTTCTTCATGGATTTATTCCTACTAAAAGTACCTAATGTCACCCTGGCTTCGACGGCCAGACAAGTTCGCGCCCATTCGCCAAGGCAACATAAGACCTTGTTGTGAAAGCAGCAATCTGAACGCTGAGTTTATTTTTTTTAATTCAGTTTATGAATTCAAGGGGTATTGGTCGCGTTTTTTTAACGTTCCTGCAAAAACGCTTTCGCGCAAATCGGTTCTATCAGTTCGTTAATCCACCCGTTCTTCAATTTATTCCCATTGGAATTTGAACTCGGATTCGGGCGGTCATGAAATGAAGGGGCAAATCCCGAGAGATTTGGAATTTCTAATTCGGGAAAAGATTGTCAAAAATTGGAATAACGGCGAATGCCCCGGGGTCTTATTTCGTGGCCTGTTCCCTAAAATCCAATATTGTGGCGAATTTCGTTATGATTACTCCCGGTAATCTAGCTCGTGAACGCGATCGAAAATCGGCGAATTTTCTGCACAACACGTTGGATACTTTGGAACCTGCATCGGACAATCACCCCTCGGATGTCACCGTTTTGGATAGCCAGGCATCAGATTCGGTTTGCGAAATCAACATTCATTGGCTGATTGAGAATCACCATGAATCGGTCTATCGCTACGCGTACCGCCTGACGGGCAACGTGAGCGACGCGGAGGATTTGACGCAGCAGACGTTCATGATGGCTCATCAGCGATTGGATCAGCTTCGCGAACCCGCCAAGTGTCTTTCCTGGATGCTGACGATTGTTCGCAATTCGTTTTTAAAAATGAATCGACGCCAGCGACCTAGCTGCGCTGCCAATCTGGATCTGGATGTGGACCAGGTGCAACAGCCGCAGCTGGATGAAATTGAAATCGATTCGGAACGATTGCAAATGGCCTTTGATCAACTGGAATCCACCCAGAGGATCATCTTGATGATGTTTTATTTTGAGCAGTTGTCGTACAAACAGATCGCAAGCAAACTGGATTTGAAAATCGGGACCGTCATGAGTCGACTGTCCCGCGCCAAATCGCGACTCCGAGGTTGCTTGCTTGCTTTGGAATCTGGCGAATAATTTAGAACCACGATGAATCAACCGAAACCAATACCGCCTGAAATCAAAGAACGAATCGATGCCGGTGTGAACATCGACGAAGGTCGCGAACTGCGTTCGTGGGCCGACGAAAGCGATGAACATCAGGCGACACTCGATCAAGCCGTTGGGATCAATCGCCAATTTGATCAAAAAATTGGCGATGCCATTGACGACATTCCAGTCCCGGCCGGGCTCAAATCGCGGCTGCTTGAAAATATTGCCAACCAGGCACAACTTGCTGACGGGGCACAACTTGCTGACGGGACACAACTTGCTGACGGGGAAAAGGCTGCTAGTGCGTTCGACGACGAACTTCGGGTCGAGCCGATTGAGGCGTTACCGGTTCGAGAGTCTGGCTACGCGGAAGATGCTCAAGCTTCGGAACTCCCGGCCGCCAAGGCACAGGATTCTGACTTATCTTCAGCGGCCCGTTCGAGTCGCAAGCGAGTCAGAGACAGCGGCCTAAGCAACAACAGCGGCCTAAGCAACAACAGCGGCCCAAGAAGCAGCAGCGGCTCAAGAAACAGAAGCTCGCGAAAGTGGCTTATTTCCCTTTCGGGCATCGCGGCTGCTCTCTTGGTTTTGTCAGCAGGGACTTTTGGATATCGCCAGCTCAATCCGCCTTCGGTGATTGATTTGGCACAGGTCTCGGAAGAATCAGAAAGCTGGATCAGTCAGCTGGAAAATAATGACCCGACGGAATTCAAGTCACTCGAGGACAGGCCCTTCGAACGGTGCCCGGACTTGCTGTACGACAAGCTCAAGGCGATTGGCTACCGAACTTTGAATACTTCTTACGGGCTCGCCTACGGCTCGGTTTTTGAGTTCTTGCCAAACAACGAAGGACCCGCTCGATGCTATGTCCTGACTTTTGAACTTGGTGTGATGGATCGCTTGTGGAATTACGAAGTGGATCTTAGCAACAAGATCCCCCAGAATGGCCAACCTGCTTCGCGTTCCAATCACTGGATCGGGGCATCAAAATCCGAAAACAACTTCGTGCACGTGGTGATGATCAAGAGCAAACACTCGACGGGCGAATCCCACTACCAGATGATTCGCAAGCCCGACTACATCACCACTTATGTTGAGTTACCGGAAGAAATTCGCAGGCAATTGGATCAGTTGATGCAAACGCAATTCTAATATCGACCTTCCGTCGCTGCCGCAATCGATCGCGGCTAACTCGGCTTGACGTTCGACCCATTCGGCCGGGTCAACTATTTTGCCTTGCGATTTTCGGTGTGGTACTTGTGCTCGTAGCGTTGTAACAGATCATCGAAATCGTCAATCAGTTGCACCAAGTCATCGGGGAGCAACTTCTGTAATTCCAACATCCGCTGGATGCGACGATGGGTTGGCACAACGTGTCGGCCGGGCCGATGCGGAGGCTCGATCACGACCACGTCTTTCCCGGAGGTTCCTTCGTAACTGGTGACGCTTGGCGCTGCATAGATTCGATCGCAGTAAGTACCAAGGAAAGAATTCGGCCGGAAAATTGACGTCGCATCTCGTAAACAGCGAACGACGTGGGTCGGACTTGAAACCAGGAAGATCTGTTCGATCTTGTTATCGAAAAAGATTTTTCCTGCATTCTCGATTTCTTCAAAGGTGTTGGTCGACTCATTGTCGAGTACGATCCGGTCCACGATCCGATCGCGCAATTCGGCAACCTCGGCCACGCCGTTCTTTTCCATCCAGCTCGTGATCGGCTTGAAAAACCGAAGATCTTCAAAGTGAAGCTTGAGATACTCGAGCGAGTATTCGGCCTCGAGAAGCTCACGCTCTTCCCGGTCGAACTGGAAGACTTTCTTCGAAGCCCCGGTGCCAAACACGATAAGCTCGGCGTCAAATCGAAGTGCGGTCAGAACCCCTTGAGGAATCCGGCCCATCATCGTTGGGGGATCCCCCCAAGCCACATGTCGCCAGTTTTCGGCTTTGAGATTGCAGCCGTGAACAAGAACGCCCGTTCTCACATTTGCTCCGTTGGATTGCCGCGTCAGCGGGATTTTTTTTGGACAGTTCAATCATCTAGAATGATTTCTTCATTCGTATTTTATTTGAACCGATTCCCATGAATATCGATAGACGGCATTCCAACTTGCAACCAGCAATCAGACTCACGTTCTGGATTTGCTTGATGGTTTTCATTCTAAGCGTTCATTCGAGCCGACAAATATTCGCTCAAGTTGACTCGAAACCCAAACCGCCAAATGTCATTTTGATTTTGCTCGATGACATGGGCTATTCGGACCTTGGATGTTATGGCGGTGAGATTGAGACGCCCAATATGGACCGCCTGGGTGAAAGCGGGATTCGCTTCACTCAGTTTTACAACTCGGCCCGATGCTGCCCATCACGTGCTTCGTTGATGACGGGACTTTATCCGCACCAAACCGGAATTGGTAGCTTCACCGGCAGTGATCGCAGTAAAACGCGGGGCCGTGGATATACCGGTCGACTCAACCGAGAATGCCTCACCATCGCCGAAGCGCTAAAACCTGCTGGCTACCAAACCTATTGCGTCGGAAAATGGCACTTGGGAAACGAAGATCGAAACTTACCCACCAACCGCGGCTTCGATCAGTTTTACGGTTACACACGAGGACATTCTCAGCATCAATGGGATCCCACGCGATACCGGCGGCTCCCCCAATCATCCGAGGAAGACCGACTGGACGACGGCGAGAACTTTTATGCAACCGATCAGTTCAACCGATATGCCCTGAAGTTTTTGAAGCAGGCGCAAGGCAATCGCAAACCGTTCTTCCTTTACCTTGCCCATTCTTCTCCTCACTTCCCCATTCAAGCGCCGCGAAAGTCGGTCGAAAAGTATTACGAACGATACTTGAGTGGTTGGGACAAGTTGCGGAGTCGACGATTCGAAAAACAAAAAGCGTTGGGGCTTTGCGAGGAAGGCTGGAGGCAAACCCAACGTTCAATCGTGCCGGTCGACAAAGTTGCGGGCGCCTATTCGGGAAACGCAAATCCCGCATGGAAGGAATTCAACCAACGCCAACAACAGGATCTTGCGAGACGAATGGCGATCTTTGCGGCGATGATCGATCATGTCGATCGGGGCATTGGCGAAATTGTCAAGCTTCTTGCGGACTCGGGTCAGCTGGACAATACGCTCATCCTGATCACCAGCGACAACGGGGCCTGTTACGAATGGAGTCCGATTGGATTCGACGGGCCCTCCAGAAGGCAAGTTCACAAAGTTCACACCGGCGATGATTTACTCAACATGGGCCAGAAAGGGACCTACCATGCGGTAGGAAGTGCATGGTCGTGCCTCAGCAACACTCCATTGAGAATGTACAAACACTTCACGCATGAAGGCGGGATCTGCTCACCGTTAATTTTTCACTGGCCCGAGAAGATGGACTCGCTGAACAAAAAAGGTACCTTCTTTCGGAAACCGGCTCATGTCATAGACATCATGCCAACCATCCTTTCCGCGGCTGGCGCAAGGTATCCAAAGAATCACGAAGGCCGTCGACTGATTCCTCTGGAAGGTTTGAACCTGATGACACTCCTGAATTCAGAAAGCCCGATGAACCGGGACATTGGCTTCGAACATCAGGGTGCGAAGGCCTTTCGTTCAGGGAACTACAAAATCGTATGGAGCAAACGTGAGCCAAACGAAATTGAGTGGGAGCTTTATGATTTATCGAAGGATCGATGCGAAACCAAAAACCTGGCCTTCTCCAAACCCGAAGTCGTCGAGGCATTGAGACAGAAATATGATGCCTGGGCGGCAAGAGTTTTTGTCACCCAACCGAAAAACAAAAAGTGACCAGAATCACTTACCGTTTTCGATCAGGAATCATCAAAGTCGAATTGCTCCCACTCGGCCAATTGGGGAATGGGCTGCGGCGAAGCAACGACCAGGGATTGGTCCGGCATTTCATTGAAACATTGAAGCAGTGATTCAACTCCGCGGTCGTCCAAATCAGCAAAGGGTTCGTCGAGCAGCAGAACGGCCGGTTCCAAAATCATGGCTCGCGCGAGGGCAACTCGACGTTTCTCACCTCCTGACCATTTGAGAGGATTTGAGTCTTCAATCGATTGCAGTTGGAACCGCTCGCACCAGTGATCGACTGTCGCGACTCGCATGGAGCGACGGATTCCTCGACACTTCAATCCGTATTCCAGATTTGAACGAAGTGTTCCCGAAAACATGATCGGTGATTGGTGCACGTAGACAAAATCGTTTAGGGGTCCGTCGCGTTCAATGGCACCTCGATACCTGGATACGAGTCCCGCCATCGACTTGAGCAGGGTCGTTTTGCCGCTGCCGTTGGACCCGATAATTTGCAATCGCCCATTATTCGCGAGACAAAGTTCGTTGACTTGACAGATGATCTGCTCGCCGCGGTCGACTTTCAAATTCTTGACTGCAACCTTGGGCTTCATCGCGTCGCGGCTCCCTTACTTGAAAGCGAGCTAAGCCATCCGATGATCAAGGTAACGGCCAACGCCATGATGAGCAGGATGACGCCCATCGCCAGGGCCCGCGCGAATTCGCCCTGCCCGGTTTCCAATGCCGTGGCTGTGGCCAGCGTCCGAGTCTGAGACTTGATATTGCCTCCGACCATCATGGCGATCCCCAACTCCGTCACGCATCGACCAAAAGCAGTCACGATGGCCAATACGACTCCCGCTCGACTTTCATAAACCATGGTCTGTGCTTGTCTCCACCGTGAGGCTCCAAGGGTCGCGGCGGTTTCGACAATTCGTTCATCCAGGCTGCGTATGGCGACCGCCGACATGGACACGATTATCGGAAGGGCCAAAATAACCTCGCCCATCACGATGGCCCAAGGCGTGTAGAGAAGATCCAGCGGGCCAGCAACACCCTGCCTAGACAATAGCATGTAACAAATCAGGCCAACAAATACCGTCGGCAAGGCAATGGCCGACCGAAACAGTTGTTCCACCAATCGAAACCACATTCCCTTTCCGCTACCAATGAAATAGCCAACCGGGATTCCGATTGATGCCGCGAGGAGAATTGCCAAACTGGTAATCCAACAGCTGCGCAACGCGGCATCCAGCACTTGCTTGTCGAAGGTACGAATCAAGTAGAGCGCTTCCCAAAGTCCCTCGAGCAGCAAGTTCATTTTTTCTGCTTCACGCTGAACCTGGACGGAATGAACAGAGGACTCCCCTCGACCTGGAATTGACCAATTTTCTTTTGGCAAGATTCTGAGATGAGATAATCCGCGAAACGCTGAGTGACCTTCGCATTGGCCTGCGAAATCTCCTCACTGCCTACGGTGAGGACACTATAAGGATTCTGAAGCGACTCATGATCGAACACCAACGGCACCAGCTGAATTCGCTTTTTCATCCTCAAGTAAGTTCCGGAATCACAAAGGATGTAGGCCTTTTTCTGGTCCGCGATCATCAGGGAGGCTCCCTGGCCTTGACCGGTCTCGACATAACAGGCCCCTTTCGGCGGACCATCAATCTGATTCCATAATTGCAATTCGCGCTGATGGGTTCCACTTTTGTCGCCGCGAGAAACAAACGTTGATTTGTTTGCGTCAATGCGGCCCAGGGCGTCGATGCGGCCTAGGGCGTCGGCGGGTCCAAGTCCCTTGATCTTCGCGGGATCCTCGGCTGGTCCCAAAATCATGAACTCGTTGAACATGAATGTCTCACGACGATTTCCGTGCCCCGAATTCATGAACTCCAATTCGTCGGCCTCGCTGTGAACGATCACAGCGTCAACATCACCGTTTCTGGCCAATTTGAGAGCTGCCCCGGATCCGACGCAAACCAGAGAAATGCGCACATCTTCGGATTCTTCAAAAGTCGGAATGATTTCGTCCGCCAGGCCGGAATCGCGAAAAGACGTGGTAACGGCAATGCGCAACTCCGAGGAACTTTTGTTCGACTCAGGTCCCATGTTGCTGCAGCCAACGATTCCGAGCGCTGAGCTCAGAATCACAAACAGCCCGGTCCAATCCAAAGCTAAGTTTCTCATTGTTCTCCGAATGCGTTGCCCTCGTTCTGCGACCATATTTTGGATCACCCGTGTAAGACTGCCAAGAGCCTGCAGCGTCATTCGAATTCCTCTCCGCGGCCAGTCGAACCTCTTTTGCCTGTTTTTGTCTTTGGCTTATCCCTTCTATATTGGGATAGCCCTTTTTATGTCAGGACTGGCCATGAACGCCGTTTCAGAAAATCGAAAATCAGAAATCCTTAAGCTCCTCGAAAAAATCGAATGCGAACGAGAAGTCCGCATGCTTTACGCCTGCGAATCTGGAAGTCGGGCCTGGGGGTTTGAATCCAAGGACAGTGACTACGATGTCCGATTCATTTACGTCCGAGAACGCGATTGGTACTTGTCGATCGATGTCGAAAAAAAACGGGATGTGATTGAACTTCCGATCGAAGGCGAACTGGATGTAAACGGCTGGGACTTGCGGAAGACGCTTCAGCTATTGCTCAAGTCCAATCCACCTTTGATGGAATGGCTAAGTTCACCGATTGTCTACCTCGACCGCGAGGGATTTGCGGATCGGATTCGTGAAATCGCAAAAACGGTTTATCACCCAACGGCCGTGCGCTATCACTACTTCAGCATGGCCAAGGGCAATTACCGTGAATTCCTTCGTGGCGAGTCGGTCATTCGAAAGAAATACCTTTACGTGTTGCGTCCTCTTTTGGCGGTCGAATGGATCGAACGGGGAATGGGCATGGTGCCAACCGAGTTTCAAATCCTGGTAGATCGGGTCGTCGAAGACGAAAAACTGCGGAAGGAGATCGACGAATTGCTGGTCCTCAAACGAGCTGGGAAAGAAATGGATCGAGGGGCTCCGTTCCCGGCGATTCATTCCTACGTCGAATCGACGATCAAGGCCAAGGAAAAGGAAACGTTTACGGCTGACAAACCGGTCGGTCGAGCCGAAGAGCTGAACGAGTTGTTCCGGTTTTTTGTGACCGAGTGAGGCAGTTGCCGAATCCGGGCAAAACCGAAACAATGCTTTTTCTCTAATCCGTCTTCAAGATGTTGCCTTTGCGGAACCAATCAAATGGACAGTTTATTGATCCGCGAAGCAACGCTTGATGACGTGGCAAGCATCAATCGAATTTACAACGAAGCGATCGAGACGACTTCAGCCACATTTGACACCCGCAAAAAATCCGTGGGCCAACAAGAACAATGGTTCCGCGCTCATGGCGAAAGATTCCCCGTCATGATTGCCGAGTCAAATGCCCAAGTCGTAGGCTGGTGCTCGCTTTCGCAATGGTCCCCCAAACCCGCCTACGCTATCACGGCGGAGACGACGTGTTACGTTGCGGAAGGATTCCGTGGGCAGGGAATTGGACGCAGACTCAAAGAAGCCATCATTGAGCGCGCAAGACTACTCGGATTCCACTCCCTGATCGCGCGCGTCGTTGCGGAGAGCAGCGCCAGCATTGAATTGAATCAATCGCTAGGTTTCAAAAAAATTGGCACGATGAAAGAGGCCGGATGCAAGTTCGGGCGGCTCTTGGATGTGCACATCTTTCAACTCATTGTCGCAGGCCGCCTGGATTCGAACGACGATCCCGACGACGACTCCGGTCAGGAAGATTCCAACTTAGGGGACGCTGGTGGGTAAGCGACTTTCAAAAACAGAACTGCTTCGAGAAATCGAAGCCGAGCGAACCATCTTGCTCGAGTTGATTGAAACCTGCAAACCGCGAGAACTAACGCGAAAAGGAGTGAATTCGGCAAACTGGTCTGCGAAGGACGTTCTGGCTCATTTGATTGATTGGGAAAATCGCGTCAACTTCTGGTATTCCGAGTCGAAGCAGGGCAGGGTGCCATGCGTTCCTGATCCGCGATACGGATGGAAGGATATACGCGCATTGAACGATGCAATATTTCGCAGACACCAGCGCCGGTCACTGGCATCCATTCTCGCAGAATTTCACCAGGTGCATCGATTGACGCTCGAGTTAATCTCCGACGTCAAAGAAGCGGATTTCAATCGACTGGAGTTGTTTGAATGGTTGGGAAAAAGCTGGACGCTTAGCGACTATGTTCGGGCCAATACAGCGAGCCACTACCGCTGGGGCCGAAATAAAATCAGGAAGTGGATTCGAAAGATCCGTTGTTGACGTCCAGCCTCCGGACACGCTCCACTTCCATTGAACGGGCACTTCCATTGAACGGGCCACTCTCCATTCTCTATTTTGAATGATTGCTTATCATGTAAAGACCCGAGTCATTCTTGGCCTGATTACTACTTCATCTCGGGCCTTATTTTTTGTTGATATTGAAGAAGCGATCGCTCCAAATTTCTCTGTCGCAAACGCAAACACGAAATTGAAACTCATTTTATGCAACCCACTCAATACCTGCTGTACCAGATCCGGAACCAAGATGACCCGATGCGCGAGCATGAAGTCGAGTGCTTCGCTGAAGCCCTTGGATGCGACGAAGAAGCGATCCATGTTCACGACTTGCTGTCAGGATCACCGACCGATGACGCCATCAATTCGGTGGATGCGGTGTTGATCGGTGGCAGTGGCGACTACTCCGTCGTCACGGGCGGCCCTTGGCTTGATGAAGCGCTCGAGTCGATGCGATTTCTCCATGATGAGGGTAAACCAACTTTTGCATCCTGCTGGGGTTTCCAGGCTTTGGCCCGAGCTCTGGGTGGAAAAGTGGTTCATGATTTACAACGGGCCGAAATTGGTACGCCCGATATTCAACTAACGGTTGCTGGCGAAACGGATCCGATCTTTTCCGAGTTGGGCAAAACGTTCCAGGCGCAAATGGGACATGAGGATATCGTTGACGAGATTCCGTCGGACGCCCAACTTTTAGCTTCCACGGATCGTGTCGCAAACCAGGCTTTCACGTTTCCCGGAAAACTGATTTACGCAACTCAATTCCATCCCGAATTGAAACGCGACGATTTGCTTCAACGACTGAAAGCCTACCCTCAATACGTGACCAAGATTACGGGACTTCGTTTTGCAGAATTCGAGTCCCAGTGCAAAGAGACACCCGGTGCCAATCTTTTGTTGCGCCGGTTTGCGGCCGCGGTCGCTCGAGAAGTCGGCTAATCCGGTTCAGGCAAAAAAGCCACGAACCGCTTCGCCAATATTGAGAATGTTCTGGCCGATACCGCCTGACAATACCAGGCCGGATTGAAAGATTCCGAATACGGCGGCGCCCGATTGAGCCAAGATTGCGCCGCCAATTCCAAACTGACCAACGGCAACCGGTGCTGCCGCAAACTGTCCGAGCGCAAATACTCGTCCGAGCGCAAACTGACCGACTGCGACATATCCCGTGCAAAACTGCCCCAGCGCAAAAACGCCAGAGCTTCTCTGCCCAATCGCAAAAAAGCCATTGGCGACAGCTGCTTTTCCTGTTGCCGGATTTTGCCCATTTTCGATGGCAATGGCCCGCATTCCAAAAATGCTGGCATGGGATACGAAACCCCGATGTCGCCTTGAATAACGAGCCTACTGTTGGCACCAGTTACTCGCTGAAGCCGGGGACTCTTCGTCGACCTCCACCTCCTTCGATGGCGCTTGCTTGACCGACTGCCGAGCTTCCGTTGCTGCTGCTCGCAATGCCTGGGGCGGATCGACCAATTCTTCGAACCAGATTCCCCACGCGGTTTCCGTGACGCGGTACTTCGAATGATCAAAATTCACTGCGATCGACGTCATGCGTTTTCCTCCGATTCGATGCCGAGCGAAGACTGGTCAATTCACTTAGACATTTTGCCTTCTTTCGAATCATACCCCATTCAAGTGAATAAGGTTTCGTTTGGCCAAATATGCCTGAATCAAGCTTCTTCAGAAAAAATATCAATGTCTTCGTCGATCGGCTGAGGGTTCTCGGCCTCAATTTCGTCCAGAACCCGCTGCGGAGCTTCCTCACTTCGAAACTGCAACTCTTTGACGAGAAAAATAAAGTTAAACAGCACAACGATAAAAAGGGTAAACGTGACGGGAGTGAAAACCGTAGCATCCGCCCAGCTAATGTTGTCCGCAAGGACAGCGCCGACAATCACCGCCCAGCTTGGACTGACCAGGAATGGGGCATCACTCGGGTCGTAGATTCCGAGGCTGGCTGAGATGACCCAGGGGAAAATCAGAAGGAACATGGAAACCATGACACCAACGACAAGGGTCAAAAGCTGAAACGGAAAATCAAAAATCTTGCGCAACAGGTAAGCCATGATCCCGATGAGTCCGACATAGATCGTTGCATAGGCGCAGCAGTAGTAAATCGTGGCGTAAAGAGTCGCCAGTGGATTCGGACTGCTGATGTCTGGTCCATCGCCGACCGAATAGTCGTATGTTATGACAGCTGCGAAAATCAACCCCGTTCCCCAGAGACTACTCATGGAAAAGAAAAATCCACGTTGCGGGCCGGGCATGAGCCAAGAGAACAACAGTTTGCCGGCGATCGTTTTCGGCAGAGCTCGTTTCACGCGACGTGACATATCGGCTTGTTCGCCGACAAAAATCATGCCGAAAAACGTCCAGTGAATGGAGGCGAAAATGAAAAAGACAATCAAGAATGCCGAGTTGGTTAGCTGGGCCATCATGATCGACCAGCCGATGAAAAGTAACAGTTGAATGACCAGCGCTGCCCGTACACGCGTAGCGCGATTGTCAGTCGCAAAAGTGATATTGCTGACGGCACCCGCCAGGCAAACCAGCGAATAAGTACCCAAGCCAAGACAGTAGCCGTAAAAGCCCAAAAAACCTGCCGACTCACCCACAAGGACCTCGCGCACGAAGTTCCCCGAATCAGACAGGGCTCCGGTCAACGAACCGCCAAGCATCAAAAAGCCAATGCAGCAGAGGATAACAAGGCCAATCAAAAAGATGATCTGGGTCGCTCGATTTTTTGCACTCGTTGCCAGGAATAATGCGAAACTGATCGTTGCCATTCCAGAAAACAGAATCGTGGCAATGGAGAAGAAGATGTGCGGGATTCCAATCCCGCGCAGCAGGTACGTGAAGCTTATGCAAGGCGCCAAAACCGACAAATAAATCATCACTTGCAACAGCGCCGAAACGAACTTCCCCGAAACGATCTGGGTTGGCTTCATCGTCGAAAGCGTTACCAGTTCGAGCGAATTTTCCGACTGCTCCGACACCTGGGACCAGTAAGACCAGACGGGAACGACGACAATCATCGGAAACAGCAGGATCCAATTGAAACCAGCGAGGAACATCGTGCTGGAATCGACCGAGCGAATGTCCGGCATCAAAACCAATCCGACCATCGACCAGAAAAAAGCGGCCAGTAGCATGATCCCGAAGGTGCCGATGAACTGAAAACTCTTCAACGATTGCCGCGACTCTTTGATCAGCAAAGGGTTTAGCCAGCGACTCCATTTTTCGATGTACAAATCCAGCCGGCCTTCTTTTTCAACGGCCAAGTGGAGTTGGTCTTGTTGGCGATTGGGCTCGTCAACATTTTGTGTGTCAATGGAAGTCATAGTATCTACTGAACGATTCCTTCGGTAACGTGGACAAACACATCCTCGAGACTTTGCTGCTTCGAAGAGAAACTGGCAATTCGAAAATCGTTTTGCACCATTTCTTGAATCAAGTCCGCGTGCCACTCCGGATCGGGACGGGTTTGAAAACGGATTTCTCCGAGCATGATGGCGCACTCTTCAACGCCATCTTTTTTCTTGAGCCATTCCAAGCATGGCCCGGTGTCTCCAACCATCCGGATGCTAACAGAGACCCGATCGGTTTCTTTCGCGCCGCTCCTCTTGTTGCCCATCGACATGATTTCTTCGACGGACCCGACAGCGAGAAGTCGCCCGGCTTCGATGATAACCACCCGATGGCACATTTCAGCCAACTCACTGAGAATGTGCGAGCTGATCAAAACCGACTTGCCCTGCTCAGCCAATTGCGTGATCATTTCGCGAAGCTCAATTCGCGCTCGCGGATCCAACCCGGCCGCCGGCTCATCGAGGACAATCACCAAAGGATCGTGAATCAGAGCGCGTCCCAGACAAAGCCGCTGCTTCATTCCCTTGGACAAACTGCGAATCGGCTTCTGCGCGAGCGGCCCGAGGTGAGCAAAATCAATCACTCGCTGAAGTGCCGCGATGCGTTCCTTGCCGTGGAATCCGTAGGCTCGCGCGAAAAAGTCCAGGTACTCTTCGCAATTCATGTGGGGGTAGGTACCGTAGTTGTCCGGCATAAACCCCAAACGCTTGCGAACCCGGTCGGGATCATCCGTTATTGAAAAACCATCGATGAACGCATCACCGGTGGTTGGCAAATCCAGCGTTGCAAGAATTCGCATGCTCGTTGTTTTTCCGGCACCGTTAGGTCCGATGAAGCCAACGATTTCACCTTCGCCGACAGAAAACGAAACATTCGAAACCGCATTGAGCCGTCCGAAGCTCCGAGTCACGTTTCGCATCTCGATCGCGGGAGAGCTGGCAATCATTTCCACACTCCAAACACAACATGCAGTTGCTTGCGCACCTTCGTTTTCTCGTATCCCGGTTTCACTTCTGAAAAATCTTCCAATATGGCAACGTAACTATTCGGCCGCTTCAAATGGGGAATTCCTGTTTTCATGCGAAGCCGATTGAAGACTTTGTCGGTCAGAAACTCGGATTCCGAATTTCCGTAGTACATTCCGTATGGACCGTAATAGTCGTAATCGTCTTCGGATTCGTCGGGACGTAAATCGGCGACAATCCGCCCGAGCTTCGATTCGCAACTCCCAAGGGCATTCTGTTCGGCCGTACCAGCCTCGCCATCACCAATATTCTCTGCAAAGTAGTAGTTGTTCTGATCGCGAATCAACAGGTAGCGTATCCGCCCACCGAGCTGATTATCGAATTGAACTTCCTCGGGCGTCACCGAGTCAATCTTCAGTTGAGCCTTCGTATAGTCGACACGCTGGACATAAAACTGATGCTCGCTTCGAGCCCGTATATCGCCGCCCTCAATTCGATAATTATCTTCCCCGGTCGAAACGAAGAATCGCCCCGAGTTACGTGACGCGCTGGCTACCGCCTTGGTCTGATAATCAAACGCGTAACCGTTTCGCGGAACACTCGCACCAAAATATTGATGCCGACTCTGACTCTCGATCTGCCCGGTTCGCTGATCCAGGTAGCTCACACTTTCGACTCGACCATAAAGCCCAAACCCGTCGTTGATCATCGCGAACAAAAGAAGTGACAAACAGGTCACGATCGATATCGCTGGAACCGTAAACAACAGCAAATTCAATCGTCGCATTCGCGCCAGCATGATGTAGTTGACCGGGCCAATGATGATGACGAATAACACAATCATCAGCCGGAACATGATGACCGGAGGTTGCCCGACGCCGGGGATCTGGAACGACTTATAAAAGCTCATACGATATTGGCTGCCTTCATCGACGAATTGCGCGCGACCCGCGTTAAGATGCCGGTCGACGGTAAGCCAGTCGTTGTAATTCCATTTTGAAACATCTTTCTTTGCGATTGCCAGAAAGCCTTTGCCAACCTTGACCAATCCCGCACTTGAACGAAGGTCCTCGATTTTTTCCTTTGCTTGAACATTGGTGCCCCGGGGCGAGTTCATCGAGTCGGCCGGGGTCAGCGGCTCCAATGCTGAAATCCAATTCTGTTCGCGCAGGATTGCCTGCTCGGTTCGATTCATGGCCAGACTGTCCCGAATCGTGTCCGCGTCGCCATCGCCATTTTCCAAATCGTAAATCAGGACGGTCCCTCCGGCGCGCATCCAGTCGACCAATGCTGCTTTCTTATCTGGATCGCTCGCGACATATTTATTCCAGATCAAATGAGACATCACGATCATTTGATAGTGTGAGACTTCGACCCAATGGTTTGGCAATGATTCGGGAACAATCGGATGAATGCAGCTTTGAGGCGCCACCAGGGGAGAAATGGTTTGATTGAATCCGGTATGAAACGCCGGGTAGCTAACATTGCCGGCCGGACTTCGC
>CAYSXI010000002.1:65594-94996 GCA_964434955.1 uncultured Pirellulaceae bacterium
CCCTTTCAGTTCGATCCGCGACCAGACGCCAATTTCTTGCTCAGCAACGAAAAGCACCCGTTTTGAAACCGTGTTGGAATTGCGCCAAGCCTGAATTCGATCCCAGTAAATTCCGTCGACGTGGCGAACCTTGACATTGATATTCCCGTTGTCGCCAACACAATATCCGGGTGCCAGGGCTTTCGCTTTTCCGGACGTCTGGCCCGCAGGAATCACCACCGTGGCTTCAACCGAAACGGCATTCGGCTCGTCGCGATAAAAGGCGTTTGAATTTTCGATTTCAAATTCGATTTCAAACTGCTCGTCATAAGCAGATGGCTTGGGAAGCCTCGAGCGAACCTCGAATTCGATCCAGGCATAGCCGTCCGAAACCGCGTGCATTTTTGGGAACCGGTACAACAACTCATATTGAGTGACCGAATTTTGTGCCGGAAGACTTGCTGGTGCCAACAAAACCGTAAGGAGAAAAACGAATGTCCGTCCAAATTTATTCATTCGTGCCCTCCAATCCTTCGCCACGGGCTGAATCCGCAGGAGGCAATGTTCGTGAAGCAACGCCCGCAGGGGCTTGGCTTGCTCGAACCGGGCCTTGCCGACTGCCACCACCTGCGACCAGGGAAAGAGCACGGCAAAAGGCATAAACCAGCGCGTAAAACAGGAATATTGGAATCGTCGCAGCGCCCGCCATCGAGATGACTTGAAAAAATTGATTCCCACTCAGAGCGAGCGTGACACAGGCGAAAAAAACCGCGAATCCAATCACGATATAGATCACCTGGCGTAAGCTGATTTGTCCCATCGACGCCTGCCTGTTCTTCTCTGAAACTACACCAAAAACCGGTTATTGCTCTTATCGTAACGAATCTTGATTTTTTTTTCGCGATTCGGCGGCTCAAAATGGTGATTTATTCGCCCCTACAACTTTCGAAGGTGACCTGCAAATCCTTTATCGATGCATGAGTGTGCAAGTTTAGCCGAGTGCAAATTTCTGCGCAGGATATTTCCCCATAGGAACAGTTTTGCGGTCCATGATTCGGCAAAAGAGCGCTTTTCTAAATTCCTGAGAACATTCGCCCTTCATTCAACACAAACTTGTTAACAATTGATTCATTTGGTTTTCAGATCGATTAAATTTTGTTCCCAGCAGTAAAATCGAATCGTTCTTTTGGGATTCAAGATGAATCAAGGATTGCTTTACAACGAACAACTTGGGAGCGACAGTTGCGGAATCGGATTCATCGCCAATCGCAAAGGAAATTCAGATCGGCGAATCCTGCCACTCGCCTTGGAATCACTTAAGAACGTGGCGCACCGAGGAGGCGTCAGTGCGGATGGAATGACCTCGGATGGTTCGGGGATTCTCTGCAACTTGCCGACGACGTTGGTAACTCGTTGGCTGGAGGAGGCTAGCATCGCGACGGCTGCGGACCGTGTTGCGGTCGCCATGCTCTTTTTGCCGCAAGCTGCGAACCGGGCTGAACAGGCCATTGAATCAATCACCGGACTCTTGGAACGCGAAGATCTCAACGTCCTTGGTGCCAGAGTCGTCCCAACCAATGACCAGGTGGTTGGCAGGATTGCCAAACAAACCCTGCCCCAGGTCCAACAACTTTTCATTGAACAACCCGACGGTATCAGCGACCAAGATTTTGAACGTCGGCTCTACCGCGTCAATCGCCAGCTGGAAAAATGGAGACGCGAATCGGGTTTTGAAGACTTTAGCGCGGTTTCGATGTCGAAACACGTGATCGTCTACAAAGCCCTGGTCCTGGCCGATAGCCTCGCAAAATTCTACTCCGATCTGAATGACCCGAGATTTGAACTTCGATTCTGCATCTATCATCAGCGTTTCAGCACGAACACCACGACGAAATGGGGACTCTGCCAACCCTTCCAGGCGGTTGCCCACAACGGAGAGATCAATACGATCCGCGGCAATCGAAATTGGATGAATGCGAGACAGCCTTCGCTCGAGCATGAATGTTGGGGAGATTCGATCGAAGACCTTTTCCCAATTACCTGGCACGACGAGTCGGATTCGGCAAGCCTCAACAACGCATTGCAGCTGCTGCGACTATCAGGAAGAAGTTTGACACACGCGATGTCGATTCTGGTCCCTCCGGCATGGCAATACTCAATCGAGTTGAGCCGGGAAGAGAAGGAGTTCTTCGATTTCCAGAGTTGCTTCAGTGAACCTTGGGATGGCCCCGCCGCCATCGCTTTCACCGATGGAAAAACCGTTGCAGCGTGCCTGGATCGAAACGGCCTCCGACCAGCCCGCTACTGCATTACCGACGACGACTTGCTCATCGTAAGCTCCGAATCGGGAGCCGACCGTCATCCGCAAAGCTCGCGTATGGAAAGTGGGCGTTTGGCACCCGGCCAAATGATTTCACTGAACCTGGAAAGTGGAGAGATTTGCTCCGACCGCCAGATCAAGCAAAGACTTGCCTCGTTGAATCCCTACGGCGAATGGCTTCGCAGCAAACGGATGCACTTCACCTCAACGGGAATCGCTCAATCCGATTCCGATTTCGAAATCCCGGATTCTGAACTAGTGCGTCGACAAATCGCCGCGGGACTAACCGTCGAAGATCGCGATATCGTGATCGGCTCGATGGTCGACTCCGGCAAAGAGACGACGTTCAGCATGGGCCTCGACACTCCGCTTGCAGTCCTCAGTCGCCGTCCGCAACTGATCAGTCGTTACTTCAAACAACGCTTTGCCCAGGTCACCAATCCCCCGATCGATTCGATTCGGGAGAAGATTGTCATGTCGGTTGCGGCCGGAATCGGGCCGGAAAGAAACCTGCTCGCCGAATCACCCGAGCATTGCAAAATCATTTCGATTGAACACCCCGTTTTGTTTGAGCACGAACGAGACCAGATCAAATCGTTTGTCGAGTTTCCCAGCACAGTCTTGGAAACCACTTACAAATCCGGCGATTCCGGCTCGCTGGAGAACGCCATTTCGCATCTTTGTCAGCGTGCGGTGGATGCCGTCAACTCCGGTCACCAGGTCCTGGTACTCTCGGATCAATCAGTTTCCAAAGATCGAATCGCAATCCCGATGTTGCTCGCAATTGGTGCCGTTCACCATCGACTATGCCAATCGGGTTTGCGAATGCGGACCAGTTTGATTGCCGATACGGCAAGTGTTTGGGGACCCCATCAGTACGCATTGCTTTTCGGATTTGGCGCTACCGCTATCTGCCCCTATCTCGCGCTGCGGACGGCAACATCGCTAAAAAAACATTCGGCGATCGTCTCGCAACGAAACTACCGAGATGCGATTGAAAATGGATTACGGAAAATCATGGCGAAGATGGGAATCTCGGTGCTCAACAGCTACCAGGGTGCCCAAATTTTCGAGGCAGTCGGACTTGGCTCGGAAATCGTCGAGCGATGTTTCCACGGGACCATTTCCCGCATTGAAGGAATCGGGTTCGACACGTTGCAACGCGATTACGAACAGATGCACCGACTTGCCTTTGAAGCATCCGATGAAATCCAGCTGGACCATGAAGGGCGTTACAAACCCAAGAAGGATGGCGTAAGGCATTTGATTAACGGGCGAGTCACCAAAGCCCTTCATCAGTTTGTTAAAGGCGAATCGGATTCGTTCGAGGCCTTTTCCCGCCAGACCACGCCGGACGATCCTTATTCAATTCGCGACCTTTTCGAGTTCGCAGGTGACCCACCAACGGCTGCCGTCAAGGAAATCGAGCCGATCGAACAGATCCGCGAACGATTCACGACCGCAGCCATGAGCCTGGGTGCGATTAGCCCCGAGGCCCATGAAGCCATCGCGATCGCCATGAATGCCGTCGGTGGAAAATCAAATTCGGGCGAAGGCGGAGAAGATCCAGCAAGAAACACGCCCGATGCGGAAGGAAATGACGCCCGTTCGAGAATCAAACAGATCGCGTCAGGTCGGTTTGGAGTCACGACCGAATACCTGATGAGCGCGGATGAGATTGAAATCAAAATGGCGCAAGGCGCCAAGCCTGGCGAAGGTGGTCAACTGCCTGGATTCAAAGTCAACGGATTGATTGCAAAACTTCGTCATACGGAACCGGGGGTCACTCTGATTAGCCCCCCACCCCATCACGACATCTATTCGATTGAAGACCTCGCGCAGTTGATCCATGACCTGAAATGCGTCAACCCTCGAGCGCTTGTCTGTGTCAAACTTGTCGCCAAATCGGGGGTCGGCAATATCGCCGTTGGAGTCGCGAAAGCAAACGCTGACATCATCTTGATAAGCGGTCACGAGGGCGGGACGGGTGCGAGTCCCTTAAGTTCGATCAATCACGCCGGCATCCCCTGGGAACTTGGCTTGGCCGAGACCCACCAGGCGCTTGTGCAAAACCAGTTGCGCGATCGCGTTGTTCTGCGTGCCGACGGCGGTCTGAAAAACGGTCGCGATGTATTGATCGCTGCCATCCTGGGCGCCGATGAATTCAACTTCGGAACCATGGCATTAATGAGTCTCGGCTGTGTCTACGTGAAAAAATGCCATTTGAATAATTGTCCGGTTGGCATCGCAACTCAAGATTCCAAATTCCGCAAGCGCTTCAAGGGCCAGCCGGAACATTTGATTCGCTACATCAACGGGGTCGCAAGCGAGGTTCAGGATCTGCTTCTATCACTTGGAGTAACACATCTCGAACAAGTCATTGGGCAGACGGACTTGTTGAAAAAGAAAACATTCGACAATCACCACAAAGCCAACCAGGTCTCACTTGGGGCGTTGCTGCAAAAAATGGAGTGGAGGTCGAAACCGACGCAAGGAACTGATCGAGAACTGGTTGAATGTTTCGACGACCATTTAATTGGCGATGTCGAAAAGGCGATTCAAACGGGAGAGCCAACGATCCTTCATCGAGACGTGTTCAATACCGACCGAAACATCGGTTCACGCATTTCGGGAATCATTACGAACCAGGACCTGCCCGAGCCACCCAATATCCGCCTTGAGTTAACGGGTTCCGCCGGTCAAAGCTTCGGCGCATTCCTCGTCGATGGAATGAAATTGTCACTTCAGGGCGACGCCAACGATTACGTTGCCAAATCCATGAGTGGAGGCACCATTGCGATCCGTCCTGCCGCTCAACTGGAATCAAACGCCGACCAACAAGTGATCGTCGGCAACACCTGCGCCTACGGTGCGACGGGTGGACAACTTTTTGTGGCAGGAAAGTCTTCAGAACGTTTCGCCATTCGCAACTCGGGACTTGTCGCGGTAGTCGAAGGCTGCGGCGAGCATGCATGTGAGTATATGACTCGGGGAACGGTGGTCATTCTGGGCGAGGTCGGCGCCAACCTGGGTGCAGGAATGACGGGCGGCGTGGCTTATGCATTGGACGCGAATAATCGCTTGGAGCAACGAATCAATCGAGAGTCGGTCGAGCTTGTAGAATTGGATTCGGACGACGAAACCCAAATCAGGCGACGAATCCGGGCTCATGCGGATGCCACCGGTAGCCATTTGGCCGAGACCCTACTCGCAAATTGGAATTCGACCAAGCGCCAGTTTAAGAAAATCAAACCGGTTGGGGGAAATGTAGCCATCGCCCCCCATTTGAGCCTTGCGTCTCAAAACTCAGAGAACGCCGCGGCTACCATTCAGAAATCCTAGCTTACCGACTTCTTGGCAATTTTTTTTGGTAGGGTTGTCGGGCAATTCTGCGGAACGTTGAGTCCTCCATTAACACCAAATTCCTTTCGTTTGGACATGGAGTACAAAATGCACCACTTACCATTGACGATAAAGCTTTTCGCAATTTCCCTTGCGTTTCTGACTTTTTCTCCCGCCAATTCGAGTCGCGCCCAGGAACAGACGGCGGCACAGCAAGCCTCACAAGAATTCAGGGACCGATTCACCAAGTTGCGAGACGACACCAAACGCCGAATGCGCGAGCAAGCCGTTCGAATACTGGAGTTGGAACAGAAAGTGAGATCGGCCAGTGAACGTTCCGAGCTTGGCAGACTCTACGAAGACCGCCGGGATATCGTATTTGAATACTACGAAGCGAAAATCAAAGCGTTAAATGCGCTGAAAAACAATTATCCTTCGACGTCGAAATCCGTGGACCGGGCCATCGCCTCGACCAAAAAGAACTTCTCACGTGATTTGGGCTACATTGATCAACGACAATCCGAAGCGGAGCCCCGTCGTCAAAACAAACCGGAAACGGCAAGCACGAAAACCACGAAACCGAAGGCACCCGCCCAACGACCGACCAAACGCACAGCCTCCACAAGCAATCAAGCACGAATCGGAAAACTGAAAAAACAAATACGCGACTTGCAATTCAAGATTGACTCCATGAAGCTTCGAAAAGGCGAAGCACTTGTCGAATACCGACGCGCAAAGTCAAATTTTGAAACCGCTTCGTCATCGAGCGATAAGCGGAGAAAAAAGTCGTTGATGGACCAGGCAAATCGAAAAGTCTGGAAACACCGCACGGACATCATGAAAGAAGAAATCAAGCTTCGCCGCTATCAGGGCCAGTTGAAAACCATTGGCGGTTGAACAAAGTCCTGCGGATCAAAAAAAAGCCCCGAGAGAATCCTCGGGGCTATTCCTGCAATGAAGCAAGACGAAACTACTTCTTGCCGCGGAAACGCTGCATTTGTTCGAACTGCTTTTGATGTTGAGCCGTGCTGGTTGGCAAAGAAATCTGGTAGTTGCGATCGTGCTCGATTCGGAACCCGTAGCTAATCATCTTGGATTGATCGCCGGTGCTCTTGGCGTCTACCTCGATATCCCAACGAAGAATTCCTTCCGGGCGCTCCAGACGGGTATAAGTCTTGTCCTTGCTCAACGCCTGATCCATTGGATCCAGAGTGACGCGAATTGCTTTTTCATCTTCCGGCGTCGGCAAGCGGTCCACGAGACGAATCGGAACTTTCTTGTCTGAGTAGTTTTCCACAACCAGTCGGTACTTGAACTTGAGTTCCCGGTTGCCCCCATTCACGCCGCTTGTTTTGTCAGCCAGTTCTCGACGAGCACGCAACTGCGAGTCCGCGCCAAATCCGACGACAAACGACTGACCGCGTGCGACAGTTGGAACTTCGGAACGGCCGACAAATCGCCCGTCGAGGTAAACCGTAATCGGCCCCGAAAGAAGATCTTCCTGGCTATCGTTTGCCAGCTCGGCTTCCCGGTACACGTAGCTGGAAAGGATTGGAGTTGCCACGTGGTAAAACTTGCTTGGCAATTCGGTTTGAATAATGCGGACCATTTGCTGACTGTTTCGACTGCTCAAACTTACCGGAGTTTTCAGCTTGTAGCTCAAGCTCGGTTCCTGCCCGAGTTCGTCCATCTCGGTCTTCAGCGAATTGACAACGCTTGGATCGCCCGCCAGTTCCACGCGTGAATACTGATTGATGGCGTCATTGATTCCCCAACTCGAGGCAACATTTGAGCGGAAGTTTACCGCCGAACGTTGTTCGCGAATTGCCTTCTTTTGCTTGCTCATTGCCAAACGAACTTGGCTTTGAATCATCTGTTGCCCATAGGCTCCGGGCTTTTGCGGCAAGTTGGGCATATTACCTCCACCGGACGCGGATACCTGCTGAAGGCCTTGCGAAGGTGACAAGCAAACACGAAATGGAGCCAATCCTGGACCGGATGCGCTAAGGGCAGGCGAAGCTGTCGACAAGGTCAAAGAAACGTCGCTCCATTCTTCCCCCGTCATCTGGTAGATCATACTGTTGTATTCAAGCTTGACCTTCTCCGCGTTCGCGTTGGCATGAACGGTGTAACTTGGTGACCAACCGCAAGAGTTGACCAGATAATTTAATTTGACCGGCTGAGCTCCGTCATCCAGTTTCTGAACAAACAAAATGGCTTCTCGAACAGTTTTGCTGCTTCCAGTTGTAATTTCGGACAACTTCCTTTGCGCCAGGTTCAGCTTGTCTGTGATTTGTTTGGCTTCTTTGATGAGAGCCATTTGTTGCTTGAGGATTTCCTTTCGTTGTTCAAACGAAAACTTGGTAACTCGTTCAAGTGCCTCGGCGTCCAGGACACCTTTCGAAAGCTCGACCGTTGCAGTGGGTGCAACAAATCGTTCCAACTTGTCGAGATAGGCAGTCTGTTTCTGCAGCAACTCCGCGTTCTTTCGATTGAGTTGCATCGCATCGTTGTATCCATCGATTTCGTTTTGCAGCTGCTGAACCTCGGCTCGAGGCGAAGTTCCAACCGCACGCGTGCGAAACTGGACCGCCCGTATTTCAACTCGATCCCCCCCCTCGGCAAATAGGCTATTTTCGACGATATGCTCAGGAAGACCGCCGACGATTATCTCGTAGGGGCCCTTCTTTTCATCGATGGATACCGTTCGAGTGACCAACGCTTGGGAGCGATAAAGTGTTACCGAGGTCACCTTTCCATCATTTGTTTTTCTTTCCGTCAAAGCGGATGCGAATGACTGAAATAGGCAGACCAGCATCAGGGCGGCAAAAAGAGCATACCATCGAGTTTTCATTTGATTTCTCCGTGTGTTGATAGGGCCGTTCGACTATTTTTGACGTGCATGGCCTTTCCCAAGTTCAACAAATCAATTTCAGATGCTGGCAATTTTTTGAAATTGCTGTACGAGCCAGATATTTTTTGGTTCGCGCGTTTTGTAATCTTCCGCTCTCTCAAACTCGAAAAGACCGAGAATACATTTTCCAATTTCTTGCAGAATTTTCGGCAAGATTTGCCAACAAAAACGAACCGGTCAAATCTAGTTTTTTGCTGACGTTTTTTGGATAAACTGGCGACCAGGGACAGACTTTATTTTTCTTGAGAGGGTTGGATATGAATCAAAAATTTCATCGTTTCATCTTGTCTTGTTTGATTTGCGGTTTTTTGGCGGCCTCCGGCGTTGCACAAGATTCCGACGCGGACGAAGGCAAAGTCCGAGAGTTGATCGGTGAGGGCCAACAGAGCTTGCAAGCCGAGGAATGGTCCGATGCCGCTGAGAGTTTTGCCAAAGCTGTCAAACTTGATCCGAAAAATGCGTTGGCCTGGCAACTGCATGGATTTGCTTTGCATTCGGACGGAAAACTGGATGCCGCGATCAAGTCACATCACAACGCGGCCAAGTTCGCCGATGATGACAATCCGATCAAAGGGATCGCTCTTTACAACCTGGGTTGCGCTTACTCGCTGAAGAAGGAAAAAAAGAAAGCGATGGATTACCTGGATAAGGCCATCGACGCGGGCATGGTCAACATGCAGTACTACGAAAATGACACCGATCTGGATAATCTTCGCAAAGAAGAACGTTTCAAGAAAATTGTCGAAGTCGCGAAAGCGGGCGGCCGCCAGGAAGAAGAGAAAGCCGACAAGAAGAAAGTTTCGATCGTCGGCAAGTGGAAAGTCGTCGAGGGAACACGCTCGGGCGAAGAAATTGATTCTTCACGCCTGCCACCTTCCATCAAAATCACTAAAAAACAAATCAAGATTCCTTCGCCAGATGGCGGGGACGGATTCGTAATGAATTACAAACTGGACACGTCCAAAGAGCCGATCGAAATCAACATGGATATCGATTCCGGTCCTGCTGAAGGCAAAGCAATTGGAATCATCAAGATGAAAAAAGGCAAACTTGTTCTTTGTTACGATCCTCAAGGTGAGAGTCGGCCAAAGAAGTTTGAAACGACCGAAGACAATGGTTGCTTCATGTTTGTTCTAGAAAAAGCAAAAGAAAAGAATGACGGCGCTGAAGCCAAAGACGGCAATTCGGTTCGCTAGTCGCACCCACCGGCCCATTACCTTCACGGGTTGCGGCCGCGTTGAATCATGAACCTGAATTCGAAAGCGTGCCCGCAAGGACACGCTTTTTTTTGCAAATTGGTTTTCGATTTTGGCCGAGAGGCGGGACGTTTAGTGCCAGGAGGTAATATCTTCGATCGGCTTCTTGGTAATATCAGGAACTTGAGCATCTTCGGTTGGATACCCGACGACAAGAATCAGAAACGGCCGTTCGTTTTTTGGTCGGTCGAGAATCTGGTTGAGAAACTTCATTGGGCTTGGTGTATGAGTCAACGTCGCCAAACCTGCTTCGTGTAAGGCCGTGATCAGCATCCCGGTCGCGATCCCGGTCGACTCGGTGGAATAGTAGTTTTTGACCACGGAACCATCATCAAGCACGTCCGTCGCCTTTGAAAATATCACGATCAAGTAGGGCGCGATTTCAAGAAACGGTTTGTTTGAATCGGTGCCCAGTGGCGCGAGTGCGTCCAGCCACTCCTGGGGAGCCAGGCGCTCATAAAACTCTCGCTCTTCCAACTCAGCCGCTTCGCGAATTTGCTTTTTCGTTTCGGCCGACTTGATCACTGCAAAGTGCCAAGGCTGAAGGTTCGCTCCGTTTGGCGCCGTGCCGGCAGCGAGGATGCAATCTTTGACAATCGCATCGTCGACTTCGCGATCCGAAAAGTCTCGAACCGTTCTTCGGCGGCGAATGTTTTCGTAGAAAGATTTCGCGCGGCTCGCCATCTCGTCCGGCGAATACTCGTGATAGGTTTCCAGCGCGACGAACCGAGGTTCCTTGGATTGTTCAGCCATTGCAAACGCTATGTTGTTGCCAATTGGGATTCTACCGGCACCGGGGCAGGAACGTGGCGTTCCATCGTCTCCCAGACCTGTTGCAACAAATTTAATTGACTTCGCTCAATTTCAACAGGTGAGTAAAGTTGCTGGCCGACGAGATCGGAGAACTGTTCGAGGGATTGGCGCGGCAGTGCGTTTTGCACGCGCGCCAATTTCCGCGTGTATTCGCTGGGGGTTTGATCCACATTGCGTGGACATTGATACATTCGGCCCCAAGCCTGCATCGCTTGAAATGTATGAAGAATCAGTTGCTCGCTGGTCATCTTGCGGGCGTTACCCGTCGTAAAAGGATTCGGATAGGCGTGAAATGGTTTGACCGGCACAATTTCCTTGCCTTCATCATCCAACTCCACCGCTTGCTTCTTTTTCTTCTCACCAAACAAATTGGCAAAGAATTCGCGAAGCGATTGAATGAATCCTTTGATGCCCGCAATGATCTCTTTTCGATAAATGAAGACGCAGACCAGAATCGCAATGATCAAAATCGCGATCGAGATCCATTTGATGAAATTGGCAATCAGCCCCAAGTCCTGATTATTTGGCGTGCTGGGCTTGGGTGGCGGATTTTTGACTTCGGGGGGCTTCGAATTCTGATTGCGCTTGGACTGGGTTTTGTTTTGCTTGCCAGAACTGCTATTGGACCTATTCTCTTGATTCTTCTTTTTGTCCCACTTGCTTTCCTTCCCGGCCAACGAAGTTTTCGAAGGCTTTTTTTCCGAGTCACTCTTTTGGGATTCGCCTTTAGCCCCCTTCTTGTCGGATTCCTTGCCTGATTTTTCTTTGTCGGACTTGCCCGACTTGGATTTATCTCCTTTGGAGTTGGACTTATCCCCTTTCGATTCTGATTTGTCACCTTTTGAATCAGATTTCTTGCCCGACTTTCCTTTCTTTTCGCCTTTTGAGCCTCCGCTGTTTTTGCCCTTCTTGGACTTTGACTTTTCCCCGCCGTCTGATTTTTTCTCCGACTTGGCTTTACCACCTTCGTTTTTGGCGTTTTGCTTCGATTGCGTCTTCTCCGCCTTGTCGTCGCTTTCGGTCCGTGTTGCGTTTTCGTCGTTCTTATTGCTCTCGTTTCCCCATCCCCATTGAGACGTCATACGGTCGGGCGTTGAAATTTTGGGCAGCCATTGGGTCAACGAATGTTCCGGGGCAGGGCGGGGGAGAAGCCAGACGAAACCCAAAATCATGAGCGAAAGAATCGTCCCGAAGATCATCCAGGTCTTGGCGATCGAATCCGGCATCGCGGTTCGTCGAACTTTCAGGTAACGTTGCAAACTCATGAGGCTTGTCATCATCAAGAGGCCCAAGGCCGCCGCAATGTACAAGACAAACATGAAAAACGCGTATCGTCGGTTACTGACTTGCTCGACTGGAACGAACACCTGGCCAATTCCGAAAATCGGTAAAGCGATCAGGGAAAAATACAGAATCCACATGCCCGGCGAATTCTTTTTGTTTCTTTTGAAGGGCCAAATGTTCAGGACCCGTTTGTCCCAGGTTTGATTCGTCGTGTCGGCCTCGGCCCGCTCGGTCGCCGAATCCTGAACGCTGATCATCGGAGATGCTTCCGCCGCACCGGAATCCTCGTTGGCTGAGCCGGCTTCATTCGAATCGTCGGAAGCCGTTACCAGGTCTCTTCCTTTTTTCACTTTCCGACGAAACAGTTCGACCAAGCCCGTCGCACTCACATCCCGACTCGAATCATTGACCGTACAGTCCCAGGTCAGGCGACTGGCGCAAAACCAGATCGCCGCAATAAACAGTCCGTTTGCGATAAACGAAAGCGGCGCAAAAGGAGCTGGTAAACGGAGAAAGAAGCACGCCACAAACCAGGTTGCCAACCCAAGGAAAACACCGTAAACAAATGCTCGCTCGAGGCCTTCTTCAATCGAAATTCGACTAATGAGAACCGCGGCAAAAATAAACAGTCCGAATACCCAATAGATTCGGAAAGTGAATTGGCCTTCGTAGACGACAAGAGCCAGAAAGAATATCACGCTCGCGATCATTGCCATGATCAGCGCTGGTCCGGCAACCTGGAGCAGCAGATCGTTGAAGGTCTTTTGATATTCGGTTTGCTCGCGCCGCACGTTGCAAAGCCCCGGCCATAGAATCTGTTCGATTTCTATTTTAACGGTGACCGCCGAGCAAGAAATCTTTCCTTCGTGGCGAACGCCCATTTTTCAGATATTCGAGCGGCTTTGATCCGCTCAGGGCCTGACAAAAAGCTGATTTCCAACCAAACAAGGCGGCGAAAATTTCAAAAGGACACTGTTGGACTTGAGAATCAAAAGCCTCAAGTCCCCCGACAGGTCTTCTGGGCTGAAGCTGGCAGCGCTGGATCGGCAGCGCTGGATCGGCAGCGCTGGATCGGCAGCGCTGGATCGGCATACTCGCAGCGGTCTAGCCACGCTGCGTTTAGTCGGACGAGATGGTCACTGTCGTCATTTTGTCGCCCTGCTGAATTTGGTCGACAACATCCTGACCTTCGATCACTTTTCCGAAGACGGAATGTTTATTGTCCAACCACGCAGTTTCGACATGCGTAATGAAAAACTGGGATCCATTGGTATTGGGTCCCGAGTTGGCCATCGATAGAACTCCGGGCCCGTCGTGACGCAATTCCGGATGGAACTCGTCTTCGAACTTGTAGCCGGGGCCCCCGGTTCCGGTCCCGTCAGGGCAACCGCCCTGAATCATGAAGTCGGCGATCACGCGATGAAAAGTCAAACCGTCGTAGAAACCCTTGCCGGCAAGTTCTTCAAAATTGGAAACCGTTCGCGGTACCTTGTCATCGTGCAATTGAATCTTGATGGTGCCGCGGTCCGTTTCAATGGTTGCTACTTTCATGGATCTGCCCGTTAGGTTTTGACTTGCTTTGAGTAGGCATAGAGTAACAAATCTGGTGCCTGTGGATAGGGGTAGATGTTGCTAAAGGACGCTTAAAAAGGGGCTCCTGAACAGCGGAGCCCCGATGATTGAACCCGAAAAGACTGCTTCGGATTGCTATTTCAAATACTTTTCCAACCACATGAAAAATACGCGATGCCAAAGGACGCCGTTTTGCGGCCCCAACACCCAGTGTCCTTCATTAGGGTAGTAAAGAAACTTTGACTCGACGCCCTGAACCTGGGCCGCGGTAAACGCTTCCATACCCTGGGTCACCGGAACGCGGAAGTCCTTTTGCCCGTGAATCACAAGCAATGGAGTCTTCCAATTCTTCACGAATTTGTGAGGGGAAAACCGATTGTAATCTTTCTGGATTTCCGGACTTCGCCAATAGGGTCCGCCAAGATCGTAGTTGACAAAAAACAGCTCTTCGGTCGAGCCATACATGGACTCCAAATTAAAGACCCCACAGTGGGCAATCATGGTTGCAAATCGCTCAGGAGCGTTCCCCATCATCCAATAAACGGTATAGCCGCCAAAGCTGGCTCCGATCGCACCGACCCGTTTCTTGTCGATGTACGTTTCCGTGCACATGGAGTCATTCGCACTGAGCAAGTCCTTCATGGCCTGGCCGCCCCAATCCTTGGAAATCTGATCGTTCCAAGCTCGTCCGAAGCCCGGTAATCCCCGCCGATTGGGTGCACATACGACGTAGCCGCCATGCGAAGCCATCAGGTGGAAATTCCAGCGATAGGAAAACCACTGGCCAATTTGGCCCTGGGGACCGCCTTGGCAATACAAAAGCATTGGGTACTTTTTCGACTCATCGAACCCGGGCGGGTAAATCACCCAGCAGTGGATTTTCTTGCCATCGGTCGCCGTCACCCAACGCTGACGCAAAGTCGGTAACTCGAGTCCTTTGTAGACGTCATCATTGACACCCGTAAGTTTGGTTGACGGATTGGAGTCGGAAACCGAATTTGCAATCTTGTGAACTTCGGCAGGACGCAGCATCGAAGTCTTGGTTACCACCAACGATTTCCCGCCCGCTGTGAATCCAACAAAATCCCAGTTGAAGTCACCCTGCGAAACTCGCCTGGCACCTTTGGTTCCCATATCAATTTTAAAAATCTGATTGGTGCCACGATATTCCGAAGTGAAGTAAACGCTTTTGGAATCCGCCGTCCAATTGATGCCGTGCGTGTTTTGATCCAAACCTTCAGAGAGATCGCTGATTTTGCCGGACTTTCGATCATAAAGCATGATCCGGTTGCGATCCGATTCAAAGCTGGCACGCTCCATCGAGTGGAAGCCCAGGTACCTTCCGTCCGGCGAATAAGATGGATCGTTGTCATAGCCCATCATTCCATAGGAAACATTCTTGAACCCGCCTTCCCGTGACCCGTCCGCATTGATCTTGGCAAGAAAAACATCGCTGTTGGTCGACTCGGCCCATTTTTTGACAATCTTCATCGTCAGCGCGATTTCGTTTCCTTCCGGACTCCAGGTGAATTGCTCGCTGCCACCGAATGGATTGATCGGGCAATCGGTTTTCAGACCTTCCATGATGTCATAAGCATTCTCGGCCGTCCCATCTTCTTTCAATGCAGCGACGTGAATATGGGAGTACGCGTAGTCGTGCCATTGATCCCAGTGACGGTACATCAAAGAGTCGATGATCCGCGCGTCGGCCTTGGGAAGATCCTTGAACAGCTGGTTGACGGTCTTGTCGAGAACGATATCCACCGTGAATGCGATATGTTTGCCCGTTGGCGAAACTTTCAAGTTGGCACAGCCAGTTTTTAACGAAGTGACTTGCGTGACTTTTCCACTGGCAGGATCAATCGTGCAGACCTGGGGAGCGTCGTAATACGTGGTCGCTTCGCCATCCGATTTGCCGGTAGCCAAACCAACAAAGTAAATCAGTTCCTTGTCGCCTTGTGCGATCCATTGAACGCCACTAATCGAACGCCAATCTTCAAGAAGTGCTTTTGACATGCCCGTTTTGACGTCGAGCAAAAACAAACTTGACTTGCCCGAATTTTCTTTCAATTCGTAACGTCGGACAGTGTACGCAGCGCTGTTGCCGTCTGCGGAAAGCGTCGTTCCTCCGAGCCGACCAAGCTTCCAAAGGAGCTCTGGACTCATTCGTTTTTCTTGGGCGTCAAGCGGCACCGCCCAACCAAGGGCCAGACCAATCAAAAGCAAAACCTGCGAGGTTTTTCGTTTGAGAATTTTTTGCATGGGAAACTCCTGCCAATCGTTTGAATCAACGATGCAGTATATAAAAATTTCCCGCGTTGATCAGGCTGGAGATCGCGACGTCTGCAGCTAGTCGGCAATGGCCCCTGCGATCGAGGTGGCGCGATCGAGGTGGCGCGATCGAGGTGGCACAACCTTCATCGCAGAACGCTAATTTCCATCGGTACGCAAAATCTCGTATGAAAAAGCACCAAGCACATCACCCGACTTGGCCCGATGGCACTGAAGACAGTTCTTGGTCGCCCAGAGAGCTCCCACCATTTGAATCCGGCTGTTCGTTGCTTTGACGACCGTCGACTCACCCTCCAGAATCTTTTTGATTGCCTTTTTTTCGAATGCATTCATGTCTCGAGTTTTGTACGCATCGAGCTTTTCCATGTCCGGCAACTGATCCGAAACATAAACGCGAGGCTGATCGTGTAACAACATCCCGACCAGCTCAAGGCGATTGAGTTTCCATCCGGGCTTCCCCGGCCCACTGCTTTTCAATTCGGGCCGCCAATACGACTTCACCATGTCGCTCCCAATCGAATGCGGCTGGAATCCGGAAACTTTTTTAAGGCTTTTGACATAACCCGCATTCGCTGTGAATTCCTGGCGAGCGTAAAGATGGGACATCGCAAGCTCTTGCTGGGACGGGAATCTTTTGGCTGCGTCGTTGATGACCGGCCGGTAAGGAACCCCCGCTGCACGTTGTTCAACCCTGCCGTATTTCACCTGAGCTGCCAATTCGATTTCTTTCTCGGCGCCGTACTTCTTGTCGGAGTCTCGCTCAAAAACAATTAGCTTGTTGGAAGTCTGATGAGCAAACAATTGCTTTGGTGAAATCTGGGGCATGCGAGAAAACCCAAACTGATCCGCGTTCACAAAGGCCTCGGTCGCATTTTCATGAAGCGCCTTCAGCGCCTGGACGCGTCGCTGATATTGGTAGTCAACATGCGATGGCAAAGAGGTTTTTCGATTTCGTAAAGCGCGTCTTTTTTCCAATCGTTGTTCAGTGGACTGAGCGTTTTTCATTCGCTCTTCAATCGACTCAAAAGGAAATTCCTCCCTCAAGGCCTGAATCACTTTTTCTGATTCTTTCTTGTTGAGTTTGGGAAGCATGAACTTTTTCGGATCGCGAATTTGCTCAAGAAAATCTTTCGCTTTCGTTACGTGAAACTCGGATTTCAGATCGATATGTTCTTTAGTTTTTTGTTGTCCTTTTTCTTTCTCAACACTGTTTCCCGACTCCTGGTCATGCAATTTTTTCCGAAGTGACTTGAGTTCCTTGTCGATGGCCAGAATTTGAGGATCTTCTTGTTCCGATACTTTCACAATTTCTTTACGCTTCAGTTCAAGAGCCTCTATTTTCTGCTTGAGGCCGTCCAAACCCTTTGACTTAAGACTGTTTTTCTGGCGGGCGTTGTCATCTTGTTGTTCTTGTAGGTTTCCGGGCGCAACATCGCCAACCACGCAACAACAAGTCGTGTAAGCCGAGAGTCCAAAAATGGTGAACAGACAGAATGCCGACGAAAACAGAAACGAATGCATTTGAAACTCCGGTGGCAAAGGAAAACCAGCGATGAGGGCAATATTTGGACAAATCCAGTGTCCTTTTGGTTCCTTGCGCCTTTCGGATTGCGTGAAGAAACCAAAAGAGGTCGCCGAATCATGTCGCCGGGTACCATTTTCAATCCATCTTCCAATCCATCGGTCCGGTTATTGCCGGCTATTCCTACTGTTCGACGTCGCCCAATTCCCTTATCTTTTCAATCTGTCTCGCTGAATGGCTTCGGCGACAATTTTTGTTTGCTATCATTAATTGAATGCGAAGACACAAAACCGGTTTGCCGGGGCAGACGATTTTGCCCGGTCAAATCGGTTTCCTGTTTTTGAGATTGAGCTTCGGAGAAATCGATGCCCGCGTGGCTGGCGATTACGGTCGCCATTTTGCTTCTGATTCTAAACGGCTTTTTTGTCGCTGCCGAATTTGCGCTAGTGAAAGTCCGCAAAAGCCGCTTGGACAAACTGGTCAAGGAAAAACGACTTTTCGCGGGCACCGTAAAGTGGCTTTACGATCGACTCGACAATGCTCTTTCGGCTTGCCAGCTTGGAATCACCATCGCTTCCTTGGTCTTGGGTTCGGTTGCGGAACCAGCTTTTGAAGCCTTCATCGAACCGCTTCTTCATTCGATCGGCATTGATTCTGAAAATGTCATCAAGGCCATTTCCTACACGATTGCCATCTCGGTGGTGACGGCGTTGCATTTGGTTGTGGGTGAACAAGCTCCAAAAATCTTTGCGATCCGACGCCCCGAACGAATGGCACTTTGGTGCGCCCTTCCGCTAAGGTTTTTCTATATCATCCTTTACCCGGCCATGATCGTGCTCAGCTACTGCACGACCTGGTTGCTCAAACTGGTAGGCGTCTCTGGCGGCGGCGGGCACGATCAACCCCACAGCGAAGAAGAAATCAAATCGCTCTTGAGCGAAGCCCACCTGCACGGCGAATTGACTCGGAACGAACACAGCCTTTTGAATGCCGTGTTTGAGTTCGACGACCAGATCTGCCGCCTGGTGATGGTTCCTCGCAATGACGTTGTCTACTTTACGGTCGACCAACCGTTTTCCGAATGTCTGGAAATCGCCAAGCGAACAAAGCACACACGTTATCCACTTTGTGATGGTTCACTGGACAAGGTCATTGGCGTGGTACACATGAAGGACTTGGTCGGCGTCTCGCCGGACCAGAACCTTGATCTTTCGGAAATAGCCAGGCCGCCCAAAAAGGTGCCGGAGAGTATGCCGATCAGTCGCGTCCTCCGCCACTTTCAGGCAACGCATCAATTGCTGGCTTTGGTTGTCGATGAATACGGAACGGTCATCGGAATTGTCACGCTGGAAAATGTTCTTGAAGAGATCGTCGGGCCCGTCGAAGACGAATTCGATGTGGAAGAACCCAACATCGTTCCATCCGGACCTGGCGAATTTATCGTCCTCGGTGCGACGCCGATTCGTGAAGTCGAAGACACCATTGGTGTGAACCTGGATGATGAAGACGTGGATACCGCCTCGGGAGTCCTGATGTCCCGCGCACAAAAGATGTTGGCGGCTGGAGATCGCGTCGAGTTCGATGACGCCGTTGCCGACATCCTCGAAATTCGCGATGACCGGGCTTACAAGATTCGATTTCGGATCTCAGAAAAGCTGGCCAAGCAGCTCAACGAAAACCACAAGGGTCGCAACGAATCCAAGAAGTCCAAATGAGAATCGTGGTTCTAGATGGGCTGACGCTGAATCCGGGCGACAATTCCTGGCAGGCCGTCGAATCGCTAGGCGAAGTTACGGTCTATGACCGAACTTCGAAGGACCAGATTTTGCAGCGATCTGCCGGGGCGCAGATTTTGCTGACCAACAAGACGCCGCTCGATGCCGATTGCCTTGCCCAGCTGAATTCACTCCAGATGATTTCTGTTTTGGCGACCGGTTACAACGTCGTCGACGTTGAACAGGCAAAAAAACAGGGCGTGCCGGTCTGCAACGTTCCGGTTTACGGAACCCATAGCGTCGCCCAGCATGTCTTTGCCACACTGCTGAGCTTTATCCACCGCCCTTTCGAACACGATCGGGCAATTCGGGACGGAAAGTGGAACGAGTGCCAGGATTTCAGTTTCTGGCTTCAACCGATTCATGAGCTGAATGGAAAAGTTCTGGGGATCGTCGGCTATGGTCGTATCGGTGCTCAAGTCGCAAAGTTGGCCGACGCGTTTGGCATGAAGATTCGGTGCCATACGCGCTCACCGAAACCGGACCCAGGCTTCAGCGATTTTGGTTTCTGTGATCTCGAGGAAGTTTTTTCCGAAAGCGACTTCATTAGTCTCAATTGCCCTCAGACACCGGAAAACACGGGATTCGTTTGTGAAAAACTCATCGATCGCATGAAGCCAACCGCGATTCTGATCAATGCTTCTCGCGGAGGTTTGATTAACGAATCGGATCTCGCAAACGCGCTGAATCAGGGACGAATCAGAGGGGCCATTCTGGATGTTGTTTCCGTTGAACCGATCGAGGAAACCAATCCACTTTTCAAGGCAAAGAACTGCCTTCTGACTCCGCATTACGCTTGGGCAGCGGTTGAAGCTCGTCGCCGACTCATGCAAACGACCGCGGAGAACATCCAAGCTTTCATTTCCGGAAGCCCCATCAACGTCGTCAATCGGTAACGCCAAATTTTGGCCGGGAATAAAACCAGATTCCTGCGGGTCCCTTTCACAACGGCCGACTTTCTAATCTGAATCTCATCCTATAAGAAAATTCGGGGATCGAAATGCGCCTGTTCGTTTGCTTGTTTGTTGCAGGATCTTTGGTTTCATTTTTGGCGCAACCGGCGAACTCTCCCGGATGCTGCATGCTGCCAAGCAATCTGCCTCACAAAATTTCGCAAAACAACCAACAGGCAATTGTCGTTCATTCGGGCAACCGCGAAGACTTGATCCTGAGCATCAATTACAAGATTGAACTCGCCAATCCGAAAACCAAACCGGCTCCACCTGCCGAGCTTGCTTGGATCGTCACCACGCCGAATGAACCGAGCGAATACCGGATTTTCGAGTATGAAACGCTGCAGGAGTTTTCGAGTTGGAACCATCGGCTATGCCACATGCCTCGGCGATCGAGGGGTTCCTGCGGATTTGGATGCAGTGCAGCGCCCGATTCCGCAAAGACCGAATACGACGATCTTGTGATGTCGGAGATGGTCAAGGTAGGTCCCTATGAAATCCAACCGATCAAAGCCCGAGGACAGGATGCGTTCAATCAACTCAATGACTGGCTCAAGGAAAAGGGATTTCCTCAGGAAGATGCGAAACACATGAAGTATTTTATCGAGAATGAGTTTACGTTCCTTTGCGTCCGCGTCAGTTCTCAAAAAGGATTCGCATCACTGAAATCCAACGGGCAGCTTCCACCGCTCCATCTGACGTTTGAATCGGAAAAACCTTACTACCCATTGATGTTCTCTTCGAGACAAGGCGTTTTCGATTTGATGCTCAACCTGGTAACCCATCAGCCAATCGATTTCGACAAAAACCATTCGACGCTTGAGCAACTTGAGGCTTCCGACGAGTATCGAAGAAACGTGGTGATCGGAAAATCCGACCTGGCGGAAAAGTTGGGCGATTTCGTCGACGAACATCCATCTGACAACAAGAAGAAGTATTACCTGAATGTCGTGCGTGGGGTCAAAGTCAATTCCGAGCATCCGATCACGAAATGGGAATCGGACGTTTTCTTTGTGCTGGGCAAACCCTACGACGGAAAAACAGGATCGATGGTTGCGTTTCTGGAGTCCGTTGAAATGCTCAACTTCTGCCTGATCTTTCTGTTGGTCAGCGCCGTTTGTTTCTACCGATATGCAAGTCGCAATTCTGGGTCAGGAATGGCAACAAGAAAAATGCGAAACGGCTTTCCGGTAACGAACGAGATTCGATCCGTTTAGAATTTGCCCCAGGATGGAATGGATGCGGGGTGCACTCGGCTGGCTTTAGTGCATGTCCCCTTTGTTATTGCCTTCATCGTCATAGCGCATGAACATGAAATACACGAAGGCAAACATGCTGATTGGATAGGCGGTAAAAAAGGAAGGGTGAACCCAGAGGCCCATTACCGTCCCGAAAACGAAGAAGATCACCCAGACCCACCAGGTCTCTCGCCAAATCGCTTTGAGTCGTTTCATGATTTGCTAGTTATTTACTTGTTGAAGCTGAAACCAATTCCTCAGCCGTCATCTTTAACTTCTTCAGGTCCAGTTTTCCGGTTCCCAACATCGGAAGTTCTTCAATCTGGATGAAGCTATCTGCGGAAGGAATGAAGATATTGGGCAATCCTTCTTCCGAAAGTCGTTTTCGCAAGTCGTCAATTGCCTGCTTGATCTCCGTATGGAGCACAATCAATCGCTCGCCCTTCTTCGCATCAGGAACACTGGTGACGGCCATCTTCATTTCATCAATTTCACCATCGTCGTCAACATCCTCGCCGACGATGGCGTTCAAAATTTCTTCAACTTTGACGTGGGGCACCATTTCGCCGCCAATTTTTGAAAAGCGACTGATTCGACCGGTGATCTGAATAAACCCGTCGTCATCGATCAAGGCGACATCGCCCGTTTTGTACCATCCGTCCTGAACGACCTCGGCCGTCGCCTCGGGCTTGTTCAAGTAACCCCGCATAACATTGGGGCCGGTAATCCAGAGCATCCCTGATTCATTGGGGCCCAACTCGCTCGAATCGTCATCGAGATCGGTGACTTTGGCCGCAACGTTGGGAATGGGGCGGCCCACAGTGCCTTCCTTGCAATCCACTTGAAAGTTCTTTCGTGTCCGAGATGGCGGAACATTCACCGAAACGAGCGGCGAAAGCTCGGTTGCGCCATAACCCTCCACGGGCCGGATTCCGAATTTACGTTCAAAGGCATCGCAAAGTTCCTTGGGGAGCTTCTCCGCTCCCGCGACCACCGTATCCAATGTTTTGAAATCTTCCTTGTCGACCCGACGCACGTAAGTCCGCAGGAATGTCGGCGTCCCAAGAATGACAGTCCCGCCATACTTTCGCGTGAGTTTACCAACCTGTTTCGCATCAAGCGGATTGAAATGATAGATGCCAGCGAGGTCCAACCCCATCGAACCCCACAACGTTACTGTGTAGCCAAACGAATGGAAAAAGGGCAACACGCCCACGATCACATCGTTTGAAGTCAGGTTGACGACCTGTTCAATCGCATCAACGTTTGTCGCAACATTCTTATGCGTCAGCAACACACCTTTTGGGTTCCCGGTGGATCCCGATGTAAAGATGATCGTGAGCACCTCATTTGGATCAACCTGATTGAGGCCAAGACTTTTCTCCAACATCCCAGCCGGAGTCACGTAACTGCCAATCGCTCCAGCGATCTTGTCAAAGGTCGTTACTTTTTCGCGCAGGTCATCAAGGAATACAATCTCCGCGTCCAATTCGTAGTCGAATTTTTCCCAGATCTTTTTGCTGGTCAAAACACGTTTGATCCCTGCCTGCTTGATGCACTCGTTCAGTATTTCCGAGGAAACCGTGTAATTCAAATTGACGGCCACGCGACGATCCAGCGCCAGCGCGAGATTGGTCGCCACACCGCCAAACGAAGGCGGGATCAAGACGCCCACGTTCTTTTCCGCGTTGAGATCGTCAAGAATGTGATTCGACAATAGGCGGCGCAGGATCAATGCGCGCATCAACAGGGAGCCGCCATTGGCCTGTTGGTTTGTTGAGCACCCGACTTTCAACTGCCCACGCCGGCGTTTCGCGCTTCGAATAAACTTTTGGACTGGAGATAGGAAAGGGCTTTGTCGTTCGTCCACGGCTTCCGCTCCCAATTGCTGAACCTTTTGCCGAACAAAAAACATCTTTTCCGGTCGTTCAAAAGGTTTGCCGATGTTAATGGTGATTTGTCTTCTTAGCTTGGAAGGAATTCTGAAAATCGACTTATCATTCGCGAACGTCAGATTGCCTCCAAACATTTCGTCGATGTAAACCGGCACGATTGGTACAGGCGTTTTCTCAAGGACCCGCATCAATCCCGGCTTGAAGGTCTGGAGTCCCCCGGTCCGCGACAAACCGCCTTCTGGAAAGATTCCGACCAGTTCACCGCGTCCCAAGGCCTTCCGGGATTGGGCCAAAGCCGATTGAATCGATTTGGGTCCCGTCGTCATCAAAATAGTACGCGTAAAATGGGCCACCCATCGCATAAAGGGACTTTTAAAATTTCCTGCCCAAGCCAACATTCTCGTGGTTCGGCTGGTCATCATCAGCATTAAAGCCCCGTCCAACCAGCTGACATGATTGCAAACCAGAACGGCACCTCCATTTTCCGGAATGTTCTCGATCCCTTTGACCTCGATTCGATAGAGGATCTTGGCCAAACGCCACATGAAGAACCGGGCCATCGCATGTCGGAGGCGATAAGCCGAATACGCGAAAAGGGGTACCGCGAATAACCCCATCACCAGAAAGACCTGCCGCGATGTAAAAAGAGGCTGTGGCTCCGTTTGGACGAACGCGGCTTTGGCCGCACGACGGCTTTCGTAATATTCAAAACGTTCGATGTATTGTTTCATCTCAAGGCCGGAATCGCCTGGCCCTTCTTTGAGTTCGTTCCAAACGATTATCGAAGTCACGACGTTTCGAATCGGCTCGTCTTCGATCTCATTGGCAAATCTGCCTGTGTCTTTCTTATCAAGTTGATCAAAGTCGATCAGCTTCTGGGCGACCTGTTTCTGCTGCTCAGAATTCAACGACTCCAGTCGATACTTTTCGGGAATATTCTCGAAAGCTCCATTGCGCACCGGAGCGCGAAGCCCGTAGTAAAGCAATGCCGTCACCATCATGCCGGCAAACGTCAAGCAGTTGAGCGCAGCTAGAATGGCCCCGCGACTCTCGGTGGGACTTTTGTGTTGGATGTAGGCGACCAAAGGGATATTGAAGAACCCGGCGCTAATGCCAAGGCAAGCCAAAGCCGTGCAGGCAAACACAAGCCGACCGTTTAGTCCTGACGAATCGATAAAATCTGGCGGCGTAAAAAATAAAGCCACACAGAATGCGACGATTCCCATCGCGCCCCAGGGAACCATCCCCAACTCAATTCGACCGGCCGACATGAATCCGGCCAGCACCGACCCAAACCCAACGCCGAGTACCAGGGAAACCAGCAGCGGGGTTCGATGCGATTCAATGAGTTTTCCGCTTTCCTCGGCAAACTGATCGACATTGAGTTGGCCAAGCAAAGCAATCGACCAGAAGATGACAATTCCAACAGCGACCCGAAAAAGCGGCCCGTTCTTGTAGAGTTGCTTTTGATCTTGAATCAATCTGCCAAACAGATTGAAGCTAAATCTCAATCTTGGGTTTTGTGCCTGATAGGCTTTCATCGGTAAGCTGACAACCACACCGGCAACGGCCACCCCCACTAGAATCGCGGCCGGCAACCAGGTGTGGGTTTCCGTCCCTTTGAATCCGGTTGAGTCACAGATCACGCCTGCGACGACCACCCCCAAAATTGTGGCGGAAAGAGACGCCAAGTTCATGAAGCCATTGGCGTTGGATATTCGATCCGGGCCCATCATTTCGGGAATCGTCCCAATTTTTGCGGGCGCAAACAAAGCACTCTGCGCACCCATCAGGCCGACCATCGTGATTAGCAATGGAAAGTTCTCGATGTAGATGGCGAATGCACCCACTGCCATGACAATGACTTCGATGACCTTGCAAACGACAATTACATTTCGCTTGCGGAAGCGATCCGCCAAATAACCGGCGGGACCTGCCAAAAGGATCCATGGCAAAAGAAAGACGGCCGTGCCGGCCATCAAAACGTAGTTTTGATCCTTGGGATCAAAAAAGTCTCGTCCAATCCCGATCGCAACCCAACGAAATACATTGTCGTTGAGCGCTGTCAGCCAACTGGTCCACAACAGACTCTGATAGTTCTGGGATAGCAGGCTCTCGCTCACTATCACCGGGCTCTTGTTTTTCGAGTCTGTTTTAGACATACAATTTTGGGCAGACAACAATTTTCGGAAGCCGGTAGCCCAAGCTCAAACGCTTCACGAATGAAAGCTCGTTACTCACGACAAACGCGAAAACGGCTGTCGCTTCAGACAAGGCATTTTTCCAGGAACAAATGAATCCAGGGAAACGATCAGGGACTGGCCCCCGTTAACATGCGGGTTCATCCAATCATTCAGAATAATCGATATGGAGCATTCGACCTACTCCATTTCCCCGCATTCAAGGCTAATTGAACGCGGTGCATCGATGTGAAGCCCCCTTTTTCGAGTTGCCGATCGGGTAAACCGTTACATCTGGTAAAAGTCTGACGATTCTGGTCCACCTCAATTTGTTCGGCCATTGTTTCGATCAAGGAAGAAGGAGATGAACTAACGGTTGCAAGGACGAACTCCGACGTCCCCCGACCGCGAATCACGTTGCGCTTTTCCAAGGCGGCGATGATGGCGTGGAGCGCAACCGATTTCTCAAGATTGGTGGATCTTCAGATGAATCGCGTTCAATTCATGACGACCGGTTTGGTCCTGGCCTTTATCGGCGCACAACTTTACTTTATCGACACCTACGTCCTAACCTCCCAGGCAACCAAGGTCATTGGCCAGACGGAACAGAGTCTTGCCGCGGAAGGTTTGACGACGGACCCAAACCAGAACGACAATTTCGGGCAGTCGAGCTACTATTCCCCCAGTTTTCGGCAGGCCAGCTACGCCAACACGACCTCGTCCGTCAACAACGACTCCTTGAAACGGATTAGTCACCCCAAATGGATCTGCTGGCCGGTCTTTTTCCTTGGGGCCGTGTTTTTCCTGCATGGACTTGCGCTTCCCTCGAGTTCCGAAGGCAGCTGAGCCCAGGTTGAAATCGTAAAGCTCCCAAATTCTCCCGCTTTATTCGGCACGAATTGCCGCGTATGATGAAGGGAAATTCTTCGCTTTACATTTTCAAAATTGGCATGTCCGAATACCAGTGCATTACCACGACCGATGTGGGTGACGTAATCGTCGTCAGCTTAAACGATCACAAAGTCATGGACCCATCGCGTATCCAGCTTCTCGGGGAAGAACTGTTGTCGCTTGCCGGCAACGGGGACGAAGTTCCCAAAGTTTTGATCAATCTTGAAAATGTGCGTTTTCTTTCCAGTGCGGCGATCAACAAATTAATCGTGCTCGAGAAGCGCCTGAAATCAGGTGGCGGCGGAGTCAAGATTAGCAACGTCAGTCCCGAAGTCGGCGAAGTCTTTTCAATCACACATCTGGATAGTGTGTTTGATATCCGCGACGACCAGCGAGATGCGCTTGAAGCATTCGCCAGCTAATCGTTCGGAGTGCGGCATGGATTGGAATTGGGTTTATGACACAAAGATCGCCAGCAAGGTGGATTTGGGTGTCGATCTAATTCGCAAGTTGATTTCTCATCTGGAAGAAAATCAATGGTCCCCCAACGAAATCTTCGGGGTCCACATGGCCATGGAAGAAGCCGTCATGAATGCCATCAAGCATGGCAACCAACGTGACGAGATGAAACACGTTCACGTCATCGCAAAAACCACGGGCGACCAACTTTACGTCAAAGTCACCGACGAAGGGGACGGGTTTGATCCGGAAGCGGTTCCCGATTGCACCCTCGAGGAGAATCTGGAAAAAACTTGTGGTCGCGGCCTGATGCTTATGAAGAATTACATGGACTGGGTTCAATACAATGACAAAGGGAACTCGGTCGAAATGACCAAATCGCGCGCAGACGAATCCTGACCACGACGGGAGCAAAACGTGACACCAACCATCCTTTTGATTGTGTTTGCGCTTTTGGCCTTTTTGCTTGTCCTCGGTTTCGTATTGATTCTTCTCACCGCCTTCAGGAGAAAACAGAAGTCGGTCGTCCGAAATACTTCGGATGAGAAACTGATCGGCTTGGCGTCACTGCAGATTTCCCGTCGGGCACCTCAAGTCCCACCGCTCAAAGTCCTGGGAATGGACGGAACCCTTGCGGTTTTGGTCCTGGCGCCGCGAGGAAACAGCGTGGAATTCCCTCCGGCAGATCAGCTGCATTCCCTTGTCGATCGGATCGTGCCCGGATTTTCCAAGATCCTTGATACCCATCAACCAATTTTTCGCCGCTGGGATCCGCAAATGAGTTTTGAGGGTTTTACTCATGCATTTGCCTACAATGTGACCCTGCCCGGCGACAAGGGAAAAGGCACGAACTGGGTTTCAATCTGTGGCAAACTTGCGATTCCCAGCGGGCAGTTGTTTGTCGGTCTCGCTTGCCACGCGGATCAGCCAAACGAAATGGGGCAACTCGTCGTCGAACACGAAGGTAAATGGTCGGAGTTTATTCGTGCCAACTAGCGCGATCGTCGACGCTGCATTATCGATTTGGACGGCCGCCAAAGACGCCGCGGTGCCTTCAAAATTCATGGCAGAACAAGTTGTCTTTTCCGGCAAGACTCTCCGCGTCCAGGGAAATGAATTCGATCTTTCGAACGCGCAACAGCTTTTTGTTTTTGGAGCCGGCAAGGCTTCGGAAGCGATGGCAATGGAATTGTTGAATTGCCTGGAAGCAAGTGACTACGAGGGAAAAGTCTCTGGGCAGATTCACACCATCGGCAATCCTGATGGCGCAATTGGCAAAATTCGAGATGTCGAGTTCATTCCGGTCCGCCGTCCGACAGAAAACTACCCGACCCCAACGGCTTTTCAAGCAACCCAACGGCTTTTGCATCGACTCCACTCCCTCGACGCAACCGACTTGGCCATCGGACTAATTTCCGGTGGAGGATCCGCGATGCTGGCCCACCCGCCAAACGGTATCTCACTGAATGAAAAATGTGAATTGACGCGCACTCTTGCGGAGTCGGGGGCAGACATCATCAAATTAAATTCCGTGCGACGGGAATTGAGCCAGGTAAAAGGAGGTCGGCTTCTGGACCATCTTTCATGCGATCGACTGGTCGCCCTCATCCTTTCAGACATCATTACCAATGACGCCCGATTCGTTGCTTCGGGGCCGACCTTTGAATCCCCTTCGAATCCGCGTCAGGCGCTCGACATCATTGAACGTTTCGATCGTGCCGGAAAAGCCCCTCGTCCCGTTCTTGCCTGGCTTCGCGAAAGGGCATCACTACCCCCGCAACCTCCTACAGATTCTACGACCAGTTCCTCGCCAACTGTCAACAATCTTGTGGTGGCCGACAATCGAACGGCGGTCGCCGCGGCCAAGGTTTCGGCAGAAGCGAAGGGGTTTTCGGTCGTGCAGCACGAGTTGCCCAAAACAGGAGTTGCGGAAAGTCTGGGAATCGAATTGGCCAAGGTCCTTCAGCGCGCGGTCAACGGAGAATTTTGCCCCCAAGTCTGCGTGGTGCTCGGAAGTGAAACCACCGTCAACCTGTGCGAATCGCCGGGATTGGGTGGACGGAATCAGCAGCTGGTTCTGGCCGCGCTAGAGCACTTGGTGTGTAAAAATTCGATGATTTTTGAAAAAGCGGATTTCTGCTTTCTGTCAGGAGGAACCGACGGTGAGGACGGTCCGACAAATGCTGCCGGGGCCTGGTTTGATCACGACATCCTGCAGAATTGCATGCAACGTGATGATCTCAAGCCTTACCTTGAGCGCAATGACGCGATGGCGTTTTTTGATTCGATTGGCTCTTTGATCGTTACCGGTCCGACTCAAACCAACGTTTGCGACATTCAAGTTTTGACCGTTCAAATCCGCGACCGGTGAATTACCGTGTTTGTTGACGGTTTTTGCGGTTGTTGATAGATTTTTCCTCTGTCGAGACGAGCTTAGAACGCAGAATTTGACCCGCAAATTGGAAGCGATCCGGTCTCAGTTTGAACCGTCCGACGAAGGCTTAGCTGGGAAATGAACAAACGAAATTCGACAAATGAAAGGTCGAATCCCCGCTTCCCGGCCACGCAATTGGAAGGAACGAATCAATTGCGAGCGACATTGGATTGAATACTTTCGATTCGAAATGAATCGTCTACTTGGTCCCAATGCATACACAAATCAATGAACTGGCGCGGCGAATGTACGCCCGCATCATGACATAACTTTGGAAACCAGA
>CAYSXI010000002.1:95096-108361 GCA_964434955.1 uncultured Pirellulaceae bacterium
ATGAACTGGCGCGGCGAATGTACGCCCGCATCATGACATAACTTTGGAAACCAGAGGCAAACAAATGGCAAAGAAAACGGCCGCAAAGAAATCGAAAAAGATGACCTACTTTTTCGGCAAAACAAAAACCGAGGGTCGAGGGCTCGGGAAAGAACTGCTCGGCGGAAAGGGCACGAACCTGGCCGAAATGACCAGCATTGGCCTACCGGTTCCATCAGGCTTTACCATCACAACCGAATGCTGTGCCGAATACTATCGAAACGGCGAGAAACTTCCTGCCAGATTGATGGATGAAGTTCGTGGTGCGGTCAAGAAAATGGAGAAGGAAACGGGAAAGAAGTTTGGCGACGCTGACAATCCGCTGCTCGTTTCGGTTCGATCGGGTGCCGCGGTCTCGATGCCCGGAATGATGGATACGGTCCTCAACCTTGGTCTGAATGACGCCGCGGTTGACGGCTTGATTCGTGCGACGGACAACCCCCGCTTTGCTTTTGATGCGTACCGCCGACTGATCAACATGTTTGGCGACGTTGTGATGGGCGTTGATCACCACGCCTTCGAAGCGGAGTTTGACCGCATCAAGCAGAAACACGGCGTCGAGCTGGACACGGATCTTGATTCCGCAGGTTTGGCCGAACTTGTTGACGCTTACAAGAAAGTCTATCGCAAATACACCAAAGAACATTTCCCTCAAGATCCATTTGATCAACTGGAAAAAGGCATCATCGCCGTATTTGCATCCTGGAACACGCCGCGAGCGATCAAGTACCGCCAGATCAACGAGATCTTTGGTCTCCAGGGAACAGCCGTCAATGTCCAGTCCATGGCCTTTGGAAACATGGGCGAGGATTGCGGCACCGGTGTCGCATTTACCCGCGACCCTTCGAATGGAAAAAACATTTTCTATGGCGAGTTCCTGGTTAACGCTCAGGGCGAAGACGTTGTCGCCGGTATCCGAACTCCTCAACCCGTTTCGGAAATGAAAAACTGGAAGCCTGCGAATGACAAAACGCTCGGCAAGAAGATTCACGCTGAGCTTTTGAACATCAAAGACATCCTGGAGAAACACTACAAAGATGTTCAGGATATCGAGTTCACGATTGAACGCGGAACGCTGTACATGTTGCAAACCCGAAACGCCAAGCGAACGGGTGCCGCGGCTGTCAAAACAGCCTGTGACATGGTTAAGGAAAAGCTGATTGACGAGAAAACAGCCGTCTGCAGAATTCCAGCAAACGACTTAACACAATTGTTGCTTCCTTCTTTCGATCCAAAATCAAAGAAATCGGTTCCCGCCCTGACAAAAGGCTTGCCGGCCTCACCTGGCGCAGCTTCGGGCAAGTTGGCATTCACTGCCGATGAAGCGGTGAAACGCTCGAACGACGGCGAAGCCGTGTTGCTGGTACGAAAAGAAACCAGCCCGGAAGACGTCGATGGCATGCACAAAGCGGCCGGAATTCTTACTTCGACCGGTGGAATGACCAGTCACGCGGCAGTCGTCGCTCGCGGATGGGGTAAATGCTGTGTTGCCGGTGCTGGTTCGATTCACATCGATGAGAAAAAACGGACGATCACGATTGGCAAGCGAAAGTTCACACACCGTGACACGATTTCCATTGACGGAACTTCGGGCGAAGTGTTTGAGGGCGACCTTTCGAAAGTCGAACCAAAACTTTCTGGCGACTTTGCGACCGTGATGAAATGGGCCGACAAATATCGGCGGCTTGGAATTCGAACCAATGCCGACAGTCCGAACGACTCTTCACGAGCTCGCGATTTTGGTGCGGAAGGAATCGGACTTTGTCGTACCGAACACATGTTCTTCGAAGGCGATCGAATCATCGCGATGCGTGAAATGATTCTGGCCGATTCGAAAGACGACCGCGAATCCGCATTGAAGAAACTTCTGCCTTTCCAACGGAAAGACTTTGAAGGCATCTTCAAAGCCATGAACGGATTGCCGGTAACCATTCGTCTTTTGGATCCACCGCTGCACGAATTTTTGCCACACGACACCAAAGGGCAAAAAGAAGTTGCGACGGCTTTGAAAATCAAATCCGCCGAAGTTGCCAAGCGTGTTTCCCAGTTGCACGAGATGAACCCCATGCTGGGACATCGGGGTTGTCGATTGTCCATCACGTATCCAGAGATTCTGGTCATGCAAGTGACGGCCATTGTCGAAGCGGCCATCAACTGCCACAAGAAGCGCATCAAGGTCAAGCCGGAAATCATGATTCCACTCGTGGGAACCGTGAAAGAACTTGCCGTGCTTCGCAAACTGACCGAAGACACCATTGCCGAGGTCAAGTCAAAGAAGAAGTTGACCGGCAAGTTGGACATCCTGGTCGGAACCATGATCGAGATTCCTCGAGCCGCATTGACTGCGGATGACGTGGCCAAAGAAGCGGACTTCTTCAGCTTCGGAACCAATGACCTGACTCAAATGACGTTCGGTTACAGTCGGGACGACACCCACAGCTTCCTGCCAGACTACATTGATCACGAAATCCTTGAGAAGGACCCGTTCCAGTCTCTGGATACGACGGGCGTTGGCCAGTTGGTTTCCATGGCAGTTGAGAAAGGCCAAAGCACGAACAAGGGAATCAAGCTGGGAATCTGCGGCGAACATGGTGGCGACCCTGCCTCCATCGACTTCTGCCACAAGGTCGGCCTGGACTATGTTTCCTGCTCGCCTTTCCGCGTGCCAATTGCACGATTGGCAGCCGCTCAAGCAGCGATCAACACCGGAAAAAAATAAGTCAGACTTGGCTTTTCGAAACAGGATCGGGTCGCTTCGGCGGCCCTTTTTTGTTGGTTTTATCGGGCCACGATCACCGCAGACCGATCGGGAACTCAAGCCCGCCATTGACTTCAAAGTCATTCGACAAACAATGAAGGTCTCAACCCAAGGAGCAATAGAAACATGTCAGAAATTCTTGAACTTGAAAAAAACGCGGAAAGCCTGAAAGAGGCCGGTCAATTCGAAGAGTCGATTGCCGAGTACAAGAAAATTCTGGATATCGACGAAAACTTTGTTCGTGCACACATGGGCTTGTCCGTTGTCTACGAACGCGCCGGCGATGTCGAACGCTCGGTGTTTCACGCTGAAAAAGCATGTGAACTGGAACCGAATGAACAATTCAACTTTATCGCTCTGAGTGTCACCTACCAAAAAGCATTCGAAGGCACGCGCGACCCGAACTTCAAAATGAAAGCCGAAGACGCCTTGGCTCGCGCCCACATGATGAACGAATAGGGTTCGGCCGAACTTCCAGCACCCAAATAAATTGGTGCACCACTAAAATCAAGTTTTGGCAATTTCGTTTTGACGGCCAATCAAAGCAAGCCGGCCGTCAATCGACATCCAGCAGCTTGTCGCCGCTCTGGATTTTCCCAACCGGTCGCAAACCGTTCCCTTTGACTTTCTTGATTCGGTCGCCGAGATCTTTACGCGCCACGTCGCCGGCTGCCATGAGCCGCGCGAGTTCCTTTGGGAATTCCTTGGATACATCCTTGGATTCGGCTCGATCGTTCTTCAAGTCAAAAAGTTCGAGCCCGATCTTGCCTTGCTTGTAACCATTGGGAATACCATCCTTTCCGCCTGGTCGACCAGCCATGGTTCGATAGCCGTGGGGAAAGTGGAGTTTGAATCGCCGGTCGCGGACGGCCTGAAGTTGCCCCCCGTAATAACAGTAGAAAACTTCGTGCGGAGATTTCGCCCCTTCTTTGGCGAACATCAAGTCCCGGATGTCCTTGCCGTCAATCTTGTGTTCGGGAAGTTTCGCGTCAATCAATTTGGCAACCGTTGGCAACACGTCAATCGTTGATGCCAATTCGTCACATTTCGTCCCCGCGGGGATCTTGCCGGGCCACCACATGATCGTTGGTTCACGAATTCCACCTTCGAATTCCGTCCCTTTGCCTTCGCGCAATTCGCCAGTGACTCCGGCATGGTCGCCATAGCTCAGCCAGGGGCCGTTGTCGGAGGTAAAAATCACCAGCGTTTTCTTGTCGATCTTCAACTCTTTCAGCGTTGAAATGATCTGTCCGACCGACCAATCAACTTCCATCACAACATCGCCGTACAGCCCAGCACCGCTTTTGCCACGAAACTTGTCGGATACATACAGTGGCACGTGCACCATGCTGTGTGGCACGTAAACGAAAAACGGTCGATCCTTGTTCGCACGAATGAACTTGACGGCTCGTTCCGTGTATTGGGCCGTCAACTTTTCCTGGTCTTTACCGGTGACCCGGTTGTTGATGACTTTGTTTTTCTCGATCAAAGGAAGGTGAGGCCAGCGTTTGACACGCTCTTCCATTGGCAGATGGCGAACGCCCGGATGATAGGGCCACATGTCGTTGGAGTAGGGCAGGCCGAAATAATCATCAAACCCGTGTTGCATCGGCAAAAACTTGGGATGGTGGCCCAAATGCCATTTGCCGTAAATCGCAGTCGCGTAGTCCTTTTGCTTGAAAAGCTCGGCGAGCGTCATTTCGTTTTCGTGAATGCCCTGCTTGGACCCCGGCCCAAATGCGCCACGGATTCCAACCCGTTCGTGATAGCATCCCGTCAAGAGAGCCGCGCGGGACGCAGAACAAACGGCCGACGAAACCAGAAAATCGGTGAAGCAACGCCCTTCTTTGGCCATCTGATCCAGATTGGGCGTCTTGTAGTTTTTGGCCCCGAAAGGCCCGATGTCTGCGTAGCCCATGTCGTCAATAAAGATCACCACAACGTTCGGAAGATCATCATTGGCGGTAGCTTGGCGATCAAACGCGACGAACCAACCAAGGATCAAGACAAGAAACGAAATGAGGCTTAGCTTCATGATGTTTTCCTAAAAACCAAATCAAATTTTTGCCCGATTTTAATTGAGTCAAAAGGTCAACGCTAGCAAAGCGAAATTGTCGAACTCGTTTTGCGTCATTCGCCAACGATCGCTTTAAATCTGAACGCCAAAAGCCGATGAACAATAAGTGGTGCGCAAGGATTGCGCACTTTCAAAATCGAAGCAAAAAACTGGCATTTCCACTCATAGAACGGCGTATTCGATAGTCCCATGGCTAAAAAACCTAATTCGATTCGATGCCATTTTCGATGTTCTTTCGCAGCTGCTCTTTTGTTGGTTGGAATGGCCGTCAACGTAAATGCCCAAGTCACGACCCATTTGGACGATGGGCAAAAAATTCAGGATGCTTATCGGTTGGCTGCCGGATTCTATGCGCGATCCCAATGGTCCGATGCAATTGCGGCGTTTGACCAACTGATTTCCGACTATCCGGGCACGCCCCAAGCAAGCACGGCCTTGTTCTTTAAAGGTGAAGCTCTGGTCCAACAAACCAAGTACAAGCTCGCGTATCAATCGTTCGATCAATTCCTAAGCGCCAATCCAAAATCGGCCTACGCTGAACGGGCCAATTTCCGTCGTGCGGAAGCGGCATTCTTTTCGACTTCAACCGATCAAGCACTGAAGCGTCTTGATGACTTCCAGAGTTCGCATCCCGAATCCAAGTTCAATGAGTTTGTCTTGGCCTATCGGGCACAATGCTTGTTGACCAAGGGAAAAGGCAAAGATTCGATCGAGTTGTACAAACAGTGCCTGAAAGAGTTTCCCGAGTCCAGTTTGTCGGACAAAAACAAATTGGGATTGGCCCAAGCTTATCAACTGACAAAACAAACCAGCGAAGCCCGCGCGATCTTTCAATCCCTGGCCGAACAAAGCCGTCACTATCGTGCTGCCGCGTTGATCGGACTTGGCCATCTCGAGTTTCGCCAGCGAAAATTTGGGCGAGCCGAATCGGCCTACCAGACGTTTCTGAACGAATACAAAGCTCACTCACATCGTTGCACGGTTGCCTATTGGCTCGGCCGATCTCAAATGGCCCAGGAAAACTGGAAGCAGGCACTCAAATCCTTGCAACGAGTCGAAGCGAAGAACTGCCCCGAGGACGTCGTTGCGGCTTCGCGTTACGACAATGCCGTTTGCCATGTCAAACTTGGAGAACTGGCACCCGCGAAAAGTCGCCTCCAGGAACTCCTGAAAAACTGGCCGTCGAGCAAATGGGCTGACGACGCGTTGACCCTGATGATTGAAATTGAGGATCGCGAAGGAAATTCATCGAGGGTTCTTTCACTTTCGAACGAGTTACAGCAAAAACACCCAAGCAGCCCATTCGTTTTCCAGGCTTTGGAGAAAGCCGGGCGTGTTCAATACCAATCAAAGCAATTCCAAGAAAGCGAAGCGACCTTTGCCAAGCTGCTTCAGATGACAACCACGGCTGGGCCAAGAATTCTGTCCCAGCGAAAGAACTGGCAGTATCTGCGGGCGACGAGCCTGATTGGCTTGAAGCGATTCAAGGACGCCAACACGCAACTGGAAGCCATCAACCTGGCATCGGCGGACAATGAGTTTCGCGCCAAAGTTTCGTTTGCAAACGCGACTTCCCTCGTTGGCGCCGATCAATTGAGTCGGGCAGCGGAACAGTTTGAGCAATATATTAACGTCGCGCCGAAAGGGGAGAATGCGTTTCAGGCCAAATTGGATTTGGCTCTGATTGCCTGCCGGGAAGGCCAGCTGAAAAAAGCGAAAGATTGGATCCTGCAAATTCGCGAAGAATCGCCGATTCCGCAGAAGGCTTTTCCGGTGTTGCTCTCGGCCGCTGAGTTGGCTTATGAAAAAGATGACCTGGCGTACGCTGAAGAACTTTATCGTGTTACTGAAAAGGGCTCGGACCAACCGGACCATTTGCGGCGTGCGACTTTGGGCCTGTTTTGGTGCGCCACGAAACGGAAACAACCTGAATCAGCCAAGATCTTTGTTCGCGATTTGATGGCCAATTCTCCCAACCATGGTTCCACGGCAGATGTCGTCTTGGCTGCGGCAAAAGCGGCAGCTGCCGGCCAGGAACGAAATCAGGCGATCCAGTGGTTCGAATGGGTCATTGAGAACCAGGCAGGAAAGGAACCAGCCGGAAAAGCGACAATCGAACTTGCCGTTCTCTTGCGAAAATCAAATCAAGCCAACGAACGGGCGCGAGGCGAACAACTTTTAAAACAGCTTTTGTTGGACCAGCCCGACTTGGAAAACCTGGATGCGGCGCTCTACGAGCTAGGCTGGATTTCTTTGGACCAAAAGGACCACGCGAATGCCCAGAACTACTTCACGAAACTGATTCGTCAATTTCCGAAAAGTCGATTCTCAGCGGATTCACGTCTACGCCTTGCAATCATCCTTTTTGAAGAAAGCAAATTTCCAGAAGCTGAAAAGCTCTGTCGCCAGTTGATTCGTTCCAAACCAAAAGATTCGAGCTTGCTGGACCACGGACGGCTCATTCTCGGCAAGTCACTTTTTGAGGGAGACCAACTCGAGGAAAGCCAGGCGACCTTGACGTACCTGCTTCGGAGCACGAAGTCCGATTCGATGCGAAAAACCGCCGGTCACCATTTGGCGAACTCAATTGCGCGATCCACAAAACCCGAAAACTCGATCGCAACGTTTCGAACCACACAAAAAGGGTTTAACCCTGACGCGGCCAAGCTGATTCCTCATGTCAACCTGCGTGTCTGTCAAATATTAGCTGAGCGAAACCATCTGACGCTCGCAAAACAATTTGCGGAAAAAACGGAGAAACGGTTCCGAGAATTTGAGCGGCAGTTCGAACTTGATTACATTGTTGGTCGTGCTTTGGCGGACAACGCCCAGTTCCAAAGCGCCAGGCAACGATACCAGAAAGTTATCCAGAGCCCCCACGGGCGCTCTTCGGAAACAGCGGCGAAAGCCCAATGGATGATTGGCGAAACCTACTTTCACCAGGAAAAATTTGCCCAGGCTCTGGACGCCTACTACAAGGTCGACAGCCTTTACAAGTTTATTCAATGGCGCAGTGCGGCTCTGCTGCAGGCCGCCAAATGCCAGGAACGACTTGAAAACTTGTCGGAAGCCATGAAGCTCTACCGCCAAGTCATTAAACTATCACCCAAAAGTGAATTTGGCAGTCAAGCCAAAACCCGCCTGGCGATCCTTCGACGCCAGGCAAACAACCAATCGGGCACGATCCGATAAAACACCAAATCATTACGTTTCATGTAACAAGGATGTGAAATGAAACCGTTGTTCAAAATTCTATTTGTCGTTGCGCTGGGACTTGTCGTTTTCGCTCCGTCCCAAACCGCTGTGGGTCAAGAAACCAACGGCGTGGAAGCCTCCGAGTCGGATAGTCAGCAGATTGTTGCATCCAAACGACTCTTCGATATCATTCGCAACGGCGGTCCCTTGATGATTCCCATTGGGATCTGTTCGTTCATCCTGCTGGTTTTTGTCTTCGAACGATTCATCAGCCTGCGGAAAGGTCGAATTCTCCCCGGTCAATTCGTCAAGCGTTTTATGCAAAACATGGCCGATGGCAAACTCGATCGCGACAAGGCACTCGAGCTATGTGAGAAAAATCGCAGTCCCATCGGCAAGGTATTCCGCGCCGCGGTCATGAAATGGGGCAAGCCCTCAGTCGAAGTCGAGCAAGCGGTTCTCGATGCTGGCGAACGCGCGGCAACGGATATGCGAAAGTACATGCGATTGCTCAACGGTATCGCCACGGTCTGTCCACTGCTTGGTTTGCTGGGAACCGTCCTGGGCATGATTCATGCGTTCGACGCCATTGCCACCGTCAACGCGGCGGCCGCCGATCCCAAAGTCCTGATCGCAACGGGTATCAGCCAAGCGTTGTTGACAACGGCCGCCGGGATGAGCGTCGCGATTCCCGCATTGATCGCCTACATGTTCTTCTCGAGCCGGATTGACCAGCGCGTGGTAGAAATTGATCGATTGGGTCAAAAGGTCGTCGACATGGTTTCGGCGGAAGCGCTCTTGGCTTCCGGTGCTGAAACGAAAACGACCCGTGGACGAAAAACCAAGGCTGCGTAGTCGATTCTGCAAACGCAAATGAACTTCAACCGACAGTGAATATTCCTTGGGCGGGAATCGATCATGCCACTCAAAACAAGTCGCGACGAACAACCAACGATTAACCTGACGCCGATGATCGACATCGTCTTCCTGTTAATTATCTTCTTCATGGTGGGTACGAAATTCTCCGAACTCACGGAAGCCGAAAAACACATTGAGTTAAATGTTCCCGAAGTCTCGGAAGCCAAGGCGCTCACGGCGGCTCCCAAGAAACGCGTGATCAATGTATTCCGGGACGGACGAATTGCACTGGACGGAGAAAACGTCACCATTGAGCAACTCAAGGAAAAGCTCCAAAGCGCGAAAAGCGAATATTCCAAGGTTGGCGTCATCGTGCGCGGTGACGCGGTCAGCTATTTTCAAAATGTGGCCGACGTATTAGCAACCTGCCACAGCGTTGAGATTGCCGACCTTCAAGTGGCCGTTCGCGTTGCAAGGAAGGAGGAATGATGATGCTTGCCGAAACTGCCTGGCAATCGACACTGGACTATTTCCAACACTTGATCGCGACGCGGAATCTTACATTTTTCCTACTTACCGGGTTGGCCATACTCGCTGTCGCGTTCCTTGTTTTGACACGGACTCGCTGGGGACAGGCAAAACCGGTATCCAAGTGCATCGCACTTTCAATCCTTGCCCATGTGCTATTGGGCGGCTACGCGTGGGGCACGAAACTGATGTTTTCCGTTCCGACCATCGCACCGGCCGAACGATTCCAAGTTACGTTAACCAGCGACACACCTCCTCCAACCAAAAGCCATTCCAAACCAGAAGCAAAAAAACTGGCCCCTTGGAAAAAGTTTGACAACGCAAAAAGTTTTGAAGGCTCTATCCAACCGATTGAAAAACAAGAACTCGGTAAACCGTTTCAAGTCGAGAAAACGGATTCGTTCCGCCAGAAGTTGGAAGTGGTTGAGCCCAAGGTCGAAAAACAACCGGGGCCCGTTGCGGAATCAAAAACCGTTCCGAATTCGAGCAACGTGTCCCACCGAATCGAGAAACCAAAAACCGCGCCAGAAACTCTGAGCGTTGAACGCCGCGGCGAATCCGCGCCAAAAGGAAACTTGCTGCAGGCAAATACCGAGCAACCGGAGCGACTTCAAGCCGTTGACTCAAATATCGTACGCAACCCAAAAAACGAATCGGGTAGTACCGTGACAGGGGCCCTTCGTCCCAAGGTCAGTGACTTGGTCGAAAATGTTCACCGCTCGGCAAAATCGTCGGACAACCAGTTTAACCCGGTCAACCAACGTTTGAAGGAAGTTCGCAACGACATCGGGCATTCCGTTCCCTTGGAGAACCTGGCCAACTCAAGAGCGAAACGGTTTGACGGCCAGATCATGCCCGAGATTTACCGACTTCGTACCAGCAAGAACCGTCTCGAAGCGGTCAAAAAACTCGGAGGCAGCGCAAAAACGGAAGCCGCTGTCAAAGCCGCACTGAAATGGCTCGCCGCCAATCAACAGAAGGACGGTCGTTGGAACCCGCGTCAAACGGGAGGTGGTCAAGAACGACTGGTGCTTGGTCATCACCGACAAGGTGCTGGAACCAATGCCGATACCGGAATTTCGGGATTGGCAATTCTCGCATTCCTTGGAGCAGGACATACCCAACACGAAGGCCCTTATCGCGACAATATCAAACGTGGCCTCGACTTCTTGATCGCCAGCCAAAAAGCCAATGGCTCGTTGGAAGGTGGCGCAAAACTTTATGCCCGCACCTATTGTCACTCGATGGCCTTACTGGCCTTAAGCGAAGCGTTTGCCATTACCGGGGATGACGATCTCAAGTCGGCGGTCGAGAAGGGGGTTGATTTCAGTCTTCGTTCGCAAAGTCGAGTGGACGGCGGGTGGCGATACCAACCTGGCGATCCCGGAGACATGAGCCAATTTGGATGGCAAGTCATGGCGCTCAAGGCAGCCAAGGTTGGCGGAGTCGACGTTCCCGAACAGGCCTTCAAAAACATGCGCCATTTTCTGGGACGTTGTTCCTTTGGTACCCACAAAGGCTTGGCTGCTTACCGACCTGTCGAACGCGTCAGCACGACGATGACCGCAGAAGCGTTGGTCTGCCGACATTTCCTGTACGGGGAAGTCGATGAGAAAACGGCCAACGAAGCTTCATCTTACGTCCTGAAGACACCGCCATCCAAGGACAAGGTCAACTACTACTATTGGTATTACGGGACGTTGGCCATGTTTCAAACGGGTGGCGAATCCTGGCAAAAGTGGAACAACCAGATTGCACCAATTCTGGTTGGGTCACAAATTCGCTCAGGCGAAAACCAAGGAGCTTGGCCGGCTAACGGAATGTGGGCCGGCTATGGCGGGTCCGTTTATAGCACGGCGATGGCCACGCTCTCGCTGGAAGTCTATTACCGCTATTTGACGACCATCCGTTAGGTTCCCCTTCGTCCGGCCGTGTATTCAATCATACGCGGCCCAAATTTGGTGAAAAAGGTTTCCTGACGACTACAACTGTGGCATCCACCTACTAAAATGTCGCTGCGGTTCCCAAAGGGTGCGCGGTCAGGTCAAAGAGTTAATCGCTGGTCGAAATAACGGTTCTTGAAGATTCGACGGGCGCTCGCTTGCCAGGCCGGATCAGTCGTCACACTCGATTTGATTCGGTGATCTATGACGGAATCGAGCCAGAAGGGCGTTTGGTTCGAACGCATTTACCTTTTTGGCCGTAGAATACTGGTCTCGACACGCTCCAGCCATTTTAAAGATTCATGATTACCGTCCGCGGACTTACCAAGCGATTTCGAAATGCGGAGGGCGACAAAGTTGCGGTCGATGACGTCTCGTTTTCCGTGCAACCGGGAGAGGTCTTTGGCCTGCTCGGCCCCAATGGGGCTGGAAAGACCACCTCGTTGAGAATGATCCTCGGTTTGTTACCGCCAGATGAAGGCGATGCGGAAATCGACGGATTCAATGTCTCCTTGCAGCCAGACGAAGTCAAACGTCGGATCGGTTATGCTTCGGCCAGTGTCGGCGTCTATCCCTGGCTGACGCCGACCGAAATGCTCTCTTTCTCTGCGGATCTTTACGACATCGATCCCAAGGTTGCGACGGAGCGAATTCGCGAGCTATCGAGATTGCTCGATTTTCGCTCGATCATGAGCCAACGTTGCGCCACCTTGAGCACGGGACAGAAACAACGAATCAATCTCGCGCGAGCACTCATTCACGACCCCCCAGTGATGTTAATGGATGAGCCGACCAAAGGCCTCGACGTCGTCGGTAGTAAAGTCATTTTTGATTACATTGATTACCTCCGCAGCGTCAACAAAGCCGTGATCGTCTGCACCCACCGACTTGATGAAGCCGAGCGTCTTTGCGACCGGTTCGGCTTGCTTCATCATGGCGTGCTGCGTCAGCACGGAACCTTTGAGGAGTTGAAAAAAGTCACCGGGCGAGAGCATTTGACCGACATGTTCCTCGACGTGCTGGAACGGGAAGTGGGAGCCGTAAAACCGGGGAGCGAAATTAACACGGGCGCTGGCTTGCGACAAATCAATTCGGGGGATCAGCGTTGAACAAACCGGAATCCATGACGGGACGCGGTTTCAGCTTTAGCCGGCTTCGCCGGTTGGCGCTAAAAGAACTACGCGAGATTCTGCGAGACCGCCGAACGATCATCACGCTCGTCTTGATGCCAATTCTCGTCTATCCCTTGCTGGGGATCGCATTCAAAAAGTTTGTATTTCTGGGCGGTGGGGGCGGCGGCCAAGAACCTCCCGTCTACCGGGTGGCTTTTGAGTCGAAGCGTGATCGTTTGCTATTTGGCGTCATCATGAATGATGCCGACATCACGGACCAATGGCTGAATGCGACCGAAGAAGAAAGAAAAAAAATAAAGCCGTTCAGTTTTGCAACTCCAAGAGAAGAGGATCCCGATCGGCTTGACGCAAAAAAGGACGATAAAAAGGATCGCGTTGCGGACGAGAACGACGACGGCGAATATAAACCAAAACTTGACCCTTACATTTTGGAACCAGCCGAGTTTTCGCTCGAAGAGGCCGTTGCTTCCGGCGAATTCGATATCGCGATTCGCTTAAAGGATCCGACGCGTCGACTTCCATTCCGTTTCAGCAATATTGAAATCGTCTCCGCGCAGGGAGTTCCGAGAAGTCGCGAGGCTGAAGCCTTTGTGATCAGCAAGTTGGAGACGATGCGCAACTATTGGATGCGCCGATACGTCGATGAAGAAATGCCAAAATTGATGCGGGACGCCGGCGCCCAACGAAGCTTTCGCATGCTCGACCCCGTTTCACGTCGGGTCCTGATGGGACAC
>CAYSXI010000003.1:0-92081 GCA_964434955.1 uncultured Pirellulaceae bacterium
AAGACACTGGCAGCCAGGTCTCGCACCGCCAAATTGGAATCATGCAGCAATGATTTGACACGTGAAATCGATTCTTCCGGCAGTTCGTTTGGATCATTCAGAAATGCCAACGCCTGGCGCCTGATCTCAACTTCTGAGTCCGTCAACAATGCGGCGCTGCGTCTGGTTTTCTCCTGCTGGTTCGGTGCGTTCCAAAGTGCCGCCAGTCGTTTCGTTGGTCCTCGCGATTCGAAATCGTGAATCGGTTCGAACCCATTGGCCTGAATAAGTTGACTGCCTGGACTCACCAACACATCATTCGTTTTCGTGAAATACTTAATGCTCGCAAGCATGGTTTCCCTGGCGTCCGTCCGGAGCATTCCGCTCCAACCGGGAGAATATTCCTGCCGCAACCAACAAAACAATGCCAAAGCATGGCCCAATTCGATTGAGCTTAGGTAGCCTTTGCTCGAGATCGACGACCAAGCTACGGCGCCATCCGACCAGTTGTTTTCATAAAGCGTGTCATTCGCGACAAACAAGCCAAAGCCAAGAAACACGGGCAAAAGATCCGTTACGAATTCCTGATCCGGATCCGTGGGGCTCAGCCATTGACTTCCAAGCAAGATTTCATGAGCGAGCTCGTGCGCCAGCGTAGCAACGAGCGAATGAAAGTGATCCAATTGAGAAGCGGCAACTTTGACCTTGGACCGGCCCTGTTTCCCTTTCGAATTCGGATCCTTGGGAAGCATGTACTGTCCCGCCGCGCCCGGCATTGACTCGTCGTTGACGATTTCGAAATCGATTCCGCGATCTGCGATCGAATAGGTTCTGGCAATGAACTCAAAAATATCCCGAGCTTGGGATTCGGTAACACGGCGAGATCCGCTGCCGGGAATATCGTCCGGCCGGTAGACCTTTGCTTGAAGCATCGGCTCCCATCCGATTTGCTGTCCAAGCCAAATCCACTGCCACTCAATCCAAGTTTTGGTCTCAAGCGGAAGCGGGGGCCGCTTGGCTGAGAAAAGACCGAACATGCTCGCTCCAATTTCTAAGCGTTCATTTCATCCAGCATCACCGCAAGGCGTTCCATCGGGAGGCCGACGACGTTCGATTCACTACCTTCGGTCACATGCACCCAATCGAGACCGTCCTGAAACCCGAACGCGCCGGCTTTGCCAATCCATTGATCGGAATCCAGGTATTCCTGGATCAAGCTGTCGGAAAGCTCGTCCATTTTCAATGTTGTCACAACCACGTCGACGGCACGCCTGTTCGAATGATCAAGATCGATCAGACAGACACCGGTCAAAACCCGGTGAATCTTGCCGCTCATCAACTCCAGCATCTGGCGGGCGTGATCCTCGTCTCGTGGTTTGCCAAGAATTCGGCCCTGACATTCGGCGACCGTGTCGGCGGCGAGAACCAGTCCTCGCTCCAGTTTCTCGGCAACATTTTCGGCTTTCGATTCGGCCAATCTTGCCACCAACTCCAAAGGCGGACAATCACTGCACATCCCGGTTTCGGCATGGTCATCCGGCACGACCACTTGAAAATCGTATCCGAATTCCTGCAGCAGTTTTTTTCTGCGTGGCGACCCACTGGCTAAGACAAGTCGCGGTTCTTGCGGGCTCATTTTGGTGTAAACTCAATCGAAACAGATACCGGATCAACTCGTGAATCAATTAAACATCATCTTCGAAGATAACCATTTGTTGGTTGTAAACAAAGAGGCAGAAGTCGTCAGTCAGGGCGCGCTGCCCGGCCAAACGAGCCTGATCGACTTGGCCAAAGCGTACTTGAAGAAAAAGTACAGCAAGCCGGGCAACGTTTACCTGGGAGTGGTAAGCCGGCTCGATTCGCAAGTCACCGGTGTCATCGTATTGGCAAAGACTTCCAAGGCCGCGGCGCGACTCACCCAACAGTTTCAGAATTCCGAGGTCACGAAAACCTACTGGGCCCTGGTTGACGACCGGCTCGGAAAGGATGAAGCCCTTCTGCAAGACTACTTGCTCAAAAATGATGCGGCAAAAAAGATGCAGGTCGTTTCCGAAAACACGGCGGGGGCAAAATTGGCCAAGCTCAATTACCAAAGGCGAACCCGATTGGAATCCGGATTGTCTTTGGTTGAGGTCGCGTTGCTGACCGGGCGCAAGCATCAAATCCGGGTTCAGTTTGCTTCGCGTGATTGCCCCATTGCCGGCGACCGGAAGTACGGTAGCTCGCATCGCTTTCCGAAAGGAATCGCCTTGCATTCGCGAACTTTGGAGTTGCGGCATCCAACCCAAAAAGAAACCATGACGTTTGAAGCCGACGTGCCCGATTATTGGCCAATGATCAATTGAAAACCTGGGGGCACGGGACGTGCCGCTAGGGGCGCAAATCATTCCCCAGATTTCGCGAGTCACTCTCGATTCAAGAGAACGAAGAAAAAAGCAAACGGCTTATCGGGGAAACTGCGCAATCGCAGGCGATCGCCCCACAAATCGACCAACTGGAAAAACCGGGAAATTCGACACCCAATTGATTACTTGGCCCATTTTTCAGTACATTTTGATGCTCGCAGCCCGCTATACTGTTATGAAGGCTGACCGGATCCTTCGCTTCGCACCTTGTCATTCATCCCGGTCCCTGAAATCCTTCCAAACTTAGCTGACGACCCTCGTCCAATTTGATCCGTTGACCGCACGACGCCTTCCATTTCGGCAATCGATTCTCGCGAGCAAACTCGTGACGGAATCGGAATTGCGTGAGGCAATTTCGTCCATTCCAACTCATGATGGAGGGGACCGCACGACCGCGGTTGATATTTCGGACAAAGATCTTGCGGCGCGCCTCGTAGAAATGGAAGTCCTGACGGAGTACCAGGCCGATCAGCTGCTTGCCGGTCGAAGCAAATTGACCCTCGGTCCGTACATCATTACCGACTGGATCGGTCAGGGCGGCATGGGTCAGGTTTTCAAAGCCGTTCACGAAATGATGGGACGTGAATGTGCCGTCAAGGTTCTGCCGCTCCAGAAATCAACGCCGGACGCCATCGACAATTTCCGTCGTGAAATCAAAACGCAGGCCAAACTGGATCATCCGAATCTGGTTCGTGCTTACGATGCGGGTGAAGACGGCAACGTGCATTTCCTTGTAGTCGAATATGTCCCCGGGACCGACCTGCGTCGTCTGGTCCGCACCAAAGGCAAATTGACGATTCAACAGGCGGCCAACATTATCAAGCAGGCGGCGGAAGGTTTGGCCCACGCCCATCATCGGAACTTGATCCACCGCGACATCAAGCCTGGAAACATCCTTGTCACTCCCGAAGGCGTTGCCAAACTTTCCGACCTCGGACTCGCCGGTTACATCAACGACGCAGACGACCCGCGAGCGGGCAAGACGGTTGGTACGGCTGACTATCTTTCTCCCGAACAAATCAAAACGCCGTTGAACGTGACACGGGCCTGCGACATCTACTCCTTGGGCTGCACGCTCTACTACGCGATTACCGGAAAAGTTCCGTTTCCTGGCGGTACACCAAAAAGCAAAGCCAAGCGTCACCTCGAAGAGACGCCTTGGCATCCACGGCGATTCAATGAAGAAGTCAGCGATGAGTTCGTCGATTTGATCGGCGACATGATGGAAAAATCGCCCGCGCAACGAATCCAGTCTGCGGAAGAAGTTGCCGAACGATTGGCACCTTGGGCTTCGGACGACACACCGATGCTCAACGAGAGCTTTTATCGCGAACGTTGGACGCCTGCCCCCGTGCCCGGCATCGATGGAGAACAGGATACGGAAGACCCGAACGACCAGGGAAGTGAACTTAGCGGCCTAAGCGAAACTTCGCAGGGTGTCTTGACCATCGGCGAGCTATCAGATCACCGGCTTCCTCAACCCGTGCCGATGCCCCCTCCACCTCCGGCTTCGATTACGGAGCAATTCGCAAATGCCGGCCATCTGCCCAAAAACGACTTGAACCTTTCTTTGCCCTGGGTTTTTGTCATCTCTTTGATGACCTCCGTCATCGGTGGACTGATCGGTTTTATTATTGGTCGCCTTTTCGACCATATTGTCGGTCAATAATTCCCGGTTCGGTTAACAACGCTCAACTTTTTCAATCGAGGCACCGATCAATCTTTGCCATCAAGCGGTCGTTTCGTTTCGGCGTCTGGCCCGCGAGCGTTCGGGCCCATGAGCGTTCTGGCCCATGAGCGTTTTGGAAAGCAATAGCGAATCCAATTTATGGACGCATTCGTTGTACCCTGCTCGCTAGACAAACCATGTCTTGCTTGCGATCGCCGCGATGAAAAGGGGTGATTTTCGGAGACGTCTGCGAGCGACATAATTTGTCTTGGCAGTTCCTCGATCGGGGAACCTATCTCTTCCCAACGACATTTGCGATCTCTCATGGCCCGACTTACCCTTCTTGTTCTTTCATGCCTTGGTCTGGTCCGTGCTTGCCAGGCCGAACAACCCAACGTCGTCATATTTTTCACGGACGACCAAGGGACATTGGATGCGAGTTGTTACGGCTCAAAGGATCTGTACACTCCGAATATTGACAAGCTTGCGGAAACCGGAGTCCGCTTCACCCAGGCCTATGCCCATGCCGTTTGCTGCCCCGCCCGAGCGATGCTAATGACCGGTCGGTATCCACAACGCGGTGGTGTCAACAACTGGACACAGGGAAACCTGAAACAAGCCGGCGGGACGAACATGGCGCTCTCCGAATACACTTTGGCAGAACACCTCAAAGACCATGGATACAGAACCGCCCTGTTTGGAAAATGGCATTTAGGGGCGGACAAAAATCACGGACCAACGAAACAGGGTTTCGATCAATTCTGGGGGCACCGCGGAGGGTTTATCGACAACTACAACCACCACTTTCTTCATGGCAAAGGTTTTCACGACCTCTACGAAGGGACCAAAGAGGTTCTGGATCACGGCGGAAAATACTTTCCGGACGAGATGACTCGGCGAGCCGTTCAGTTTATTGGCAAGAACAAATCAAAAACTTTCTTCCTTTACTGCGCCTTCAACCTGCCTCACTACCCCGAACAAGCCGACAAAGCGTTTGCGAGTCATTACCTGGACGTCCAAGATAAAAAACGCCGATCCTACGGAATGGTCGTTTCCACGGTCGACAACCGGATAGGTCAGATCGTCGACGCGCTCGAGAAAAACGGTTTACGCGAGAAGACAATCATCATCTTCATGAGCGACAACGGCCATTCCGAAGAAAATTTTTCCATTCGTGTCGACCGACATTCGAGCGGTCTTCCCAAGGGATCGAATTACGGTGCCAATGGCGGCGGTGGAAACACGGGAAAATGGAAGGGGCGAAAAGGTCAATTTTTTGAAGGAGGAATTCGTGTTCCCGCAATCATCAGTTATCCCGCCAAATTGCCCCAGGGCGCCGTTCGCAACCAGTTGATCACCGCGATGGACTGGATGCCGACGGTTGCCGCCTTGACCAGCACCCCAATGCCCCGCGAACTGAAATTGGACGGATTTGATCTCCGTGACATCATTGCGTCCGAAACGAATCCTACGAAGTACGATACCGTGCATTGGATGTGGCAAAATCATTGGATGGTTCGCCAGGGCAATTGGAAGCTTTACCAGCCCCGGCCGGGGCGGAATGGGAAGGCGACACCAGCCAAACTTTTCAATCTTGCCGACAGCCAACCGGAACGACAGGATTACAGCAGCTCGAAACCAGAACTGGTCAAAAAGCTTCGAACACTGCACGAGGAATGGCGAAAGGATGTTACCGCCAAATCGAAAGATGAATCGAATCGCAACTAGCCGACGCTATCCTAAATTTCGAATCGCCTCGATTCATCGGCGTTGTTTCCACAAAAAAAGCCCTGCAAGTGCAGGGCTTCGAGAATCGAAACTTGGACCAACGTCTAGTCGATGATTGACTGAATCAAAATACATCGGTTGACGTTGTGGTTGAAACCCGGTTCGACGCCCACCGGAATGGATCGGTCAATCAGGAAGAACCCGCGATGACGCTTGATGGAGCCGGTATCCCAACCCAGCTCGGCGCCGACGCGCCCCTCATTGTCGACTTCAAAATATCCGATCGTAATCCAAACGGCATAGACACTGGAACGTGTCGTCGTCGTGTTGCCCAATCGTTGACGCGCGTCGTTGCGGAAATACGCACTTCGCGACCAATCGTTGTAAGGATTAGCGGTCGTGGGTCCAACTGGGTCGAACGCGGGCTGCGTTGTCGGCAATGCCGTCGTGAGTCCGGGAGTCGTTGACCGGAATACCCCGGTGTCGACATCCCAGCGAACTAACTCGTTTCCATTTAAACCTGTCCCAACAATTGGGGGTACATGGTTTGCAGAATTCGCCATTCGGAATGGCGATGGGTATTCGGTCGGCAGGGAAGCCAGTGGCACACCCCCGGTGCTCGATCGCGAAGCAATTGGGTTGCTGTTGATATTTGGCAACGTTGCCGCCGAATAGGGATTCATCAGGGCACTCCATGCGGGGCTGGTTAAACCATTGAGTGCTATCGTGTTCAAATTTAACTTGCCCGGATACCGATAGCGACTGATGCGGTCGTATGGTGGCAAAATGGATTGAGCAACCGCCGGAGTAAAGTATTCATCGGTCCCGATGAATCGAGATGGAACTTCCAGGTACTCAAGCAACTTGTGCAAATCAGAACCCAAGGCGGCCGGTGAGTTGTACGGATCGCCTCCACTCGTCGACGTTCCGCCGTGGCTGATGCCAAACAAGGAAGGCAGGTGACCAAACGCCGCCTGATCGTTGTAGACCGCGATGTTCGTGTTCGACAACGAAAAATTGTTCGGATTCAGAATCTGTGAATTCCGATGCACGGGGACGTTGGCCAACTCGAGCTGACTGGTGTACGGTCGATTCGCCCAACTGAGCCAAGGAAAACCGTGAATCCCATCATTTGCCGAAGCCGTAAAAACAGTCGGCATATCGTAGGGAGCTGTGTACGCAACGTTGATTTGCCCCAACGATTCCTTCCAACGGAAGTTGTAGAAATGATTATCCAACAGTTGGGGATCATCGTTGGCAGGGTTCGAGAATGGAGGATCCTGCGGCCAGAGTCGACGGCGTTGATTGGCGACTCCCGTTTCGGATTCACCACGCTCCATGTTTTTGAAATTGGTGATGCCACCCTGAGTTGTCGTGGTTCCATCAGTCAGCGATTCTTCCGACGCCGAGTCGGCTGCGGAAATCACGCCATTGTATGCGACCAGGTCGACATTGATTCTGTCCTGCGTGATGTAAGGGTTGGTCAATGCATTCCAAGGCAAAAGAGGATTCGCCAAACGCTGAAGATGAACCGTCCGGAATTTTGGAGTGGTGCCATTCTGATTGATTGCATCACGATCCGTTTGAAGCGGGTGCAAACCACTGTCGTAGTCCAAAGGAATATCAAAGGGCTCAGCATATTGAACCCCGTCACCAACCGGCGTTGCGGCAACGCCATTGACGTCCAGAGCCGGGTAACCGTCGACCGGCCCAGAAAAACTGAAAGGACGTGTGACCGGAGTTCCGGCATCAATCGCCTGGTCGATCACAATCCCAACCGCGTTTCGAGCAAAGTTTGCGATCGCTGCGCCATTCCAGATTGTCATCACGACACCGTTCGCGGCACCCGGGATCAGGTTGATTCCACGTGTATTCGCAAGCAACAAACTGGCTTCGTCGCCTTCAATTGCGGTCGTCAAACGACCAATATTGGTTCGATACCCGCCACCACCTGGCTGATAGTTGAACCCACCAATCACCGCGTACTGCCCCGTGTTCAGGGAGTTGACGGTCAAGCTCGAAAAGAACTGTTTACCATCGCCGTAGGTTCCACCCGCGCCGTTGCTCTGAGCGTAAGCCTGCGTTGGACGAGCGAAGTAAATACTTCGTTCAACATCCAACAACAGCGGATTGGTATCCAGGGCAACACCGCCATTGGCGGTTGGATCCTGGTTATCGGGGTCCGTATCGATCGCACCAACCGTCGCATCACGCACGACAATCATGCGCCATACCGGATCCGCCGTTCCGGGTGTTGTCCGGTCCAGATCAACCCCAACGGGAACCGCGCCTGCATACTCGTAAAGCTCAGGGGCCATCCGCTGGTTGAGCGTATTGTCGGACGAAGTCCAAGGATTATAGATTTCGATAAAGCCGGAGGGTGCCGGTCGAAGGCGATTGTCGTAATGCCGGTCCGATCCTCCGCCGGCAGTCGAAAACTCGCCGGAAGCATCATCGTCACGATCCTCCGTTCGACGGTCATGCAGACCAACCGCTTCCGTTAGCAAAAGCTCCGGACGTTCGGCGCCCCAAACAAATCCGCGAACGCCGGCACCTTCATCGGTCGCCAAGTCGCCATCGACTCCCCAACCGTCGTAAGGATTCAAGTCGTATTCGAATCCGAAGTTGATCGAATCCGCGTCGCGGTAGTCAACGATGTTCGCAACCCATTGGGCCAGAAAATGTTTGTCATTGACGTCGACCATGCCGTCACGGTTCAAGTCGCGATTGGTCGGACGCGCAACCATGTAAGCCAATACATAGAGCTGTCGCGCAAAAGCAATTCGAGCGTCGTTGGTTGTGGTCCCAGGATTCTGCAGAAGTACCGCAGAAGCATTGGGGTGTGCCACTGCCTGATCCGTTGCGAGCTCAAGCGGGTCATCGACAACCAAGTTTGCGTTATCATCCGCGCCATCACCAAATGGACGATTGAGGTTGAACCGAAGCCCACGCGCGATATCAATCGCAAACATTTCGTTCAATTCCGTCGTCGCGTTCGTCGGCGTGACTCCGTTGGCGATCATCTGCTCGTACAAAAACTGCGCGAGGTGGCCGGGAGCGGTCGGAACTTCCCAGCTTTCGGTCGTGATGAAGTTCCGTGCATTAAACAATGCCGGACCCAACGTTGGTGATTCAGAAAGCCGGTTTCGAAGCACTTCCGCGTCGCGGTCAAACGGCCGCAGGAAATACTCCATCTCCGAAGGATTAAACGGATTGTCTGCGATTGAATTGAAAGGCCGCGTCGCAAAGTTCATCTCGTAAGGGCTATTTGTCGCTTCACCACCAAGACGCGCCGTCAAGGTACTCGTCAGCGCGTCGGAACTTGGCATCACGGCAGGAAAACCAGTCGAAGGATAGGCGTATCCAAATCGCCCATGGATATCGAGCGGCGTGGAATAGGAAGCTCCGATATTGTTGGCGAGTACCGCTCCGCTCGGATAATCAAACAGGTCGTACGCGGCAAAGGGATCCACGGCCACAATTCCCGGTAGTCCATCGACGCCATATCGCAAAGACAACAAAGTCTGGTAGTCGGCAGCACCCAGAATCGGATCGAGGGAGATCTCGGGAGGGCCCAGATACTGACCACGAGGCAAACTCTGATTCAAGGTTGCTGGCGATGGTGGCGGGTTGTATAGCAATGGCTGGAATGTCAACTCATAGGGGTTGGCCGCCGTTGTTCTCTCGGAATCAACGATGTTGCCATGTGCATTCAAATTCAAGCGACCATCCAGGTCCTTGATCATGATCGCCGCCAATGGACGATATCGACGTCCGCCACGGCTGTACTGAACTGGTAGCCCAACATCAATCCAAACCGAGTCGCGAACTCCGTCATTGTCGTTGTCGATATCCCAAAAATCGGGTAGTCCGTCTCCATCCAGATCATTCGAAGGAAACTGGTCGTTTGCCGTATGGGTCGGATCCGCGGCTGAGAAATAAGGCCGGAACATCACGCGACTCATTGGCACGCCCAGCGGAACCATATTCGTCAAGTGATAATTCGCGAGGCGGGGGCGGTGGAAGCTTGGAATGTATGGCTGTGCAGGATCCAAAGGGGCCTGCGAAAGGAACATGTTTTGGTAATCGGCAATGTCATAGGACTCGTTGGGACTGCCGCCCACGATCCCGAGATTCGCATAAGGAGAAACACCCGCTGCCGGACGCCAAAACATTGAAGCCGGCGTGCCCGAACCATCGGAACCGCGAAGGTAGTCGTGCACCAAAGTCCCCGGAGTCAATTCGTCACCACGAAGTTTTCCCGATTGGTTTGGCTGCAGCGCATCGGTTGAAAGGGCAGGCTCAACTTTGCCCGCATTTTGATTGAATTGCCCGGCACCGGTTCCATTGAATTCTCGACCGTTAATCAGGATCGTCGAACCAACCACGTCCGTCGGCAATCGCGCCGGATCGAAAGGGTTAATTGAGCTGTTGGACCACTTGGCCGAGATGTAAATATTCTTGGAAAGTGAGAAAGGGACGTATTCATAACGAACGATTCGAGTCGAAACGCCTTTTACTCTTCCCAATGCACCGGCGGGCCCGTCAATAAAGGTCAAGACGAGGCCGTCGTAGGCCCCGGTCGCTTCCGACAGTGCCATGCTGCGATTGCTGAGCAGGTCCGTCACGCCACCTGCCAATGCTGGGGTCGAAAGACTTTCAACCTGCAAAACCACGAATTGACCGGATGGATCGATCGCGGCGCGACTGATTCTGGCTTTGGCCCCGTATCCGTATTGATCCGCCAGGAGTGCATGACCGCGAAGCGACGTCAGCCGATTGTCGAGGTCCGGGCCGCGAAGAATGTCATAGAGCACCTTGTGAATCAATGTCGTGCGATCCGTTTCGTCCGCTTCCAAACGCGTCCGCTGGCGACTCGTCGACAAAAACTGTGTGGATACGACGACGAATGCCGTTCCCATCAGCAAAAACAATACGATGAAACTGATCACGAACAAAAGCGTGACGCCGCGACGTCTTCTTGCACGCATTCTCGAAAGGGAGTTCGCGTTCATTCGCTGATTGGCTGATTGATTCAGGAGCATGCTGTCCTCCAGGAAACCTGGTTTCAAATTCGTGAGGAGATTGAGGAGCTTAGGAGAAGTCATAAGGAGGTGGGATTAATTCCATTCGGAAAGCGATTCGAATCGGAAGGTGTTTTCGTAAACCGCGATCACGTCTGGCATGTAGATGATATATGTCTGGAGATCCTGGGGAGGCGTCGTCGTGTTAGTAAAGTCGAAGTCGCCACCCTGAAGGGTCAAAGTTTTTGCCGTGCCTACTTCATAAGATTCAACCACTCGGAAAAACTGAAGCGACCGAACGGTGCCGTCCAGGGTCGCGCCGGTATTGTCTTCGTCCGCGTTAAGCATCATGACCCATCGATTACGTCCGATTCGATCGGCTTCCTTGTCCGGCGTCGTGAGCTCGGTGACCGTTACATCGCCACCCCCGAAATAAGTTCCCGAGGGCTGAGTCGCGGGTGCGGATGGAGTTCCGACCACTTGAAAAATTCGATCGAATCCTGAAGCCGCATTGGGATCCAATTGGCGCTTACGGAAAACCACGGTGTACATCGTGTATTCACCCGACGATTCGCCTTTGCCAACAATGAAGCACATCGTGGTAACATCACCACGAGTCATCCGTTTGTAATCGACACCCGCATCGCGAAAATATTGAGGCAAAGGTGCTTCGGCTCGCTGATTCGTGTTCTTGTAAACCAGGTCATTTTCGTAGCCGAAGGTCATGGACGCCAAAGCCCGGTTGTAGATGGCGTTTCCTCGATCGAGGAAAGTCACCCGGGGAATCCCGGGATTCGCGGTCCCCACTTTCAATCGCGTGACCGGGTCGTGATTAAAAATCAAACGCGGAAAGTCGGCTGGAAATGCAAAGGTGGCTGGCACCCGAGGGAAGCGACCGTAGTCGGTGAAATCGACGCCGCGATCGGCGTATTGAGCAATGCCGATTGGATCGATGCAGTAGACACGAATGTCGGAATCAATTCCAAAACCAGGTCGGTTGGCAAGGGCTGGAGCCGAAGCACCCGTCGTTGGCCCAAAGAACCAACGATCCGAAGCTTTAAGCCCCATTGTTTCGAAACGTTGTTGAATGTTTCGAGCCGCGTTGATGGAATCTTCCTGGTTCAAACCAATTTCCGTTTGTCGCACGGCAAAAGGAATTATGGCTACCACACCAAAAACGCCAATCACGGCAACCAGGATCGCCGTAATTACTTCGAGGATCGTAATCCCGCGACGTTTCCGCTGAAGCCGTTTGTTTGAGTTGATTTTTTTCATGATTGAAAAGTCTTTTGAGGAGGGGGGGGTGCTTATTGGTTTGCCGATTGGCCGGTGTCGGCGACGCCTCGAGATTGGAGCAATCGATCAAATCGATTGACGAATCCATCTCCATTCACATCGGTATCCACGTTTCCAAGATCGGCCATGTCGCCTGTGGTCGAAGCACCAGTCCGATGATCCACGCGAACCCACAGGTTGTCGTTGTCCGCCAAGTTATCTGCGACCGGAAGGTTGCCCGCTCGGTCGTTCGCAATCAGGAAGTGAATCGGTTTGATCGGCCGGAAAAACGGATGAATCCCAGTCCCTGCTCCGGTCAAGCCGTTGGGATAAATTCGATCGACGGCGCCCGTGCTGTCGAACATCACGACCACTGAGTTGAGCTGACGATTCTCTCCCGGAGCAAGTGCCGGTGGCAGGGCGTTCAACCCAGCCAAGCCAAATGCCGTGAATGTATTGGCATTGGCATCCAAGTTCGTATTATCCAAGGCCCCGGAAAGCCGCATGTCGATGTACAATCCGCGAGGCAATTCAACTCGGCTACGTTCGTCACGAACCGGTTGGCGGAAGACCTGAAAGCCGATGCCCTGCGGGTTGGCGGCGGCTGTCATCGCGGCAGGAACCGGCAAGTGCGGAAGGACTTCGCAAGTCAAAGTCGCCGAACCGGCTGCCGGTGTCCCATTCAAGTAACCCGTAATTCGATACAAGGGTCCGCGATACCCGAGCCGCAAATAGTCATTGACTCGAATGATGCCGGGGTTCGCCGGATCCGGGATCACACAGGTAAAGGTGCCAATTCCCGGCACCAGTTCCGTGATCGATGCACCGACCAGGTCACCCGCGTAGACACGCGGCATCTTGATTCGGTACATGGCCGTCACCGCATAATTGACTCCGTCGGCGTCGACAAAATTTCCGTTGCGAACAAACTCGACGCCGGCAAAGCCATTGACGACAGCCGTGTCTCGAGCACTCGAAAGCATCGCGTTGACTTCACGCGCCCCTTCGCGAACTTTTCGGTCACGGTTGATCATTCGCACAGCAGGAATCGCGATTGCCGTTAGGGCAACCAGAATTCCAATCACGACCATCAACTCGATCAGGGTCAAACCCCTTCGCTTCAAGCCGTTCGTAATTGTTTGATTCTGTTTCATGACAAGATTCTGTGTGAGGAGGGAGCTTAAAGTGCGTCTTCTTCCGTGGCGGTGTCATCCAAGCGGGTTGAACGAACAATAAATCGCATTCGGGAGAAATCGATCACACCGTCGTAGAAGGCTTGAGTTCCTGCTTCTCCCGGCAACGCGTCAGAAAGCAAGGTATCAAAGCTGATATTCTCGTTGGGATCAAAGCGACCGTCGTTGTTCCAGTCGTAGCGAATAACGAATTGAAGTGGCTCGCCAAACGCGTCCAGGACTTCCAGCATGCCATCGTTGTCGGTGTCGCCGACTTCGTCATTTTGCAAGTGGTCGATTCCGGATTGATCGAGGATGATGATCGACTGCAGGATCATGTACAAGCATTCGGCCTGCTCATTCTGATCCGTCCAGGTAGCTGCATGCGTTCCGACATAACGCTGAAAAACCGAAGGACGTCGCACTGCCAACTGCGTCGGAACGACAGCAAGCCCTTTCGACGTGTAATGCGTCGTGAATTCGGTCGATGGAAAGACCCCGCCTCCCAAGTCGACGTAGTCGCGATCATAGGGCATTTCCGCGCGAATCATTTCCAAAAGAGCATCATTGCGCGCGGCGATGATGACTTCACGATTGGTCACAGTGGGAGGTAAACGAAAAGGCAGAACACGGACTTCGTATTCTTCCCAGCGATACTGCAAGTATTCGTTGATCCGAGCGATCTGCGTCTTCGTTCGGCTTTCTTTGGCTCGTCGTGTTGCGCCGGCTATGACGGAAACTGCCATGAAGGCGAGCAGAGCCATGATCAGAATCACAATCAAAAGCTCGACCAGCGTGAATCCGCCGCGAGCTTGAAGGTGATCGTTTCGGGGAGTCTTAGAAAAGAGGAACATATATTTGCTCCGAAGAGGCGGGGGTGAGCGGAAGGAACGCCATCGCCTAAATGGCGTTTCTTCCTTCAATCTTTCAGGGTTAATCCAAATCTTTATCCAATCGGCCACCTTTAAACGACATGATGTTGTCACGGTGGGTCTTGATGTCCGTCACGTTGGTCCAATTGGGCGCCGTCGTTGACTGGTACGAACCATACTTGTTGTCCAATCCCGGCGAGATGATTTGGAATTTGAACTGCTCAAAGTAGTTGCCGGTTCCGTTCTCGCGGTAGGGCACGATCAATTCACCGGTGGTCGCCAGGAATTCCTTGGAGCCACTTGAGGTGGTCACGTCGCTGTAGTCCGAACTGAAGTAAATGTAAGGAAGATTGCGATCGCCTTTTGGCTGACCGTATCCGGCAACATTTCCGACAATCAACAGTCGATCCGCTTTGAAATCAAAGAAGACTTCGCGTTCGCCCGTTGCTCCGCCATCCACCGAATAGGCAACGGCCGGAACGCCGGTGTCAGGATGCGTCAGAGGATACTGCGAGCTACTTCGCAACCCCGACAGCCAGAAGGGCAGGGCGGTGGCTGGCGTGATATTAACGCCCACTTCATTCCACCATCGCTCAAGTCGCGTGTCACCCGATCCGTCCGGATGCAATCCCAACTCATTGTGGTTGTTTGAAATCTTGTTCAGGTAAGGCAAGAAATCCTGAGGAGTATTGATCTGCGAAAAGTCCGGGGGATAGAAACCATACTTGTTGTTGAATGCTTCGATCTGCATCGACAACTGGGTTTGCTCCGTGTGAATCACGTGCTCGGAAGCACGCCAAACCATCGGCCCAACCACCGGAACCAGGATTCCAATCAGGATTCCAATCACGGCCATCACGACAAGCAATTCGACAAGCGTTACACCGAGTCGCGAAGACCGGGAACGAGTTTGAGAGGGGAACTGAGATTTCATCTTATTTAATCTCCAGGAAAGGATGATCCGGCCGCCCGCCAACTTCATTGAAGCGAGCAGCCGTTTTTGTTTTCGTTTTGATTAACCACCATTGCCTTGCAGACCGGAAATGATCTGAATCAATGGCATGAACAGCGAGATCACGATAAAACCGACGACCAGACCCAGGAAAATGATCATGCAGGGCTCGATCAACTTGAGCATTCCGTCCGTCAATGTTTGAACCTCTTCGTCGTAGTAGTCGGCGACTCGATAAAGCATCTCGTCGAGTTCACCCGTTTCTTCACCAACATCGACCATATTGATCACGATGTCTTCGACCACACTTCCGCGGTGTTTCAGGAAGTACCAAAGGCCGGCAATGATCGAGAAGCCGAAGCAGACATACATCACCATGAAGATGTAGTCGGTATTGATGAAAAGCACGGCCAGCGGCGGCAACGAACAGGTCGCCATGAAGAAGAACAGCGCCACCGGATGGAATGTCGGCACGGCGTATTTCTTCATCGGGCGTGCGATCGTTTCACCTTCGCGAATCGAATCAAGAACGCGCGAGTACATCTTTTCGTACATGGCATTCCCGGACGTCTCACGGGTAATGGTCAGACCTTCAATAATCGGTACACCACTGGCAACCAAGGCACCCAACGTTCGCGTCGTTCGCGCCATGTTGGACTTCTCAACCAGCTTGCCAAGGACCGGAACTTTGAGCAGATATAAATGGAAGCCCATCCTGCCGGCCCGGAATTTACAGACCAGCATCACGAACAGGACGAGAATGACGGGTACCAACGGGAACAAGAACCACAGCTGAACGACCCGATTCGAAATATCAATCAACAACTGCGTCATCGGCGGCAGGTCGATTTCAAAATCGTCAAACATGTCCTTAAACTGCGGGATAATAAAGTACATGATGAAGCCGAGGATACCGCAGGTGAACATGATCACCAGGCAGGGATAAATCATCGCACCGATGATTTTGTTCTTGAGCGATTGGGTCCGCTCTTTGAACTCGGCCAAACGCTGAAGAATCGTCTCCAACGAACCACCGGCTTCACCCGCTTTGATCATGTTGACATAAAGCCGGTCAAATACGCGCGGCGATTTTGCCATCGCTTCCGAGAGCGTTGCCCCCCCTTCAATCTCATCACAGACATCCATCAACGCATTCTTCAATGCGCCCGGACGCGCCTGCTGCTCGAGGATCTTCAGGCTTCGAAGAATCGGCAAACCCGCATCCTGCAAAATCGAAAGCTGACGAGTGAAGGTCACCATCTTCTTTCCACCGGCACCCCCTACGGCGAACGAACGTCGCTTGGTTGCCGCCTGGGCCTGAGCCGACTTCTGGACGGTAATTTTCGTGACGAAGTACCCCATCGACCGAATGGTCGCCTGAGCTTCATCCTGGGTTTGAGCTTCGATGACGTCGCGAATCTCTTGACCCTGGGGGTCCATCGCTTCGAATTGAAAGGTAGGCATTCGACTTTCCTTTACGTGATCCCGATGACAGGGGCGTCAGCGAAATCATGGTACTGCCTGTTGAAACGGATAAGAGGTTTGTTTTCAACAAGCAACGGTTCGATAAATGGATTAACTAAATACGATGTCAAAAAGTGGTTTGATTTAAGATTCAAGAATCGTCTCGCGAACGACCTCTTCAATCGTGGTGGTTCCATCAAAGGCAAACTGAATCCCCGCATCGCGAAGTTGCACCATGCCTTTTTTCATGGCCGCTTCCCGCATGTTGTCGGTGGTTTCGTTTTCCATGATCATCTCCCGCAGCTCATCATCAATGACCATCAGCTCAAACAGCCCAACCCGACCCTTGTAGCCCGTGTTGTTACAGCTGTTGCAGCCCGCGCCGCGGTAGAATTTCTTGTCCTGTACGTGTTCGCGTGTCATTCCCAAGTCCATCAGCAAGTCGTCTGACACCTCGGTTTCCTCGCGACATTCGGGGCAGATCCGGCGAACCAGACGCTGAGCCAAGATGGCCTCCACCGTGGCCGTGATCAAAAAGGTCGGGACGCCCATGTCTTTCAAACGGGTGATCGTGCTCGGAGCATCATTGGTGTGCAACGTACTGAACACCGTGTGACCGGTAAGCGATGCCTGAACCGCGATCTCGGCCGTCTCCAAGTCGCGAATCTCACCAACAAGAATCTTGTCGGGATCCTGTCGCAAAATGGCTCGCAGGCATTTCGCAAAGGTCACATCGATCTCGTGATCAATTGGAATCTGTACGATCCCGTCGATGTCATACTCCACCGGGTCTTCGGTGGTGATCAGCTTGTCTTCGATCGTATTCAGCTCAGATAGCGCTGAGTAAAGCGTCGTTGTTTTTCCCGAACCCGTTGGGCCCGTCACCAAAATAATCCCGTTCGGTTTGGCGATGACTTCGCGGAACTGCGACATCGTGTCATCGTTCATGCCGACGTTATTCAAATCGAGCGAAACAACGGATCGGTCGAGCACCCGCATGACCACGCTTTCGCCAAACATGGTAGGAAGAACACTCACACGCAAGTCGACCGGGTGACCACCAACCGTCAATTCGATTCGGCCGTCCTGGGGTAGACGCCGTTCGGCGATGTCCAGGTTCGCCATGACCTTGACCCGCGTGGTGATCGCAAACGCCAAGTGACGCGGCGGGGGAACCATCTCGTAAAGAACGCCATCCGCCTTGATTCGAATTCGGAACTCGTCCTCAAAAGGTTCAAAGTGAATATCGCTGGCGTGGTCTTTAATGGCCAACAACAAAACCATGTTCAGCAACTTGCGAACCGGAGCACTTTCCACCAACTCGGTGACATCACTCAAGTTGATCGGGCCATCCCCGGCGATTTGAGCCGCCGCATTCTTCAAATCTTCATCGTTGTGCAGTTCAACGATGATGCTTTCAATCGACTCGTTCTCCGCGTTGTAGAACTTGTCGATACTTTTCTGAATCTGATTCTCGGTCGCAATCAACAACCGAATCTCGTAGCCGACGAAACGCCGTAATTCGTCCTGCATGGACAGGTTTTGCGGGTCACATGTCGCCAACGTCAGCACTTCGTCCGTGAACTGCAGGGGCACCACGCGATACAACTGGGCCATCGCATCGGTAATCAACTCGCGAGCTTCCTTCGGTGGCGTGTAGCCTTCGATGTCCACCGTCTGCATGTTGAATTGTTCCGAAAGCCCCTGAATCAGTTGCTCATCGGAAATCAATCCCATGTCTTCGGCGATTTTACCGATAAGCTGACCCGGGTTCTGATTCTGTTCCTCGAGCAACATTTCAAGTTGCTCATCCGTGATGAAACCAAGGTCGACCAGGATTTGTCCAAATCGTCGGATTGCCATTTTTTTGCCTCTATCCTTCCCCGGGGAGTTTTGAACTTTTCAAAACCCCTGCCTCAACGTCATTGCACCAAATCTTGGAAACGTCGACGAGGAAGTCGAATAAACTGCTCTTTAAAACTCTTCCATCAACTCGTCAGCTGATGGCTCAATGATCTCGTTTTCCATCGCCTGTTGGCGATGCGTTGCGATTCGGCGGGCCAGTGAGTCAGGATCGATCGCCTTTGCAAGCACATCCTCCAACTCAACACGCTCATTCACCCAATGATCAAACAGGCAGTCGTCCATCAAGTTCATACCGAACTTGGCACCCGTTTGAATCGCGGAGTTAATCCGAAATGTTTTGTTTTCACGAATCAGGTTCGCCACCGCGGATGTGACCACCAAGGATTCGTAAGCCGCCAGACGTCCGCCGCCAATTCGCGGTAACAGTGTCTGTGCGAGAACCCCAATCAACGAAGTTGACAGCTGGGTTCGAATCTGGTCCTGCAGGTTTCCAGGGAACGCGTCAATAATCCGGTTCACCGTGCCTTGAGCACTATTGGTATGCAACGTTCCAAAAACAATGTGACCTGTTTCCGCCGCCGAAATGGCAGCTTCAATCGTCTCAAGGTCACGCATCTCACCCACCAGAATGACGTCCGGGTCCTGACGCAACGCGCGTCGAATCGCTTCCGAAAAGCTGGGTACGTCAACGCCGACCTCACGCTGATTGATCGTCGACTTTTTGTGGTAGTGATAAAATTCGATCGGGTCTTCAATCGTGATGATGTGATGATCGACTCGCTCGTTGATGTAATTCACCAAACTGGCAAGCGTCGTACTCTTACCGGAACCTGTTGGCCCCGTGACCAGGATCAAACCACGTGGTCGCATGACCAGCTTGGTAAAGACATCGGGAAGCCCGACTTGCTCGGGGGTCAACATGGTCGTGGGAATCTGTCGCAAGACCATTGCGATATTCCCACGCTGCTTGAAAATCGAGACTCGAAATCGAGCCTTGTCGGCATAAGCAAAACCAAAGTCAGCACTTCCGGCTTCCTGCAATTCTCGCTGGCATCGCTCGGGCGAAATACTCTTCATCAGGGAAACCGTGTCGTCCGGCTCAAGAACTTTGGTTTCCAGCTTTCGCATTCGGCCATGCAAGCGGAATACCGGCGGTTGCCCGACCGTGATATGAATATCGCTCGCCCCCTGCTTCACACAAGCTTCCAGGAGTTTGTCAATAAGTACCGTTGCCATTTCGCTGCCTGCTGAATTAATCCTGCTTAAATCTGCGGTAGTTCCTGTGATCCGTTCCCGATTGAACTCATTGGCCAACCGAAACATTGCGCCCAGAGGAAAGCACAACGCGAACTGATCAACGATGACCCAGAGACGAAAATTACCTTAACCTGACGGAGGGGGGACAATCTGATATCGCGAGTACCCGGACTCCCCCCAATTGAGCCTGAATCTCGAACATCGAATTTCGGGTTTTTCAATCCGAACCTGTGTGAAACCAGTTAGTTAACAAGCCTATTAGGAGAGGAGCTGTGGAGAGGAAGTGGTAAGGTTTTTCGGGGTATATGTTATTTATGAAAACAGCCAGATCTGGCTGAGCGATTATTCGCCTAACCAACCCGGGTTTCAATTTTTTGTCTCGAAACGCGTGTCATCCATCAAAACGGTGCAATTCCAACCGAAAGACTAGTCGTCTTGCTCCGTCCGCTTTGCGACACGATAAACCTCCTCAAAGGTGGTAAATCCGTTCAGAACTTTCTCGACGGCGTCGACAAAGAGCGTGCTCATGCCGCGATGTTCGATCGCGTATTTTCGAATCTCGGTCGCCGACTGATTCTGAAAGATCATCTCGCGGATCTTGGAATCGATGATCAACAACTCATAAATGCCGATTCGCCCGCGATATCCGGTCTTATTACAGGAGTTGCAACCGCGACCCTTCATGAAGTTGGCTCGCTGGAGCTGCTCCTCGGTTAGACCAATGTCTTTAATCACGCCCTCAGATGGCGTGAACTTGTGACGACATTTCGGACAAATCGTCCGCACCAATCGCTGGGCAACAATCGCCACAACACTACTGGCAACCAGATATCCGGGAACTCCCATATCGACCATTCGAGTGATCGCACTGGGCGCATCGTTCGTATGCAGTGTACTAAAAACCAAGTGTCCAGTCAAACTAGCCTGGATTCCCATCGAAACAGTCTCTGCATCCCGCATTTCGCCCACGAGGATGATATTGGGAGCCTGACGCAACATCGAGCGAATAATCCGGGCGAAATCCAGCCCGATGATGTGCTTCACTTCGACCTGGTTGATTCCTGGCAAGTAATACTCAACCGGATCCTCGGCCGTAATAATTTTTCGATCCGGGCGATTAAGGGTATTCAAAGCCGCATAAAGAGTCGTCGTTTTTCCCGAACCAGTCGGGCCGGTTACGAGAATAATTCCGTTGGGGCGGCGGATCAGGTTCTGGAATTCGCGGAACGTCTTTTCCGAAAAACCGAGCTGGCGAACACCAATCTTGATGTTGTCCTTGTCCAAAAGCCGCATCACCGCTGACTGGCCATGGTTGGTTGGAATGATGCTCACCCGGAGATCGAGTTCCTTCTCGCCGACGGTGATCTTGATCCGGCCGTCCTGAGGCCGCCTACGTTCGGCGATATCGATCTTCGAAAGAATCTTGATCCGGGAGATTACCGCACCCAACTGACGTCGGGGAAGGACATCCCGCTCATGTAAAACGCCGTCGATTCGATAACGGATCCGGACTCGATCCTCAAAGGGCTCAACGTGGATATCCGAAGCCCGCAACTGAACCGCTTCGGTAATCATCAGCTTGACCAATCGAACGATTGGGGCGCTGGTTTCATCCGATTCTTCCTCTTCACCCGCCATGTCGTCGGCTTCGGTTTCGGTGAAGTCGATCGCGGTATCCGTGAATTCCTGAAGGATGGAGTCAGCCGACTCCCCCTCAACTTGACCGTATACCCGGTTGATTGTGTCAACAATTTGAGCCCGGGGTGATAGCGCGATTGAAATATCTCGATTCAGGATAAACCGGAGATTTTCCAGTGTTTGTACGTCGGAAGGGTCGCTCATCAAAATTCGCAGACGGCCTTCTTCTTCGCGGAATGGAAGAATCGCGTTTTCCCGAGCCACCGACTCCGGGACGATCTCAATCAACTGCTCGGGAATCGAGGCCTGATGCAAATCCACATATTCGAGGCCATTTTCGTCCGCCATCGCCTGCATGACTTCTTCGCCGGTTGCGTAACCCAAGCGAATCAGAGCATCCGCGACATTCGTATCGGGATTCTCCCGGGAAACCTGCTCCGCTTCATGCAATTGATCGAGGCCGATGATTCCCTTTTCAATCAGCCGTTTTGCAAAACCACTAACAACAGACGACATAGTATTTCCGTTTTTCTCAATTCCGGCGTTTGTTTCATCAGGTTGGAAACAAAGAGGCAAAGACGAGGCCCGGCAGGCCCTGGGACTTTTGCCAGTCCCAAGGTGTAACTCAACGCAACCAATGTTGAACGCGGCGCAAAAGGTATTACGCGACGCAACAAGGTGAAACGCAATGTATTTTGGGCCGAAATCCGCAGATTCGGACGCACTTTCCCCTACGACTTATTATATCTTGATCGACACCAAAAGCGATTGTCAATCAATTCATTTGGTGGCTCTCTAGCGAGAATTTGACAGCCAGCGACCGAATTCTGACGGGAATTGCCGCTTTTGACGTTCGCCGGGCGGATTCTGGGGTCTCGCCCGCGATCAAAACGGGATTCGCCCAAGCCCAATCGGCGAATCCCCCTATTTTCAAGGCTCGCGAACCGCTATCCCCAGAAGCCGAATTTCGGCACCGTCGGGGCAATCACCCACACCCGCGACATCACGAGCCTGAAACTCTGATTTCAGCGCATGCGAATCCTGGAACTCGAATGAATCCGGTTGAAACGCGGAGGCTATTCGGCGTCGATTGCGTAAAGTGCCTTGAAGGTCCGAATGTAGATTCGGCCATTTGTCACGGCCAAGGACGAAGTCGTCGGTTCGCCAAGATCGTTTTCGGCGACGACTCTGAATTTTTTCCCCGCTTTCACCACGGTGATCTTTCCGTTTCGAGCCGTCAAATAAATATGTCCATTCGCGTAAACCGGGGACGCTCGATGCCGATCGTTAACGGTCCTCTCCGAGTAATATTCCTCGCCCGTTTTTGCGTCCAGGCAAATCAAGACACCGTTTTCGCGGCAAAGGTAAACCAGGCCGTCGTGAATCAGAGGCGAGGGCACGTCCGGCGTGTTTCTTTCCATGCGCCACTGCCGAGCGTCGCTATCATCCGTGACGTCCCCTTTCAATCCGGGCTTCAAACCCAGGACAGGTCCATTTTTTGCCGAAGGTGCCACGATCAATCCAGGCACACAGGCAGGGGAAGCAACGAAGCGCAGATAAGGGTTGTATCTGGATCGCTGGAATCCGCCGCAGCGCCAAAGCTCTTTGCCATCCTTCAATGAATGGCCCGTCAAGTAATCAGCGCCATGAACCAGGAGATATTCGCGTTCCGAATCCCGGTACATGATTGGCGAAGTGTAGGCGTGTTTGTTCTCACTCGTGCCCTCCGTCTTTCGCAGGTACTTCCAGTTCTCCTTTCCCGACTTTGCATCCAAAGCAACGATCCAGCCTTCGCTGGTCGCAGATCGATCTCGCATGTCCCCATGGAGCAGTTGGAGGTAGAGAACTCCCTTGTCGAGAACGGGCGTTGAAGTCATTCCGAACTGAATGGAAAACTCGCCATAGATTTCCTGCAAGTCCTTCTTCCATACTTCCTTGCCTCCGACGGTGTAACAGGCCAAGGTGCCGTCACACATCATGCACCAAACGTGCTTCCCATCGGTACTCGGCGACGGCGACGCCGAATTGCCCTCGTCACGTCGCGCGTTGCGATTGCCGGTGCTCACCACCTGCTTCCAAAGCTGCTTGCCCTGGGATGAGAAACAAAGCAGTTGCAGTTCGTCATCGGTGCCAAGCGTCGTCAAGAAAACTCGATCGCCCCAAACGACCGGCGTCGAACCCGCGGGTCCTGGCAGCTCAATCCGCCAGCTCACGTTTTTATCCCGGCTCCATTCCGTGGGCACATTTTTGGCCTGGCTGACGCCATTATTTTGTGGTCCTCGCCACTGCGGCCAATTCTCATTCGCGCTGAGTTCAAAGGAAAAAACGAGGCTTGCTGTCGCGACCAGTGCGACGATCGATCGCTGAAGAATTCCAGAGTTCATCTTTGTTTCCGGCTGAATGGTTTCATTTCGGGCGTCTCAATTTGGAAACATCCTAGCAAAAAAAATCCGGGAATGGCTGAGTAGTGGTCGCAAACGTCAAAATCGGAATAGGATATCCATGGAACCCGGTGGAGAAAGATTCGCCTTCCGTTTGATTGCACGAAAATGTGCATAATGAATGGAGCCGAGGACTTGTGAGCCCATATGAAAACGTCGATCCCATCCATTCCGCAACTCTATCGAAACGTACGCCGCGTTACGGACGTGCTCTCGGTGCTGAGCAAGTACGGACTGGCACAGTGGCTCAGCCACATCAACATCGACTTTATTAAAGACCGGTTAAAAACAGCGAATGGCGAAATCCTTGCCAGGCAAAGCCTGCCGGCACGGATTCGATTAGCCCTCACGGAACTCGGCCCGACTTTCATCAAGCTCGGGCAATTGCTGAGTACACGACCGGATGTCGTTGGCATGGCCGTCGCCGATGAACTGACGAAGCTCCAGGCAGACGTTCCTGCTGACGATTTCGAGTCAATCAAAAAGACCATCGAGTCCGACCAAGACTGTGAAATCGAATCGATTTTCTTGAAGTTTGACGAGACCCCGATGGCCTCGGCTTCGATCGGCCAAGTTCACGCAGCCAAGCTGATGGATGGAACGGATGTCGTCGTCAAAGTTCAACACACGGGCATTGAACGAACGGTCGATACCGATCTGGACATCCTTCACGGCCTGGCCCAGCTCGCGGGGATGCTCGACGAATTCCGGCCTTACCAACCGGTTTCCCTGGCCCAGGAACTGGCAAAGACAATGAAGTGGGAACTGGACTTCGAAAGAGAGTTTCGAAACATCCAGCAATTCCGAACCATGTTTGATCATGATCGCACGATCGAAATCCCCGAGGCCATTCAAGAGCGATGTTCGCCGCGTGTCCTGACGATGCGTCGAATCGACGGACTCAAACTTTCGGACAAAGACCGTCGCAACATGAGCCGAGCGCAACTTGAAAAGCTCGCACGCCGTGGGGCCAACGCCTACCTCAAGATGATCTTCGAGCACGGTTTCTACCATGCCGATCCTCACCCCGGGAATCTTTTGATTTGCGAAAACGGGACGCTCGGCCTGCTGGATTTCGGAATGGTCGGGCGGTTGAGCGAGTCGATGCGCGAGGACATTGAGTCCGTCTTGATGGCCATCGTCACTCGCGATGTTCCGCTTCTGGCGACCGTCATCAAGCGAATGGGCGATTGTCCATTGGACCTCGATGAAACCAGCTTCTCGAATGACCTGGCCGATTTTGTCGGGCAGTATTCCACCCAGGAACTTTCCAACTTTGACATGAGCGGTGCACTCCGCGACTTCGTTGCCATCGTACGCCAATACAAAATCACCCTTCCCAAAGAAGTGTCACTTTTGATTAAGGTGTTGGTCACGCTCGAAGGCTCAGCACGGCTGTTGAATCCTTCGTTCAGCCTGATGGAAATCATGCGCCCCTACCAGCGGCTGCTGATGATCAAGAAACTGTCGCCTTCTCGCCAGTTTCGAAAGATGCGGCGGCTGTACCTTCAGCTGGAACAATTGGCCGAGCAGACGCCGCAACGGGTTTCGAACATTCTCGAACAGATTCAGAAGGGAAAGTTCGATGTTCACCTGGATCACCGACGCCTGGGGCCAACGGTCAATCGGCTGGTCCTCGGCATGATGACCAGTGCTTTGTTTCTGGGTTCATCATTTCTCTTGAGCTATAAGGTTCCGCCACTGCTTTTTCCAAGTGGAAACGAGGGGGCCATCGGGTACGACTTGTCGATTCTCGGACTAACCGGCTGCACGATTAGCATCATGCTCGGGCTGCGATTGCTTTGGGCCGTTCGAAAGAGCGGCAATCTCGATCAAAAAGAATAGGCCCGATCAAAAAGAACAGGCTTGATCACAGGCCGTGGACTAGGCCGCTGTTTTCTTGACGAGCTCTTCCGCTTCCTGCTCCAAGGCCCGATTCTGCACATAAAGCTCGATAATGTGCTCGATTCGCTGAGTCAATTCGTCCAGCTGCAGGAGAACTTCGTCCTGGCGGGCATCCAGTTGATCAATCAGAGCCAACTGTTCCGAATTGATTTCATTCAAGACTTGGGGAGAATCCTGCGTCATATCGTTTCCCAGATTCCGTCCTTGGGGGATTTTTCTCAGCTATAAACTCATCGGTGAAGTTCGGGCGAAGGACAAACGGCTGGCTCAATTTGTCGATTTGTGAATCTGTATGGGACTTTGACGATTGTCGGGATTGCTCCGACTCCGCAAAATTCGAGTTGGGCTCCCTTGCGGCTTTTGTGGGCAAATGGCCTCCAGTTTGGCGATAAAAGTCCCTAGACAGGTTGGCATTTTTTCCGGTAGAATGAGTAGCTTTCCCTTAACTCGGTAATTTTTGAAAAGGCGTTCCTGGAGGAATAATGGTCAAACTTTTGGTTCGAGAAAAAGAGTCGATCCAGGAAGCGGTTCGCCGCTTTCGCAAACTGGTAGAACGAAGCGGTATCAAGAAAGAAATGCGCCGCCGCGAGTTTTACGAGAAGCCGAGTGAAACGAAACGCCGCGCTCGCCTGCGAGCAGAGCGCCGTGCACGACGCGCCCGCTTGATGGCCCGTTAGTCAAAATGGCTCGATAGTCAAAACGGCTCGCTAGTCACACACGATTCGGCGGCATCCCTATGGCCGCCTCGAGATTCATTCCAAGAATCATCCTTTCGCGACCTGCCCAAATGAAACGCAGGTCGCTTCCACACGGAATCGGATTCCGTTTTTTTATGCGCTCAGCATATGCTTCGACCGCTTGGGCCGACCGCTTCGGCTGGCAAATGCTTGGCCAGAATTCTTTTCGGTCCTCAATTGATTTCCCGTCTTAATCGAGCCGAGTGAGGGAACGGACAATCAAGTCGATCTCATCATCGCCAGTCGGCCAAGGTGAGATCTTCGATGGGTCCGCGCCTGCGTCAACCAAAAGCTTGAGAACGGCGCTCAGTTGACCGCGATTCCCGTTGGAATGGACGCAACCCCAAACCAAGCTGTCGATCACGGTTCCGCCATAGTTGTTCTCCAATTCCAGGGGAGCGCCCTTTTGCACCAGCAAGTCAGTCAATTCGAGATGCCCGTACCAAGCGGCCCAGTGCAAGGCAGAGAATCCCTGCTCGTCTTGAGCATTCGCAGGGAACCCAAACTCGAGAAGCGCTCTTACGCCGTTCATGTTTCCGGCTTGGGCTGCGGCCACGATCACATTGGAATCTTCAGCAGCAAGGTCTTGTGCAGTGCGACCCGCTTGCTTGGCCAATTGGATTGCCGACTCGAGTTCGCCGCGAAGGAGGGCAGCGACAACCGCCTGCTCGGGAGGCAAGTCCGTTTTGCATCCGTGCGCTTCGAGCAGGCTCAACACGTCCTGACGGCCACTTTGGCAAGCCAAAAAGTAAGTCGACTTTCCCTGGTACGGTTGCGAATTGGGTTCGGCCCCCGATTCCAGTAGTGTTTGAATAATCTCAAGGCTACGCCCGCGAAGAATCGCTTGTTGAAGTGGCGACTTCCCCCAGATTCCACGGGCATTGGCGTCGGCGCCATAACTCAAGATTTCTTTCATCCCCCGAGGATCTTCAAAATCAAGTTTTCGCAAGAGAACCGTCGCCCGGTGTTCGGCATTCATTCCACGTTCAAACAAAACACGGACGCAGCGTGTGTCTTCGAATTCGGCCACGTGATAAGAACCATCCGGGTCATCAACCAGCGCACCATGCTTCAACAACGATTCAGCGAGTTCCGGGTGATTACAGACACCCACCGCTCCATAGAGGGCTGTTTCTTTCTCGTCCCCGAGCATGAAAAAAGCATTGGGGTCGGCACCCTGCCCGAGTAACAACTGGGCGCAATCCAATAGATTTTGCTCGCGTTGGGGGTTCGTTGGTTTTCGCAGAAACCGCGAAAAGCAAAGATAAAGCAGGGGCGGCCAACCGCGGGGCTCAAATCTCTGATTGGCCAACGCGGGTTCTGAATCCAGCATCTCCCCAACCAAGCGGGCTTCTCCTGAAAGGCAAGCCGTTATCAGGTTGGCGGTGGCCAATTCCGGGTGATCGCGAAGCATCGCCTCGGCCCGCCGCTGAAAATTCTGGCCGTTTGAATCGGCACTCGCACAATGGAGCGAACAGGCGCATTCAATAAACTCGTGGACTCTTTCCGCCTGGATCACTTTACACCCCGAAAACGACAAGTGACTCACATTAGAGAGAGAAGCCCGTTCCAAGTCGAGACTTAGAATCCGAATTGGAAAAGCAGCCGACGCAAATCGTCGATTGACTGGAGACGTTCACTGGCAACGGGCAAGGTGCAGCGTTGAGACAAGCCGGCAAGGGGAAGGAGATAGTTGGCCATCTCTCCACCACCAGTTGCGGTCACCTGGTGAAGAATCAGCTCCAGGATTTTCCCCAGTGGAAAAATATCCGCACTGCAACCGAGTTTGTCATGCGGGAGATTGAATTGCTCGGGAGGCAAATATCGAAAGCGATCAATGTCTTCGGCAGTCATTTCATTCGAATAGCGCTCATCACAGAACAAGCCGGTGTCCGTAATGACAATTTCCTGTTCGCGGGTCACAAAGATATTGGAAGGTTTGAGATTACGATGCAATTTCTGCATCTGATGAAGATACTCGAGGGCATCCAGAATCTTGTGAAAGAGCTTCATTGCGGTACGAATTGGCCGCGGTTTCACAGACAGCCATTGGTTGAATGTTTTGCCGTCGATGACCGGCATCGTCATGAAGCCTCGGTAACCCTCCCAGCACCCATAGTCCAGAATCGGTACAAACGACTTGTGTTCAATCGATTGCATGAACGCCGCGTCGCTTCGAAATGTTTCCAGCTGGGACCAATCATTGGTGACTGCCTCGGAAGTGATCTTTAACGCTACGGCTTCCCGTTTTTCGTGATCGTAGGCCAGGTGAACTTCGCCAAACGCTCCGCTTCCGATTTGCTTTGACAGCACAAATCGATTTGTTTTGTTGGATTCGATCGTATCGAGCCCGGGAACTTCCTTGCGAAACTTCTCGATGATTTCATCAATGATCGATTCTTTCTTACTCATTTCTTCGCGAATCGAAAGTCGGTCTTTGCGCTTCGAGTCAGGCTGGACTGCGTCCCGCAACGAGCTCTCAAAAAAATCAGGCTTGAATTCCTCGAGACGAATCTGGCATTGCCGGCAGCTTGCGACGTGGTTGGCGATCGGGTCAATCAGGCGCTCATTGAGCTCGCCGCGATCAAAGGAAATCAGGATATGCTCCTCGGGACAACCCTGGAAATATTGAATGGAGGATTCCATCGAATCGGAGAGGTTCATTTCAACTTTGCCCTGAATTAAAAAAGGCCGGCGAATTCCGCTTTCAACTTTTGCAGGATTCGACATTTGACCTGGTAAACAACATTGGGATTCAATCCCAGATCCGCGGCGACTTCTTTGGGTTTGCGTTCGTGCACGACCACTTCGACAAATGCTCGATAGTGTTTGGGGTTCGTGTTCGACTTGATGATGTCCAGGGCGCGCTGAAAGAGTACGGCGATATCATCCCGCAAACTTTCTTCATCATCCTGCTGATCAAAGGCGATCTCGTTGAACCAACGGCCACTTCCGCCCGCTGCTTTTGCCACACGCTGACGCGAGTAATTCACCAAGGTGTTCCGTGTGATCGTGCGAATCCACTTTCGAAACATCTGTCCTGGTTCGTCTTTTCGAAACTTGTTCAGCTTGGAAACCGCCAACAACAACACATCGTAAGTCACGCAATCCGCTTCGGCGTCGTCGAGCCCCGACTGCCGACACCATCGAAGTACCAAAGGGTAGTACAGTTTGACGAAACGCGACCAGGCTTCGGGATTCTGCGCGGCGGCACCAGCGAGCAATCCCAGTGAAGTCTGAAATCGTTCGTCGACCGATGGTTGGCTGTTTTCTTCTGGATTCATGAATCTTGCGCTGATTGCACCGCCGCTGCCCAAATGCGTTGAAGCTAAGGCTAACATGGCAAATGTTTCCGCAAGATGCAATTGAATGAAATGAAGTCAAACAAAGATTTCCCGTAACTACTGATCGGGTCGCTTGTCCGCTGCAACGATTGGCGAATCGATGTGGTCCCAGAGCTCCCAGAGCACTCCGGTTCCCGTCCCGTCTCCACGAAATCGAATGATTTTGTTTTCCTGCCTCCGGTTCAAGCACTTGATGGTGTCATGAAGCCGTCGCTTCGGACAGATATTCCCCTGCGGACTTAATGGATCGTCGACTCGTCTCGGCCAGCCCTCTTCTTCGAAGGCCATCAAAACCCGTTCCTGGTTGGAAGCCGCCCAGCGGAACTTCTTTACGATAATGTCACCAAATTTCAGGACGTGGGTATCAAAACTGAATGAGGGTTTTTTGATGACTTTCGTTTTCGGGTTTTGCGAGGCAGTGCGCCGACGGAGAATCTCCTGTTCCAGGAAGCCCAAAAACTTCTCGCCATTTTCTGTCAGCACGAATGCATCCTCGTTGGCGGCTCCCGGCTGAAATTCAAATACCGTTTCCGTGCCACGGGGCATCAAACTTCGCTCGATCAGGCCTCGATGATAAAGCCACCGAAGTTGATATCCGACGATGCCCTTTTGAAGCAGTTCCGTAAGCGCAACGGCAAAAAGATCGATCGACTCATCGCATTTGATTGCCGTCCGTTTCGCGTTGCGGAGGTGAATCAGCGATTGAAGAATCCCCTCGCCGGGCCCCGGAATTTCCATTGCCAGTTCCACAACTTGATGCTGGGTCAATGGCTGCTTCTTGTCAGCTCCGTTGACTTCGAATCGGCTCTTGGTTTCCAAGATTTGCAGGACTGACGTTTTCGGATGGGCCAGGCTGTTTTTACTGGAAAGATTGGCTTGTGTTGAACTGGAGCGTCGTCTTTTGGTCATATTCCCGATGTCCGAAATCATTGGATGATGGCGGCTTCCAGCAAAGTCCATATTCATTGGGCTCTCTCTCGATATGGGGCAAAATTTCAAAGCAGCTTTTTTGCTGCCACTTGCGACACCAGGTAGAACGAAAAGATCTTCCAAGATTCTGGCGCAACACAGCTGCCGAGAACCCACAAAGCATTCCTATCAAAGGACTTACGGAAAATATTTTTTTCTCAATGCATCGCAAATGCCTGGTAAGAATCGCGAAACACGCTGGGGAACCGCCAAACGAGCCGGTAAATAGGTGTTCTCTCTATAGGCGCGATGCATCGGCAGCCGGGAATGTTAAAATCGGCGGTTTGCTGAAAAGTTCAGCGTTCTCTCAAGAAATGTCGATCGATCCTGGAAAAGGAACTATGACTCAACCCACTAAGCTCACGGTCCTCGCCATCACGGTTTTTGGACTGGTCTCTCAACTGCCGATCTCGGCGCAGAAAATGAATTACCCCGTTACTCAAAAATCGATCGTTCTCGATACCTACTTTGGCGTTTCGGTCGCCGATCCCTACCGTTGGCTTGAAGACGACGTTCGGGAATCGGATCAAGTCCGTCGCTGGGTGGATGCTCAAAACAAGGTGACGTTTTCTTATCTGGAAGAACTCCCTTTTCGTTCTGACATTGAGAAACGGCTGACAACACTTTGGAATTACGAACGATTCGGGGCCCCGTTCAAAGTCGCCGACAAATACTACTTCTCCAAAAACAATGGCCTGCAAAACCAATCGGTTCTCTACCGAATGGACTCGCTGGATGCCGAGCCAGAACTTGTCCTCGATCCCAATGCTTGGTCGAAGGATGGCACGGTCGCGTTGGGCGGATTGTCATTCAGCGATGACGGACGATACATGGCGTACGGCATTCAGGACGGCGGTTCCGATTGGCGTACCTGGCGAATCAAAGATTTGAAAAGCGACAAACTGCTGGATGACGAACTCAAGTGGCTCAAGTTTGGGGGAATCAGCTGGCTGAAGGACGGAAGCGGATTTTTCTACAGCCGCTTTCCTGCTCCCGACAGCGGCGAAAAGTTTCAAAGCACGAACTTGAACAACCGGATCTACTTCCACCAAATTGGCACACCGCAAAAAGACGATGTCCTGATTCACAAAGACGATGAGCATCCGGAATTTGGGTTCATTCCTTCGGTTACCGAAGACGGTGACTACCTGGTGATTACCGTCTGGAAGGGAACCGACAATCGCTACCAGGTCTACTACAAGTCGCTTAAAGATGCGAACGCCAAAATTGTTCGCCTGATTGATAACTTCGAACAGGAATATTCCTTCATCGAAAACTATGGAAGCACGTTTCTGTTCAAGACCAACTTGGACGCGCCGAACGGCAAAGTCATTGCCATTGATGTCGACAACGCCGATCGAGCCAACTGGAAAACCGTTGTTCCGGAAGCCAAAGAAGCGTTGTCGGACGTCGGCCTGGTCAATCACACCTTGATCTGCGAATACCTCAAAGACGCCAAAACGCAGATCAAAATGTACGATCGAAACGGAAAGTTCGTTCGCGAGGTCGAATTTCCCGGGATCGGTTCAGCCGGCGGATTCGGTGGCAAAAAAACCCACAAAGAAACGTTTTACTCCTTCTCAAGTTTTGCGACGCCTCCAAGTACCTTTCGATACGACATGGAATCGGGCGAGAGCACGTTGATTCGACAGGCCAAGGTCGCATTCAATCCGGAAGACTATGTCGTCAAACAGGTCTTTTACAAAAGCAAAGACGGCACCAAAGTCCCGATGTTCATTGCCCACAAAAAGGGCATCCAACTCAACGGCAACAATCCAACGCTGTTGTACGGCTATGGCGGTTTCAACATTTCACTGACGCCCGGCTTCAGCGTGTCTCGTCTTCAATGGATGGAAATGGGTGGCGTATTTGCGATGCCCAATCTTCGCGGTGGCGGCGAGTACGGCGAACGTTGGCACAAAGCCGGTACCAAGACTAGCAAACAAAACGTGTTTGATGATTTCATTGCCGCCGCTGAGTATTTGATCGAGAACAAATACACATCGAAGGACAACCTTGGCATTCAGGGCGGAAGTAATGGCGGGTTGCTGGTTGGGGCTTGCATGACCCAGCGACCTGACCTTTACGGAGCCTGCCTTCCCGCCGTCGGCGTGATGGACATGCTTCGGTTCCAGGAGTTTACGGCCGGGCGATATTGGGTCGACGATTATGGAAGTTCCAAAGGCAGCAAAGCGGAGTTCGAAGCCTTGCTGAAGTATTCGCCCTATCACAACTTGGCCGAGGGAACCAAGTATCCGCCCACGCTGGTCACGACCGCCGACACGGATGACCGTGTGGTGCCAGGTCACAGTTTCAAATTTGCGGCTCGACTCCAGGAATGTCACGAAGGGGACAATCCGGTTCTGATCCGAATCGAAACCCGCGCGGGCCATGGTGCCGGCAAACCGACCTCGAAACAAATCGAGGAAGTTGCCGATCAATGGTCGTTCCTTGTAAAGCATCTTGGAATGCAACCGAAAATTCCGAGCAGCAAAGACAAGAAGTAGCAACGAAACGCGGGCCGGAAAACTGGCCCGCGTTTTTTTATGGAGTCATCATGCTTTTCAATTTACGCCGGGGTCTGGGATTCGCCGTCGCTTGCCTGCTGCCATTCTCGGTCTTGGTAGCGCAAGACGCTTCGAATTCGATCAAGGTTGAATGGACGAAGATCGACGCCAGTGCCGATGTTGGTTTTCGCGGAATGTCGACGGTGGGCAAGAACATCGTCTGGGTCAGCGGCTCCCGCGGTACGGTGCTTCGCTCGATCAACGGCGGAAAGACCTTTGAAAACGTCTCGGTTCCCGATTCCGAAAAACTCGATTTCCGCGACGTTCACGCCTTTGACAAAGACAATGCCGTGGTCATGAACGCGGGTTTCCCCGGGGTCTTTTTCCGAACTTCCGACGGCGGGAAGTCTTGGAAAAAAGTTTACGATGACCAACGCGAAAAGATTTTTTTTGATGCGATGGATTTTTGGGATCAAAAAAACGGCGTCGCTTTTGGTGACCCCATCGATGGCCGCATGGTCATCCTGTTAACCAACGATGGTGGGAATCGCTGGAAAGAAATCGATCAAAGTTCGCAGCCCAAGATGGAAGAAGGACAGGCCGGTTTTGCCGCCAGTGGAACTTGCCTGGTTGCCGGCGGCAAAGCTTCCATTCTTGTTGCGACCGGCGGTGGAACCGAGGAACAGGATTTATCGAAATCCAAGATCATCACTTCATACGATCGTGGAAAATCCTGGAAGAACCTCGAAGTCCCGATTCCTCGGGGCCCCAGTGCAGGAATGTTCTCGCTGGTTGCCATGAACGCCAAAGAAATGGTCGCCGTGGGAGGAGACTACCGGAAACCGGATGACGTGAAAGGAAACTGTGCCTTGACCCGCGACGGAGGAAAAACTTGGCGTGCCATCAAGAAACAAAATCCAAGTGGTTTCCGCTCCTGCGTCGCATTCAATGGCAGCCAGAAAAAACCAGTCTTGATTGCATCGGGAACCAACGGCGTTGATCTTTCCCTGGATTCCGGAGCAACCTGGAAACGGATCGACCAACATCCGTCCAACGTGATTCAGTTTTCCAGCGACGGCAAAACCATTTATTCGGCCGGCCCCAAAGGAAGCCTGTTTGTCGGGCGAATCGTGGAAAAGTAAATTTCCGAGGTTGGAAATTCACCCTGGTTGATTTTTTGAGCGACCCAAAAAATGATTCAAATCCTTGCGGTCCTTGCTGGAATTGCAGCCATTTACACCGGTGGATTCGCGATCGCGAAAAAGAAGATTGCCCTTACCAGCAAACAGCCGTTAACGGGAACCGCCGCAGTCATCACTGGCTCAATCGCGATCGCGGCGGGAATCGGAATTATCCTGTTTGCGGTGATTGGCATTCCGATGCTGTTGCGTTGAACCATTCTGATTCGTCATGGCATCGAATCGAAGTGGGTAATGGCAGAGCGTGGTCGGGTTGGAGCCTGCTCGTCGTCTTCAGTGCGTGTCTCTGCAACTCAGCGAATCAAAGAATTCAATCAATCAATTTGCCGCTGAGAATTTGATTGGCAATCGATTCGATGTCCAGCGCGATGGACCGATCTTCCTGAATGAATGCCGAAATTTCACGCAGCTTGGCGTGCAACGATTCAATCGCTTGGCTACTTTTTAGCGGCCTCCGGAAATCAACACCTTGGGCCGCGCATAACAATTCGATCGCGATAATGTTTGCCGTATTCCGGTTCATCTCGAAAAGCCGGCGAGCGGCAAACGTCGCCATGCTGACATGATCTTCCTGGTTCGCACTCGTTGGCAAACTGTCTACCGACGCCGGGTGGGCCAGCGATTTATTTTCGCTTGCCAAAGCACTCGCGGTGACTTGCGGAATCATGAACCCCGAATTCAACCCACCTTCTTCGATCAGAAACGGAGGAAGTTCGCTCAGGTGTTGGTCGATCAACAGGGCAATCCGTCTCTCGGCCAACGACCCAATCTCGGCAACCGCCAACGCAAGATTGTCTGCCGCAAAAGCCACCGGTTCCGCATGAAAGTTTCCACCGGACAAAATGTCCTGATGATCGGAGAACACCAAGGGGTTGTCGGAAACCGCGTTCGATTCGCAAATCAAAACTTTTTCAACATAGTTGATCTGATCCAGGCAGGCACCCATCACCTGTGGCTGGCAGCGCAGCGAGTAAGGATCTTGAACTCGCTCGCAATCGACGTGCGAAAGTCGAATTTCGCTTCCTTGCAACAGTTCCCGATACATTCTGGCACAATCGGCTTGTCCGGCGTGCCCGCGAACTTCGTGAATCCGCGCATCAAAAGGCGCGTCGCTTCCTTTGGCTGCGTCCACGCTCATGGCACCCGCATGGATGGCGGCGTCAAATACGAGCCTGGCTTGCCACAATGCGCCTAACGCCAAGGCCGTGGAGACTTGGGTTCCATTCAGCAAAGCCAGACCTTCTTTTGGCTGCAGTTCCATCGGCTCCCAGCCAAGTCGCTCCAAGTGTTCCGCCGCAGGAACCTTGTCCCCGTTCTCGGAGAGGAAAAAACCTTCGCCTAAAACGGTTTGCGAAAAGTGAGCCAGGGGAGCCAAGTCGCCGCTGGCACCGACCGAACCTTTGCAGGGAATCCAGGGAAGACAATCTTCGTTCAACATTTGCAGAAGGCGTTCAATCAACTGGGGACTAACGCCGGAATGTCCCTGGGCGAGACAATTCACTTTCAGCAGAAGCAATAAACGCACAACGTCTTTTGGCAGGGGCTCGCCGACCCCGGCCGCGTGCGAGGAAACCAGGTTTTTCTGGAGCTGCCGCAGCTGGTCCGCGGGAATTCTCGTATTGGCGAGAAGGCCAAATCCCGTATTGATTCCATAAACAGTTCGGCCTTCATCGAGGACGTTTCGGACCGTCTCGAACGACTGGGCAATTCGGTTGTGGCAGGAAGCATCGAGGCTGACGTTGACTTTCTGCGAAAGTGCCAAACGGATGACATTCCATTCAAGCTCGCCGGGGACCAGGCCAATCGAGTTCATTCGCGTCCCTCAAGCATCGGAAGGTTCAACTTTTGTTCCCTGCCACATTGAATGGCTTCCTCGTAGCCAGCGTCTGCATGCCGCATCACACCTGTGGCGGGATCGTTGAACAGCACGCGTCCAATTCGGGCGTCAGCGGCTTCGGTACCGTCACAACAAATCACAACTCCCGAATGTTGCGAGAATCCCATTCCAACGCCGCCACCGTGATGCAAACTAACCCAAGTCGCTCCGCCTGCCGTGTTCAATAAAGCATTGAGCAATGGCCAATCGGAAACCGCATCACTTCCATCTTTCATCGATTCCGTTTCTCGATTGGGGCTCGCCACGGAACCACTGTCCAAGTGATCGCGCCCGATCACAATCGGCGCCGACAACTCACCACTTCGCACCATCTCGTTGAAGGCCAATCCAAGGCGGTGTCGCTGACCCAATCCCACCCAACAAATGCGCGACGGCAGACCCTGAAACTGAATTCGTTCGCGAGCCATGTTGAGCCAGTTGTGAAGGTGCGGATCGTCGGGAATCAATTCTTTGACCTTCGCGTCCGTTTTGTAAATGTCCTCCGGATCACCACTCAACGCGGCCCAGCGAAACGGACCGATGCCTCGACAAAACAAAGGCCGGATGTAGGCGGGAACGAATCCGGGAAAATCAAATGCGTCCGCAACGCCTTCTTCCAACGCAACCTGGCGAATATTGTTGCCATAATCAAAAGTCGGAATGCCTTGTCGATGAAACTCGAGCATGGCTTGTACATGGGTGGCCATGGATTGCTTGGCGGCAGCGACCACTTTTTCAGGATCCGATCGCCGCAACTGTTCTGCTTGTTCCAGACTCCAGCCGGCCGGAAGGTAACCATTGAGGGGATCATGGGCCGAAGTCTGATCCGTTACCGCATCGGGTCGGATTCCACGTTTCAAAAGTTCCGGTAAGACTTCCGCGGCGTTGCCCAACAGTCCAATACTTATGGGATGATGACTGGCACAGGAATCCGCAATCCACTCAAGCGCCTGATCCAGGTCTTCGGTTTTTCGATTGAGGTAGCCCGTCTCAAGCCGCTTATCAATTCTCGTGGGGTCACATTCGATGGCCAACATCGAGGCGCCTGCCATGGTGCAGGCCAAAGGCTGAGCTCCTCCCATCCCACCGAGTCCGGCAGTCAGAATCCATTTCCCGGCCAAGTTACCCTCGAAGTGCGTCCGCCCAACGGAAACAAACGTTTCGTAGGTCCCTTGAACAATGCCCTGGCTGCCGATGTAGATCCACGATCCGGCCGTCATTTGACCGTACATCATCAAGCCTTTCTGATCCAACTCGTGAAAATGTTCCCAGTTGGCCCAATGGGGAACAAGATTGGAATTCGCGATCAAGACCCGCGGTGCGTCTTCATGCGTTTGAAAAACTCCGACGGGTTTTCCCGATTGAACGAGCAAGGTTTGATCGGACTCCAGGTTCCTGAGGCAAGCAACGATGCGATCAAAACACTCCCAATTTCTCGCGGCTTTTCCAATACCACCATAAACCACCAATTCGTCCGGAATCTCGGCGACTTCGGGGTCCAGGTTATTCATCAACATCCGCAACGGGGCTTCGGTCATCCAGGATTTGCAACTCAACTCGGTCCCCTGCGGAGACTTGATCAAACGAGCGGTTGGGGTGGGCATGGCAAACTCCAGCAAAGAATTCGAAAGCACGAGCAGGTGGACTTCGCAACCGTCACACGTCGTACCACGCTTGGTATGCGTTCGGCTTGGAATACAATGAATCCCTCAAACTTGGGGACTTCATCGTAGCATTAACAAGGCAGAATTCGATACGGGATGAACTTGGAAGATCAAACACCCATTTATCAATTGGCCCAAGGCGATTTGCCCTTTCTGGTGAGTGTTCCCCATGTCGGAACCCTTGTTCCGGAAACCATTCTTGATTCATTTACCGCCGAAGCCAAACGCTTGCCTGATACGGATTGGTTTGTTGATCAGCTGTTTGATTTTCCCGAACTATCGCGCGCGACGCTAATCAAGTCGAATTTCAATCGCTATGTGATTGACTTGAACCGATCGACCGACGGGGAAAACCTTTATCCCGGCAAACCGACACCAGAATTGTGTCCGACAACCTGTTTTGATGGCACCGCAATTTATGAACAAGCGCCGCCGGACAGGGCGGAAATCCAGCGACGAACTTCAACTTACTGGCAGCCCTACCATGACCAGATTGCTGCCATCATCGCCGACTTCAAGGCCCGATTCGACTTTGCGTTAATCCTCGATATTCATTCAATTGCCAGTTGCGTTCCCCGTCTCTTTGATGGAACCTTGCCGGATTTCAATTTTGGAACGAACCATGAGAAGTCATGTGGGAGAAGTTTGAATGCCCGGATCCGGGAATTTGCTGATTCAACTTCCGAGTTTTCTGCTGCATTCAACGGACGCTTTGTCGGCGGTTTCATCACCCGCAACTATGGAAATCCAGGAAACAAGATACACAGCGTACAAATCGAAATCTCGCAGGCAACGTACCTTGATGAAACGACTGGAAATTGGGATGAACAAAAAGCCGCCCGCGTTCGCCCCGTCATGAAAGAATTTTTCTGTTTGCTTTCGGATTGGATAAAGAAAACCTAGCCATGACTTCTTTGATTCATCGCGCCAAGCTCCAGCAGTCAACAGGCTCCAATTCCGTCGAGACGATCGAAGACGCTCACATCGTTGTCTCGGACCAGGGACTCGTCGAGTGGATCGGCCCGCGGAGCGAATTCATCCGGTCCCAATGGAACGAAGTTGAGTTTGATGTTCGTTATGACTTGAAAGAGCAATTGGTCACGCCGGGTCTCATCGATTGCCATACGCATATCATCTATGGGGGATCGCGAGCCAACGAGTGGCGGCGACGGCTGAACGGCGAAACCTATGAACAGATCGCCAATTCCGGCGGAGGGATTCGATCGACGGTTGCCGCAACACGAAAAGCATCCGATCAGCAGTTGTTTGAGTCCGCCAGCGATCGCGCAGCCCAGATGCTTGAGTTTGGGGTGACCACGATCGAGGTAAAGTCGGGCTACGGATTGGCGGCCGCTGAAGAACTCAAAATGATCTCGGTCGCCGAAAGACTGAAAATAGAGTGCGCTCAGAACATTCGGATCACTTTTCTGGGGGCCCATGCGGTTCCGGCAGAGTTGGATGGTGACGCTGACCGCTACCTGGAACAGGAAGTTTTGCCTTTGATTTCAAAACTTCCCGATTCGGTCGACGCCATTGATGTTTTCTGTGAAGGAATTGCATTTGATGTCGAACAGTCGCGGCGGGTGTTGCAAAGTGGAATCGGCGCAGGGTTGGAGCCGAAGATCCACTCGGAACAGCTATCCAATCTCGGCGGAACAAAAATGGCTGCCGAGTTGGGAGCCGTGTCGGCAGATCACTTGGAGTACCTGGACGAAGCCGGGGTCATTGCAATGGCCGAAAACAATTGTGTCGCGGTTTTGCTGCCGGGCGCTTTTTACTTCATTAACGAAACACAGAAACCGCCCATTGATTTGCTTCGAAAACACCAAGTCCCAATTGCAATCGCGACCGACCACAATCCGGGTAGCAGTCCGCTGATCTCACTGCCACTTTCTCTCAATTTTGCGTGCACCCTGTTTGGAATGACTCCCGAAGAAGCATTTGCCGGGGCGACGATCCATGCCGCCAAGGCCTTGCGAATGGAAAAAGAGGTTGGACGTTTGGAACCGGGAACCCAGGCGGACTTTGTCGTCTGGAATGTCACCGATTTTTGCGAGTTGATTCATCTCGTCGGTCATAATCCCTGCCGAGACGTCTATAAAAACGGAAAGCCTGTTCTGAGTCGCGCGAAACCATGAATCAGCTATTACTCGAGAATGCCTGGGTCGATTCCCGCTGGCAAAAAGATGTTCTTTTGCAGTTAGATCAGCAGGGCGTGATTCGGTCTCTGGAGTCCTCCACTCGGAGCCCTGAAACAGTCGCGCGAATCGGCGGTTTCGTGCTCCCGGGAATCCCCAATGTGCATAGCCATGCATTTCAGCGTGGGATGGTGGGACTGACGGAATATCAAACCGGCGAGAATGACAGTTTTTGGACTTGGCGGCAGTTGATGTATCAATTTCTGGAATCGTTGTCGCCGGATGACGTTTTTCATATTGCCAAGCAGCTGTTTCGAGAAATGCTTGCGGCGGGGTACACGACCGTTGGCGAATTTCAGTACATTCACAACCGACCGGATGGTGTGGCCTACGAAAGCCCCGCCACCCTCTGCCATCGGGTCATTGAGGCTGCGGTGGATGTTGGCATCGGAATTTGTATTCTTCCGGTGTTGTATCAACGGGGCGGTTTCGACAATCGTCCCCTTCGTGATGGCCAAGGGCGTTTCCAACTAAGCGATCGACAGTTCATCGAGGTCATTGATGAGATTCGGGAGCATTGGCAAGACGAACCTCTGGTGTCATTTGGAATGGCATTGCATTCGTTGAGAGCGATCGATATCGAACGGATGCCATCGGTGATCGAACCGGTCACGGACATCTTGGGCGACTGCCCAATCCACATTCACATCGCCGAGCAAACCGCCGAGGTCGAAGCTTGCAACTCCACACACGGACTTCGGCCGGTTGAATGGTTGTTTCGCAATTGCCCTGTCGATTCTCGCTGGTGTTTGATCCACGCAACCCATCTCTCCGAAGTTGAGATTGACTTGATTTGCAACTCCCAAGCGGTGGTTGGACTTTGCCCGATGACCGAAGCCAACCTGGGAGACGGGATTTTTCCGGCACCTGAGTTTTTATCGAAAGGCGGAAAGATTTCGATCGGAAGCGATAGCCACATTAGCATCAATCCATTTAGCGAATTACGGATGATTGAATATGGCCAAAGGCTGACTCGTCGAGCACGGGCGGTTTTGTGCGACGAATCATTTTCGACGGGCACTTTTCTTGCGCGACAGGTCATCTCGGCGGGAAGCCAAACTCTGTCGCGAAATTTGAACGATGATGGTGGGATTGCGATCGGAAATTTCGCCGACTTGATTGTCGTCAATGAAAGGGAGTTGGGCTTACCCCATGGGCAAATCGATCGGGCCTGGGACAAGCTCATTTTTTTTGAATCCCAACCGACAGTGGAACAGACTTGGGTGGGCGGACGGAAAGTCTATGATGCGCAAAACCGCAGTCGGTGGTTGAACCCCTCAGATGCGTTCCTTCGCGCGACGCAAATCTCCCAGTCTGGAAAATAGGGTTTTTTTGCGAATTTCAAATTATCCAAATTGCCAACATTGTGTTCAAAAACCGGAATTGGCGGTTGAACTCAAAATCGGCTCGTGGAAAAATAGCCGATCCTATTTGGTCAGGGATCGTCACGGCCATCATTTTTATTGATTTGTTGGGGTTGGGGAAAACGCCAACGAATTTTTCTATCGAGTAGTTGGATGAGAATTGAACCCTTGGGCGACAAAGTTGTCGTCAAGCGAGTTGATGCCGAAGAAGTTACAGCAGGTGGAATTGTTTTACCTGATTCGGCACAGGAAAAACCTGCGCAAGGAAAAGTTCTTTCGGTAGGCAGCGGAAGACTGACCGACAACGGTGATCGACGAGAACTTCAGGTGACTGAAGGCGACCGCGTTCTATTTACGAGTTATGCCGGAACCGAAATCGATGTCGATGGGCAAACGGTTTTGATCATGTCGGAATCCGATATTTTGGCCGTTGTTGGTTAGGCCACCGGTCCGGGTACTCCGTTATTCGTTACGGCCGCCATTGGTTTTGAGCGGCCATTTGCCAGGTCGAGCGTCTGCCCATGCGTCTCGCGTTATCTGCGGGCCCATCTGTCGGTTTCCTTGACGTCGTTGTGTCTGAATCGACAAATGCCTTTGTGGATTCGCCAGGAATCCCGCGTTTTTGGTTTGGAATGGATTTTGCATCCGTTTCGAGTCATTGCGGATTTGATTTTCCGGCTGCAAAGTCCAGAATACAAATGTGCCGCCACGATAGACGAAAACTTTAACGGCGCTCCGAGCGAGTACCAAACCGAACAAAGGAAACTCCGGAATGAATCAAACATCACCGATCCGAGTATGGATGTGTTGCGCCGTTGTTGCGTTGGCTTTCCCAATCATCGGTACCGCCCAAGAATCCGCAAAGCCAAATGCGAGTTATGACCGGGACGTCGCGAAGGCCATGGTTGCCAAAGGCGTCGCGTACTTTCGCAGTGTTCAGGCGGACGATGGTTCGTTTAGCAAAGAACTGGGACCCGGTATCACCGGATTGGTCGTTTCCTCGATGCTTCGAAATGGCGTATCACGAGATGATGAAACCGTCAAAAAAGGCATGGACTACGTTTCAAAGTTCATTCGCAAGGAAGACGGTGGAATCTACTCGGAAGGTTCCGTTTACCGAAACTACGAAACTTGCATTTCGTTGATGATGTTCGCGGAGGCCAATTCCGATGGCAAATACGATTCGGTTATCCAAAACGCGAAGAAGTTCATTAAAAAGATTCAGTGGGGCGAGGACGCCAAGCAAGAAAGCCTGGATTTTGGCGGAGCCGGGTACGGCAAGCACGGGCGCCCTGACTTGAGTAATACCTCGTTCCTGATCGATGCCCTAAAAAGTTCCATGGATGAAGGCGACAAAACCGACCGCGCTGCCTTGGAACGTGCCTTGAAATTTGTTTCGCGAACGCAAAACAAGTATTCGCAAGACAACATGACCGAATTCGCGCGTAAAGCGACCGGTGAAGACGTTGGTGGTTTTTACTACACGCCAGCCAATGGTGGTGAGAGCAAAGCGGGCAAAACAGCCAACGGTGGGCTTCGTAGCTACGCTTCCATGACCTATGCCGGCCTGAAAAGCTTGTTGTATGCGGGTGTCAAAAAAGACGACCCACGCGTGAAAGCGGCGACCGAATGGATTTCGAAACATTACGATCTCAAATCGAATCCGGGCGTTGGCCAACAGGGACTCTTTTATTACTACCACATTTTTGCAAAAGCACTTTCCGCTCTCGGTGTTGACGAGATCGTTGATGGTGACGGCAAGAAACACAATTGGCGTTCGGAGCTGCTCGCTGAACTCAAGACAAGACAGCGGAAAGACGGTTCTTGGCTCAATCCAAAAAGTTCGCGATGGGAAGAAGGAAACCCTCATTTGGTGACCGCCTATTGCTTGCTTGCGATTTCGCACATGGACGCGGCAAAAGCGACCAAGAAAAAATAGTACGGGCCGGGTGAGAATTTGCTTGTCGAAGTTTGCGCCGGATCGTTGGAAGATTGCCTGATCGCGGAGCGCGCTGGTGCGGACCGAATCGAATTGAATTCGGCGCTCGCGCTCGGTGGACTGACGCCTTCGGCCCCCCTGGTTTGCGAAGCCAAGAAACGGGTCTCGATTCCAATCGTTACGATGGTGCGTCCTCGCCCGGGCAACTTCTGCTACCGTCCTGAGGAATTGGCTCAGCTCAAACGCGAGCTGCAATTGATGCTCGATTGTGGAGCGGATGGAGTCGTTTTTGGAATCACTGACGAAACGGGGCGAATCGATGCGGAAAAATGCGCCGAGCTGGTGAGGTCGTTTTGTCAGGATTGCGAGAGTGTTTACCACCGGGCGATCGACGTCTCCCCCGATTGGGCATCCTGCCTGGCAAACGTGGTCGATTTGGGGTTCGATCGTGTTTTGACTTCCGGCTTGGCGAAAACCGCGTTTGAAGGCAAGGCTTGCCTCGCTTCCATGGTTGAGCGTTTCGGAAATGCCCTGGGCATCGTCGCGGGCTCGGGAGTCCATTCCTCCAATGTCGAAAACATCGTGGTCGAAACAGGCTGCCGAGAGGTCCACGGGAGTTTTTCCCGCAACCTCCAACATTTTGAGACTCCGGTCGGCGATTTTGGGGCCGTATCCGTCGCCGACGAAACAGAAGTTAAGCGAACCGTCGAAATCTGCCGAAACTTGGCAAATGGAAACGATTCATGCTGAGCCGAGTGGCAGCGGAGAACGTCGATTGTTCGGCAAAATCAGGCTTTTTCACTTTGAGCCTTGACAATTAATGGCCGATTCGTCACCATTTTCTGCTTGCAAAATCTGGAGATAATAAGATGAAAATTCACGCGGGCGACACGGTCCAAGTGATTTCCGGTGGTGACCGAGGTCAAACCGGGAAAGTGGTATCCGTGGACCACGAAGCACAAAAAGTCATGATTGAAGGCGTGAACATGGTTTACAAACATGTTCGCCCGAGCCAGCGTAACCCGCAGGGCGGTCGGCTGCACAAAGAGATGCCGATTAACGCTTGCAAAGTCATGGTGGTTTGTCCTAAAACCAACAAACCGACGCGCGTTGGATTCCGTTATTTGGATGATGGTTCCAAGGAACGATACGCAAAAGTCAGCGGCGCTTCCTTGGGGATCGTATCTCCAAAGAAAGCATCCTACGCCAAGAAATAGTTAAAGCATTACCCCGGTCCTTTTGGCGGGGTATTTTTATGCGCTTTCGTCAATCCATGAACTGGCTTCATACCAAGAACGGGTACCCAACCAAGAACGGGCGCTGGAAAACGCCGATGCTCATCAAGCGGTGCGGGCTTTGCCTCTTTTCAGTTGTTGTCCTGGCGGTTGTCTTGGCGGTTGTCCTGCAAACCGGTTGTCAAAAAAAGTCGGAGAATGAAATGCTGTTCGGCAAGAAACAAAATAATGAACAATCCGATCTCGTCGATGTCGCGTTAAAAGAAGTCGGCGAAGGCAAGTCGGTTCTATTGGACGTGCGGACACAGGAAGAATGGGACGGCGGTCATTTCAAATTGGCCACGCACTGGGCCTTGGCGGACATTCAGGCGACCAGCTCGGCCGATGAGATTTCGCACTTGAAGCAAGGAACAAAAATTTACATTCATTGTGCCAAGGGAGTTCGTGCGACCTACGCGTCGGACCACCTGAATCAACTGGGATACGACACCGAACCCCTGACGTTGACATTCGAGCGATTGCACCAGCTCGGGTTCGAATTGGACAACTAGCTATCTGGCAGTGCACCACCTGCCAATCACGACGCAGATCGAACTTCCTTCCGTGCCCGGGCAAAGGTGTAGCTGCAAGGGTGTCGCGGCAAAGGTGTTGCGGCGTGCCAAATGGCGCCCCGCTGCTCGAGTTAGCGTCTTCCGTTGGCGTTCGAATTGGCTTCGCGATCGGAAAGGGGAATATCGATCGTTCGAACCGTGACCTGATCCAGCATCACGGAACCAAAGCCCGTCAGCGCGAACTTGATCTTGAGCTCTCCGTTCTCGGGAACCGCCCGATAAAGCGTGAATTCTTGCCAGTCATTGGTCGCGTAAATTCTTTCGGCGAGCGCGTCGTTGCCGAGCGTATCGGTGATCAAAAGTCCGTCGATGCTTCCGGTGATGGTCTGCGGAATTCTGACCCAACCATGGATACGAACCAATTGCCCTGATTTGACCGCAACCGGGCCGGTTTGAATCCAGACAGGAGTCGATTCGACGAGAGGATCCCGGTTGGTGGATCGAGGATACGCACTGATTTTCAAGCCAAAGTTTCCTTGCAGAGCGGCGTCGGCTGCCAGTTCAACCAGCGTTTGGACTTGGTCGTTATCGCTTCGATGGTTTTCCCAACCATTGTCCTGCATGTGTTTCAGATTTTCGAAATCACCGCCCGCCAGCCCGTTCGGATTCCATTTCCCGGTCGTCAGTTTCCGACTGAGTTGCCAATGCGATGGAACGAGTGAGCAATGAAGAGCGAGGGGACTCGCGGCGCGGGAACGAAAACCTCGCCTGGCGGCCGAAACAAGTTCCCTTCGGGCCAGCGCAAGTTGCCGGTCGGCTTGGGCGTAGTAGGGCATCGCCATCAAAGGACTTTGCCTGCGGACCAGGCTTTCACCTTGATTGAAGTGAACGCCTGCTTGGTCGATTGGCCCTTGAACGGCAATGCTTCCCCCACCCACTTCGGCATTCTGCCGGGCGAGAAGCTGGAGAACAGCGAGCCAGTTTTGAGTCAGTTCGGTTTGCAAACGATTCCGCTGTTCCGCATTCATCTTCTCGAAAAGTTGAGAAATGCGATTGAGCACTTTCGGCGATTGGGTGACCACGAAGGCCGAGCAGATCCCCGTGTTCTTGAGATCGATGCTCAGTTTCCCGGCAGCCACGGTTCGCGAACGGGACAGGATGCCCTGGTCGGATAGCCAGTGGGCCTGGTCGCCGATGACTGATTGCGTGTCATGAAATGCCTGGGTCCCGATGGTCGCATCTCCGGCAAACCATTGTTCGTTTCCTGTTGTTTTTTGCACGAGTAACAGTCGCGTCTCACTTGTCTTGATCTGGGCGACTTCCAGATTTTGAATCCCTGTGTTGATGCGCTCGCTGACGGCGCCGCCGGCCAACCAGGGTTCCAACTCAATTAATTGCTGGGCAAGCCATCGGATGGTTGCGGTTCTCAGTCGGCTACTCGGATCGTTGGCGTCCAACCTGGAACTCGATTGAAAGCGGATTCCTCGAGCCCCACCCGTAATCGCTTCGTAAAGCATGTACTGCATCTGCTGGGGTGAGACAGGGCAGGGCGGTACTCTCCCGCTGATGGCGTGAACTTGACGCTTCAAGTCGGAGGGCAGTTCTGTTTGAACGCTGACCACAAAGGGCAGGTTGCCTGTTTGCTTACGCCATCGTTGAAGCCATCGATCGTATTGGGAAAGTTGCATGCTCGAGCCAATTGGCATCCGACTGATACTGATTGCCGAGGCCAGGCGACCGAAGGTCGAAAAGTGTGAATCGGCATCAACGATGACCGGCCGACCCTCATAGACTTCGCTTTCGGCGATTTCGCGAATCGTCTGCTGGACACGAGCGATATCCTGTCCGCCCAGTTGGCTTCCGATCTTCCACGCCATTACAGGCTTGAATCGATGGTCCAGTTTGTAGAGTCCCACTTGCTCAGGCGGTGGAGAAATCAACCAGATTCCGAGTCGGGTCGCTTCCGCCAATTGCTGGCTCGTCGGCTCGCGTTTCAGTTCAATCGAATTGAAACCGAGTGACTTCAAGAACTGAAAGGACTCACCGTTGTATTCAATGCAGCGAATCGAATAGGGCTGCCCCCGGTACTCGATGACCGAACCTTTCCGCTGAAAAGGCGCAGCCGGTTTTTCCTCTTCCAGGTAAGTCGAAGCGCGAATCAAGTTGTTTTTAACCAACGCTCCATTGCGCTCGACTTGCACTGCCAGGTCTTTCGCCGACACTTCGCCATCAATCGAAAGCTCGTCCAACCAGAACTTGTTTTGGCCACGCGTCGCGTAGACTCCAACCAAGAGCATGTCGATGTAGGCCCCCCGCGCGACGATTGTGGATTTCTTGTATCGTTCGCGAAGAAACCAGACTCGTTCGTCCACGAGCTTTTTGATGTGTCGTGATTTGACGGCAAACCCAAGTTTTTGCCATTCGCCGCGCGGTGTGACCATGGGCCCTTCGATCAGCAAACTCACCGGCTCATCCGAGCCCTGGATCTTGGAGAAGGGAAGCACGACGCGTGCCATGATTTGCAGGTCGTTTCCGGGATTCCGTACCCAGATTTGAGGATTGAGTTCGGGGATCGCGGCGACCGGTTCAACGTCCAGTCCGACCAATACCTTCTCGGGCAATGCCGCCTCGAACTGGAATGCTTCGGAACGCAGCCCGCCTTTCTTGAATTTGGACGACCGGGACTGCTGAAAAGTCTTTTTGATGTTTTCACTTTTCGCGATCGCCAATTGCCATGTGGGACTTTCTGTCTCAAACGAGTTGCGGGTTTGAGCATCGAGAAGGGCAACCGCCTGGAACAGCGCCAAGGCGAACAGAATCAAGGTTCTGCCGCGAATGATTCGTGATAATTGAGGTTTCAAATGAAACATGAGAACTCCAGCAACGCGTCCATGCCTAATACGCTTGAGTCTTGTTTCAAAAAATCAACGCAGGTTGATTTCTGGAAAACTTCGAAGTTGTTTCGTGGGGAAAAGGCAACCTGAGATTGCCGCCCCATATTTTTTGCGCAAGTCGTGCTTGTATCAGGATTTAGAATCCGGCACCACCCTAATTCACGTTGCCAATTCGCAACGCTTTGCAGAAAACACAACGGGATAACAAAACCGGCCGTTTTTGCGCAAACTCTTTGAAAACAACAACTTAAGCAGTCTAGATCAAATCGAATTGTTCTTTTGGCACCCCAGCTGCTTTATCACCTGATCAGACCCAACTGATTCTGAGTGAGAGCCGACAATGAAACTCAATTCCCGAAACAAACAAGAAACCAAAACCGAAGAGATTCCTCAGGACCTGATGGACTTGATCGAAATCGTAGAAGACCTTCCTGCCACATACCTCAACGAGATCAAACCCAAATTGGACCGGGTTGTCGAATTTACTCGCCGTCGTCGACGGATCCTGAACTTCATCCAGGAAGCCCTGGGTCAGCTCCGACTCGACATGAAATACCTGATGTTTGACCTGGATGCGACACGCAAAGAGCGAGACGAATACAAAAAAGCACTGGATGGGGACATCTAGGGATCCAATCGGGGTAGAGCTCCGACCTCTGCCCCAAAATACATTTTTTCTCCGATGGAAACGGCGGTTCGATTTTTCGACCGCCGTTTTTCATTGCTTATCCTGGACAGAAAAACCGGTACAAATGAACGGGTTTCGGGCCATAATTGCCTGTTTTTGTTGCTCATTTGGGCGGGTTCGAATAATATTGAATAAGGCCCCTTCCTGAATTTGTGCCGTACGTCTGGCGAAGTTGTTTCGTTTGGTCAGCTCAAGGAATGACCGAGCTTGAGTCGCCTCCGCCCACGCAACTCAGATTTCTCATCAATGTCACACAATCTCAATTCCGAGCAGCTCGCTCAAAGAATCTATGACTGTCGTTTGCTTGAAAACCAGCAAATTGACACGATCTTTGCGCAGATCGGTGGTCGCGGTGTCGATGTCGAAGAGTTCAAGACGGCATTGCTTCGCGAGGAGTTGCTGACGAACTGGCAACTCACGCGGCTACTGGACGGCCACAAGCGAGGGTTCATCTATGGTAAATGGAAAGTCCTGTACCTGGTCGGAAGCGGAACCTTCGCGCGAGTTTATCGGGCGTGCCACACCGAAACCAATGACATCAAGGCCGTGAAGGTTCTGCGGAACCGTTATGCCAACGACTTGGACACGCAAGAAAGTTTTATGACTGAAGCACTAACGGTCATGAAACTGCGGCACCCCAATATCGTTCCGATTTACGAAGTCGACAAAGAACACAGCCGCACCTACATGGTGATGGATTTCATCGAAGGGCAGAACCTGCGTGACTTTGTGAAAACCCATAAACGACTTAAGCTGTCGACGGCCTTGAGCATCACGCGCGACGTTGCCAGCGCGTTGAAGTACTCGTATAGCCAGGGCGTCACCCACCGCGACATCAAATTGTCGAATGTTCTGCTTTCGACCTCCGGTCGAGCGAGCCTGGTCGACTTTGGATTGGCAGTCATCAACGACGAGGTATCACGCGGCGATGGTATCAACCCTCGATCGGTTGACTACGCTGGACTTGAGAAAACAACGAACGTATCTCGCAACGACAAGCGAAGCGATATCTTCTTCCTCGGTTGCTTGCTCTATCACATGGTGACCGGCGAGCCACCTTTGGTGGAAACCCGCGAACGAATGGTGCGAATGAGTTCCGCCCGTTTTCGTGAAATCAAACCAATCACGACGATGGTTCCCAATTTGCCCCATCACCTGGTGGTCCTCAACAATCACTTGATGGCCTTGAATCCGGAGCAGCGGATTCAAACTCCTGAGGAAGCCGTCTACAGTATCGAGCGCGTGATCAAGGCGATCAAAGCCGGTGACGACCGCCGTTACAGTGAAGAGGCTTCTCAGCGCGACATGGAAGCCTACCAACGGAAAACCCAAAAGCTGACCGAAGGTGAAGGGCATGCGGTGATGGTGGTCGATTCGCATGCGGAAGTTCAGGATTTGTTGCGATCCAAGTTGAAAAACCTCGGCTACCGCGTGCTGGTGATCAATGATCCCGTTCGGGCTTTGCAGCGATTTGAGGGATTGGATCCTGCGGAAGAGAAGCCGGCCGATTGCGTGATTTTTGGTTGCGTCGGACTTGGAGGGCAGGGCGTCGAAGCCTTTAACCATTTCGCCGAAAACCCTTGGACGCAAAACATTCCTTCGATGCTGCTTGTCAAAGAAAGCCAGGCCGAATTCAAGTCGAAAGCCAAACTTAGTTCGGACGCGGTTTGCGTTACGATGCCGATCAAATTTCGACAGATCCGAGCTCAGCTCAGGAAACTACTCAAGATCAAATCCGACGATTCCGTTGTGCAAAAGGCAGCCGCCGACGACTAAAATCTCCGATTGCGATCGAGTCGCACGTCGAACTCCTTGCCTTGTAAAAAACGGATCAGCTTGACGGATTTGACATGCAAAACGCGACCACTGGCGGAGCCAGCATCTATGACTATCCAAAGTACTATGATTTGGTGTACGGCTCTGACTGGAAAGCGGAAGTCGATTTTCTCGAATACTGCATCGACGCTTTTGTACCTCACAAGGTGAAGCGGCTTTTCGAGCCCGCCTGCGGAACCGGCCGTCTCATGTTCCGCATGTCCAAGCAAGGTTACCGAGTTCAGGGCTTGGACTTGAATGAGAAGGCGGTTGATTTTTGCAATCAAAGACTGGAACGGCATGGGTTCGCCGATCGCGCATTCGTCGGTGACATGTGCGATTTTGAATTGAAGAAAAAGTTTGACGTTGGCTTCAATACCATCAACAGCTTTCGCCACCTGCTTTCGGAGGCCGAAGCGGCATCCCACCTTCAGTGCATGGCCGACAACATGAACGTTGGCGGCATCTATGTGCTTGGATTGCATTTGCTGCCGCTCGGACAGCATGAATGCGAGGGCGAGTACTGGACGGCCCAGCGCGGCATGCTGGCGATCAACACGAGAATGTGGCAAATCGAGCTCGACATCAAGAAACGGATTGAAACGTTTCGTTTGGAGTTTGATGTTTACACGCCGACCGACATTCAAAAAATCGGCGATGACGTTGCGTTTCGAACCTACACCAAGCCCCAGATCCTCTCGTTGGTTCGGAGATCGCCCTTTGAAATCGCAGGCGTGTATGACTTCGCCTACGATTTCGAAAATCCGGCGGAGCTAAACGATAAAACCGAAGATGTGGTTTTGATTTTGCAAAAATCAGCGAATTAGACCTGCCAATCGAACATCCAAGGCCTTGAACTTTTACCATTGAAGAAGGGCAATCCAGTTCCCGCCCGTCGCTTTACGCGAATTCGCTTCCGGAAACATGAATCGCGCGCTTCCAGGAAATCTTGAGATCCGATTCACCCATTCGGTGGTGCACGAAGACGATGCGTCCATCCAGTCCGTTTCCGAATTGATCTACCCGCTGTTTTCGCTTGAGCCCGAGAGCGAGGGCAAAGTCTCGATCCGGATGGCCGGATGTTCCATCGAAGAGGTTCCCATCATTGGAGCCGAGTACACGCCAGATTTGGCAATTCGAGACGACGTACGAAAGCAGATTTTTGTTTGCGATCACGGGGAGTTGGAGGCGGAAGTTATTGAAGCACTTGAGCTTCAGGATGTGGAAGAACGGGACAGCGATCCGGATTGGTTGAAGTCACCAAGTCGCCGAGACCAATTGTCATTGCTGGCTTCGCAGGTGCTGGAAGAGCATTCGCAGTTTCTTCGGCCTTCAAATTCCGGCGACAACGCTGAGAATCCCGAGTTCCAACTTCGAGTCGTCTGGGCCAAACGCATTGATGGGAAGCTTTTGATTGAATCGGACTCCGACTCGGCAACCATCAAGTTCACCGGCTGGGCGAAAACCTTCACGAATGGCCGCGCGGTATGCCCGCCATTCCTTTGCACGGAAAGCGGAAAAAGCTCCTACCGTATTAGCGTTGACGACGAGGGGCAATTGTCCGTACCGGCGGCGATTCAATTGTGTGCCGAATCGGGGCAACGCTTGGTTGAAACCAAAGTGTCCCGTTGCAGCGTTTCAGAAAAAATGGTGGACACCCGGCTGCTTTGGAAATGCCCGAGTTCCGGTCGCCTGTTGATGGAATCGCTCGCGGTTGCTTGCAAGCGATGCTGCCAACTCGTTGCACCGGTCGCGACAAATCAGGGCATCTGCCCGGTCTGCGATTCACTTTCAGACGGCGAACGGCAGGATCCTGCAATCGACTTCATTCGTAATCGCTATCCGAGCGTTCGCGGAATCGGCAACTGGCGAATTGCACGCTGTGATTCCTACGCCGTGATATTGGCCCGCAAACTCTTGAAGCGATTCCTGTTCGTGATCGAGAATGAGACCGGCCAGGTGCTAAAGGTCCGCGAGGGCAACCGCTGGAGCCAACAGTGGCAGGATGTTGAACTTGCCTAGTTACGCTTCCCCTGGGATTGGGACAGGCCCTGGGCCAAGGATTGCTACTCTTTTCTCGAGCCCGTCATCACGGCGAAAACCGTAAGTCCCAGGCCAATTGCCGCGGCACCGAAGCCGAAATAGGCGATCAAGCGATGAACGCCAACCTGCTGCTTCAGGTAGAGAGGTTGCGATTGTTTCCAGACAACGGGAGGACGTTCAAGAATCTCATCATGCCAGAGAGTCCACAATTGCTCGGGAGTTTGGCTATCGATCCTTTCGTTGATTTCCTCGATCTTGCTGGTTAGGTCAATTCCGTCGAGTTCCTTTTGTTTTCCGTCAGCTTGGAGCCATTGATAGCCGCCGACACCCCCACCGATCAGGATCAGTGGCAAACCAAGGACGAACATCCAGGTTTGCGCCAGCCCCATTTTTTCCGTCGTCCCGGACGAGCTTGAAGGCTTATACTCACTTTCATCGTCATCGAAGGGCGTAGGCAGACGCCTCATTTCGCTCAGCTTCGGAAGCTCCTGCGATTCCTTGCAAAAGGGGCAGGGAACCGTTCTTCCTGCCTGGGCGATTTCAACGCGAAAGGAACGTTCGCATTTCGTGCAAGGAAACTGGTATTCGCTGGACATAAGCTGGATATGCTTCGTTAGACGGAATTCGGAGACTTATTGTTACGGATCCGAATGTCCATCGGTTGCCGGAAAACGTGGGAAATACGGCCGGAAATGGGGATTCAAACGGATTTGGAAAATTCTAGCTGTTTTTCTCGGTTTGAGGAGGGTTTCAAGTCGCAATCGGGCAGCCCGAAAAGTCGCCCTTAACGGTGAGGCTTTGCTCAATCGAATTCCTTTCGCTGACCGATGCGGGCCCAGAATTTGCGTTAATGCGAAACGAGACGCCACAAAAATTTAGAGCTTCTTTTTTTTGGCTAGACCCTCATTAAGTTCCAGTTAAAATTGTCTTACCGCGATTCGACGCTCCCCAAGCTTGCTCCCCAAGCTTAACGCACAGCCCAACTACGATCATGTCGTGCTGTTGTTGATCCCGATCGAATTTCGCCTTGGTTTTTTGACTTCGAACTTCCACGAAGTTATCGGAAACAAGGTATTTGACGGGTCCAAATAAGTGGCAAATCAACACAGGCAGGTCAAAACGGTGTGAACACGAGGCGTGATTCGAATGCGGCGCAGGTTTCCGATCGAAACCACTTTATTTTGCCTCGCGGCGACATCGGAATTTTCAACAGGGCTGTTTTCTTTTTGTTTGCTCATTCGGAGTAATTTTGCGCATTTGACGTTGGGACTGAACCGTTTTGAACGCATTGATGAGCCGATCCACTGGGTTGGTTCGATTGGGTTGGTTCGATCAAAAACTGAGTTGGCTGCGTAAAGGCTTTCCCGAGCAGATGATTTCAAACATTGTTTCAACTTGTGGATCCCCAAATGGGGAATCGTTAAACATATTTTTGTGATCCGTGGCGGTTTGCAGATTGAGCGATGTTGATTCAGAGTGGACTTGCGCCAACGGTTGAAAAAATTCAAACGGTTGAAAAATCCAAAACGAGATGACGACTTTCTGGGCCCGATGGCATCCAGAAAAATGAGTCTTCAAGATGATGCTTTTTGAAGACTGAAATATTAACCAATTCCATGCAACACCCTGATTTGGGTGCAATTGAATTCAGGAGTAGAAGCTTTGTTCGACGTAATCCTCGACGAATTAGAAGACGAAGCAACAACACGAGTCGCAGAACAATCCTTGGTCAACAATGTGGCCGTGGAGGATGATGACGCGATGCCGACGGCCGCTGAGTCGGCCCAAGCAGAACAAGACGTCAAAGACGCGGAAGAATTGTTTGAAGTTGACGAAAGTGAATCGTGGTCCGATGACCCGGTGAGAATGTACCTGACGCAAATGGGCGAGATTCCCCTTTTGACACGTCAAGAAGAAATCGCGCTCGCCAAGAAAATTGAAGACACGCGCCGACAATTCCGCACGAAGTTGCTTGAATGCGACTACGTCATGCAGGTTGCTTTCAAGACTTTGAAACGGGTTCACCGTGGCGAGTTGCCCTTTGACCGAACGGTTCAGGTTTCCGTCACCGACCGACTTGAGAAAGAACAAATCCTGGGGCGGATCCCACACAATATCCGGACCCTTGAAGTTCTTCTGAAGCGAAACAAACATGACTTCAAAACGGCGCTTTCAAAGTCAGAATCCAAAACGCGTCGACGCGAGGCCTGGCAACAGCTTTCTCGTCGCCGACGACGCACGGTCCGCTTGATCGAAGAACTGGGACTGCGAACCCAGAAAATCGAATCGCTGATTCGAACGGTTGAAGAATTCAGTATTCGAATCGATGACCTGATTGCACGCATCAAGCGTCACAAGAAAACCAAGAAACCGGCGTCAGAGCGACAGGTCTACGTTGATCAACTTCGCAACATCCTGATCGCCTGCCAGGAAACACCGCGAAGTCTTCGAAATCGCGTCCGATTCCTCAAACGCATTTATTCGGAATACCAAAAAGCCAAACGAGCCTTGTCGGAAGGAAACTTGCGACTGGTTGTTTCGATTGCCAAGAAGTACCGAAATCGTGGACTGAGCTTTCTCGACCTGATTCAGGAAGGCAACGCTGGCCTGATGCGAGCGGTCGACAAGTTCGAATACCGCCGAGGTTTCAAGTTCTGCACATACGCGACATGGTGGATTCGCCAAGCGATCACCCGAGCCGTTGCCGACCAAAGCCGAACGATTCGGATCCCAGTCCACATGGTCGAAACCATGTCACGGGTTCGTACAGTTTCCCGTCAGCTCCTCCAGGAACTCGGTCGTGAGCCGACTTTGGAAGAGGTTGCCCGTCGGGCAGAAACCACGATTGATGAAGCTCGCCGCGTGCTCGCGATGAGCCGCTATCCCATCAGCCTGGACCGACCTGTCGGCAACAGTGAAGACAGTCACTTTGGCGATTTGCTACCGGATGGTGAGGCTGAGAATCCTTCTTTGGGAGCTGCACAGGAAATGCTTCGTGGCCGGATCACGAAAGTCCTGAAGACCCTTAGCTATCGTGAACGCGAGATTATCAAGCTGCGTTACGGCTTGGGTGACGGCTACAGCTACACCCTTGAAGAAGTCGGTCACATTTTCAAAGTGACACGCGAGCGGATTCGCCAGATCGAAGCGAAAGCGGTTCGCAAGCTTCAGCAGCCAAGCCGAAGCCAGGAGTTGGTCGGATTTTTGGACTAACGAATCCTTTCAAATTTTGAACCTCAAGCCCGGTTTCGACCGGGCTTTTTTGTTGCGCTATTCGCATTCAAACCCCAATCAATTTTCATTCATGCGTTCGATGCTTCACAGTGAAAATGTATGCGGATTGACGCTGGAAACCTGCGAACCGCGAATGGTTAACGCCCAGGGAAAAACCAATTGAAAATCGGAAAACGTTGTAAGAACATCTGTCTCTAGCCGTCCGTAATCTGAGTATTGCCTGGGGGATCACGGTGACGCACCGTCATCGAATCTACTTTGCTGCTCTTTTGAAAACGCCCGCAGTATTGAAAGACAGTTTCAGTTTCCGTTTTACTTTGGAGAATTTTCTAATGCGTTTGATTGCCCACAGTTTGTTGATTTGCGCCATCGCCGGTTTCGTTTCCGTTGCCAATGCCCAGGAGTGCAAAAACGGTAAGTGTCCTACGACGTTGACCGCGACCAAAACCGTTCAAGACGGTGAATGTAAAGACGGTCAGTGCCCCATCGAAACCGCAATGGGTCACCTGCCAAAAATGGAATACAAGATCGGTGAAAAAACAACTTGTTGTCCGAAATCCGCCGCGGCCATGGCCAAGGAATCAGGCTCTGAGATGACATTTGTCGTTGCCAAGAAAGAATTCCAAAACAAGGAAAAAGCTTACACGCACCTCGTCGAAACGACCGAGAAGTTCGTCAAGACTTTCGGAACTCCTTGCAAATGCGAAGTCAGCAAGACGACGACCATCGCTGGCAAGTCTTGCTCTTGCCCGATCGAAACTGCCAAGCGCACCAAGCTGGTTTCGACGGCCATGGACAGTGTCAAAATGAGCTACAAAGTTGGCGAAAAGACTTGTGACTGCCCACTGAAAGCAGCTTCCCTCGCGAAGGCATCTGGCGACAACAAAGAATTCGTTGTTGGCAAAGAGTGCACGACTTGCGAAATGACGGCCCGCTTGAACCTGGCCCGCGCCAAGTACAAGGCAGCGGTCACGGCATTGGCGAAAGCAGAACCCAAAAAAGAAGTCAAGAAATAAACGGTTTGCTTAGCTCGAACTCCCAAGAGGCGAAGTGAATTTTCACTTCGCCTTTTTCTGTTTTGTTTCCTGAGAATTGCGTTCTAAACGGCAAAATTTGCAGCGAATTTGGCTTGCCGATATACTGGAAAGCTGCGAAAAATCGGCCTTTCCGATTGGACGCCGCCTCTTCACTAGGAAACAACCATGCTGATCATTCCTGGAAACCGCGCCAAGGATCTGTGCGACCCCCATCTTTCCGCGACGCGCCGTGACCTGCTTCGAGTCGGAGGATCGGCAATCATGGGCCTGAGCCTGGGGAGCATGCTTTCTCTCCAATCGGCAGCCGCCAATGAAACCGACGCGGAAAAGAAGAAGCATGGTCCCGGATGGGGAAAAGCAAAAAGCGTGATCATGCTTTACCTGCAAGGCGGCCCCAGCCACTTGGATTTATGGGACCCCAAGGACAACGTTCCGGACAATGTCCGCAGCAAATTCAAACGAATCAAATCCAAAGTTTCCGGGATGGATGTTACCGAACTGCTTCCCAAGATTGCGACGGTAACGGACAAGCTAACGATGATTCGATCGATGAGTTACACGCCGGTTGGCCTCTTCAACCACACGGCGGCGATCTACCAAATGCATACCGGCTACACGGCTGACAAAGTCAGTCCATCGGGTCAACTTGAACCACCCACCCCCAAAGATTTTCCGAACTTTGGCTCGAATATCGTGCGGCTCAAGCCGCCGACCGAGCCCATGCTTCCCTTCGTGATGATGCCACGTCCTCTTCAGGAAAGTAACGTGGTCAACAAGTCGGGCACGGCTGGATTCCTGGGTCGCGCTTACGATCCGTATTATCTGTTCCCGGGTGGGGACGATATGAACATGAAAAAGATGGACAAGATCAACGTCGAGGATTTGAAGCTTCGTAGCGACATTTCGCAGGGCCGACTTGCCCGCCGCGCCAAACTTCGTGACATCCTCAACAAGGGAATGCCCAACATCGAAAAAGCGGTCAAGAAGTATGACTTGGATTCGTATTACGAAACCGCGATCAACCTGATCAGCAGTGGACGGGCCCGGGATGCTTTCGATCTGACCAAGGAAAAGGATTCGACGCGAGAGAAGTACGGGCGTAACACGTTTGGACAATGCTGCTTACTTGCCCGACGCCTGGTGGAAGCAGGCACGCGGGTCGTCGAGGTAATCTGGCCGAAAGTGGCGAACTCGGACAACCATTCCTGGGACGTCCACAAGGACTTGAGCAAACGAATGAAGAACCAGGCGGCACCGATGCTGGACGCCGGAGTTTCGGCTTTGATTGCCGACTTGGACGAGCGAGGGCTCCTGGATGAAACCCTGGTTGTTTGCGTCGGGGAATTTGGGCGGAGCCCGCAACGTGGCGTCAGCACGTCAGGAAATGACAACTCCGATGACGGCCGCGATCACTGGCCCTATTGTTACACGTCGCTTGTGGCGGGAGCCGGGATCAAGAAAGGATTCGTCTACGGAAAAAGCGACAAGACGGCGTCCGCACCTTTGGAAAACCCCGTTCATCCGACGCAGCTCCTGGCAACGATTTATCACAGCGTGGGAATCGATCCTGAAACCATCGTTTTCAATCACCTCAACCAGCCGCGTGAATTGGTCAAGGCGCAAGCAGTCACCGGATTGTTCAGCTGAGTGACTCGCTTTCCATGAGTCGTTTAAGACCAGGTTTCGACTTCGACGTTTCGTTGACGTCGCGAAAACTTGGGAGTCGGAAGTTTCGAGGATTTCTCATCGCACACGCGGAGTGAACGGTGCAGCAAGTTGACTTGCGCTGGGGTGCAGATTTCCTTTTCCACCAGGATCTCGGAAACGGTTTGACGCGACGCATCTTGCAGCAAGTCCAGCATCTGACATTCGGATTCGCACAAGATTCCTTCCTGTTGGGCTGCCTCCGAGAACGTCATTTCCGGATTTTCGACTTGGCACTCGAGAATCCGTCGGGCATGCAACGTCGAAATCATGTTGTTGCGAAGGGCAACTGACATTTCACTGGGCCGGCTCGACTCGAATTGTCGGACGACTTCGATGAATTGATCCCGGCTGAGGATTTCGTTGTCCAATAGTTTGATAGCTAGGTTGAGACCCATGCTCGCCTCCAAACGTACGCTGGTTAGGGGATGTTTGCGTCTCTAAATCTAGGGCGCGGATTCTGTTATGCATGATTTTTTTCCCGATTCTGCAACTCTCGGGACGCCGATTTCTTGTCGAATCAGCGGGTGATTTCCAAGGCGCTGCGGACCATCGGCTTGGGCTTTCGGTTCTGCGGGTTGGAACGGTCATTAGGGCGCCGGCCGTTTCGAAGTTTCACCGTCTTCCTTTTCACCGCGATTCGCGCTTGAACGTATCCTATTTTTTCTCATCGATTCCCTGATCCGGGGGAGAGGTTCCCTGATCCGGGGAATAAGAATTCGAACCATCTTTTCTAAGAATTCAGTTTTTTGAGGTAGTAGCGATGCAACATAAGCGACGCCAACACTTTATCGATTCGCACGTTCAAGGCGCACTGCTTCGCCGCATAATGATCCATTGGCTGACGTTCTTTGTTGTCGCCTGCTCGTCGGTCGTGATACTGAAAACACTTCTTGGCGATCCAAGCGAGCCGATCATGGATCGTCTTGTCGCCGAATCGGGCCAATTCGTATTCATGGCCATCATTCTGATTTCCCTGTTTCCTGCATTCATGCTCGACACCATTCGATTCAGTAATCGATTCGTCGGCCCGGTTGCAAGACTTAAACGCGTGATGCGTGAACTGACAACTCAGGATGAAGTCGAAGTCGTCAAGTTTCGTGACTCTGATTTCTGGGCTGACGTCGCCAACGATTTCAATAAAGCTGCGGATCTCGTCCGTCAACAAAGAGAAGAAATCCAAGAGTTGAAGAAGCAACTGAAGCAACAGGAAGAATCCGTCTCCAACTAGTTCTTCCATTCCTTTGAGATTCTCTATGTCCCGCACCCGAAGAAAACCGACTGCCTGCCGACGAAAAGGTGGAGCGGTTGTTGAATTAACTGTCTGCCTGCCAATCATCGCCCTGGTGGTATTCGGAGCGATCGAAGCGGCCGGCATGATCTTTCTCAAACAGGCTTTGGTGCAAACGGCTTACGAGGCCGCCAAGGTTTCCACTGAGCGACAGGGCACCGAAGCGGGAGCTCGAAATGCGGCAGCCCAGGTTACCGACGGAAGAAAACTGAAGAATGTCAAAGTCGAGTTTGTCCCCAGCGATCTTACGAAAGTGAAACGCGGAGAAAAAATCCGCGTCATCGTCAGCGCACCCGCAGACGAGAACTCCCTGATCAAATTCGGATTCTATCGGGGGCGAACCCTATCGGTGGAAGCCGTGATGCAAAAAGAGTAGCCGAGTACACCACCTCTGAGCATGACCATGACCCAAAGTATGAAATTGCGAATTCGCCGCGGGGCCATGCTGCCCCTGATCGCCGTTTGTTTGATCATCCTGTTTGTCGCGGCGGCTCTCGCCATCGATATCGCGAGAGTCCATGTCACGCGCGCTGAGCTTCGTACCGCTACGGATGCGGCAGCTCAAGCGGCCGCGGAAACGCTAAGTCGAAAGCAGAACAAAAGTGATGCTTTGCTCGCGGCCAAAGACCTGGCTGAGTCCAACCTGGTCGCAGGTAAGCCTTTACAACTACGCGACCAAAATGTCGTGTTCGGTCGAAGTTCACCTCAAGCGGATGGTAGTTTTCTGTTTGCCGAAAGTGAAGACCGGATCAATTCCGTTCGCGTGATCGGCCAACGTACCAAAGGTTCATTGTCCGGCCCCGTCCACTTGATGTTTGGACCGGTTTTTGGCGTCAAAGAGTTTGAACCGGTTCAAGTATGCACGGCAACCCGTTTGGACCGTGACATCGCACTCGTTCTCGATGTTTCGGGGTCGATGCGTTCGTTTGGCCGTTTCGATGCATTAAAAAATGCCGTCTCGGTTTTCCTTTCCGAGATTCAGAAAACCCCGGACGAAGAACTGGTTTCGCTGTCGGTTTACAGCTCCAGCGCGAGAAAGCTGGTTCCAATTACCAATGACATGAGTCTGATCGATCGTCAACTGAGACGGCAACGAGCGTCCGGAACAACCGCCATCGGAGAAGGACTGCGAGTCGGGCTGGGCTCTGTCAAAAACGATCCAAGATCGCGCGAACTGGCTGAAAAAACGGTGATCGTGATGACCGATGGAAATCACAACCGCGGCATCAGCCCGTTGACGATCGCGGCACAAGCCAAGCGAGACAAGATTACGGTTCATACGATTACGTTCAGCCAAGGCGCGAACCAGTCGCTGATGCGGCAGGTTGCCCAACAAACCGGCGGAATTCATCTTCATGCGAATAGCAATCGCGAGTTGGTCGAAGTGTTCAAAGAGATTGCCGCCCAATTGCCTGTCTTGATTACGGAGTAGCCCAATGAATTCACTTCGATCAGCACGGCGAAGAAACAATCGTCGAAAAGCGGCCACGGCCGTTGAAATCGCGATCTGCCTGCCGGTACTCGTTCTGCTGTTGTTTGCAGGCTATGAATTGGGGCGCGCCAACATGTTGCACCACGCGACGGAATCGGCCGCTTACGAAGGGGCTCGCGTTGGTATTGTTCCGGGGGCCAATAAGGAAAAAATCGAAGAAGCAGCCAAGTTTGTCCTTCAAAGTGTTGGCGCACGAGATGCAGAAATCATCGTGACACCAAGCGTCATCGAAAAGGACACGGCCAAAGTCAAAGTGCTGATTCGCGTGCCGATGAAATCCAATTCCGTCCTCGCGCCCTTCTTTACGAAGGAGACGGTTTTTGAAGGACAATGCGAAATGACCCGCGAAGTTTTCTAGGCGCTCTGGTGTCGGCGTTCACCGTCGATTGGTGAACCGAAGTCGATTGGTGAACCGAACTCAACCGGGAATCTGACTTCCTCTCGCCGCCTTTCTTTTCTGAAAGTGGGGCTCAGTCAGGAAACTGTCTCCTTTGGCGATCACGACAACCCCGTTATCGGTTACCGTGAAACCACGCCTTCTGTCGGCTTCGGGATCCAGTCCAATCTCCATCGATTCGGGAATCTTTACGCCCTTGTCAATAATCGCTCGCTGAACCTTTGCGTGCCTGCCAATCTCGACTCGGTCAAACAAGATCGAATCTCGAACCTGGGCAAAGCTGTTGATCCTTACTGAGGGCCCGAGGATGCATCGCTCAACCGTGCCGCCGCTGACGATGCTCCCCTGACATGCAATGCTGTCGATGGCTCGCCCAACTCGTTCCGATTCCGGAGACCCACTTCCAAAAACAAATTTGGGAGGCGGAAGGTTTGGCTGGTAGGTTCGAATCGGCCATTGCTGGTCATAGAGATTCAGGTTCGGTTCAACCTCAATCAAATCCATGTTCGCTTCATAGTAAGCATCGATTGTCCCGACATCCCTCCAGTAGGCATTGGAGGTTCGATTCTCGTCACGGAAAGGGTAAGCATAAACCTGGTGCGTATCGATCACTGCCGGGATAATATTCTTCCCGAAATCATGGGCACTGTCGGTTTGGGTGGCATCGATACAAAGTTGCTCAAACAGGAACCTCGCCGAGAAAACATAAATCCCCATGCTTGCGAGACAAGTATCCTCTTGGCCCGGCAAAGTTTTCGGTTCCGCCGGTTTTTCCTCAAAGCCAACGATCCGGTCGTGTTGGTTGACTTGCATCACACCAAACTGGGTTGCTTCCTTTTTCGAGACGGGAAGGGCCCCAATCGTCAGATCGGCGTTGAGTCGAATATGTTGTTGCACCATGTCTTGATAGTTCATCTTGTAGACATGGTCGCCGGCGAGTATCACCACGTACTCGGGCCTCGCTTTTTCGATGGCGTAAATATTTTGATAGACGGCGTCGGCCGTGCCTTGGTACCACTGTTCATCGATTCGTTGCTGAGGCGGAACAACGTCAATAAACTCACCCAGTTCTCGGCAAAAGAAAGGTCGCCAACCAATATCAATATGCCGGTCCAGACTCATGGCTTTGTACTGCGTCAACATCAGCATTTTTCGAATGCCGCTGTTCAAACAATTCGATAGCGCGAAGTCGATAATTCGGTAATTTCCACCAAATGGCACTGCGGGCTTTGCTCGATCCCGAGTAAGCGGTTCCAGTCTCGATCCCTTGCCACCCGCAAGAATGACGGCCAATACGTCGTTCATTTACGAAAACCCTTTGATGGATATCCCATTGTTTGCCCTTTGAACCGACTGCCCCTTTCGAGGCAGTCTGGTTTCTCATTCGACAAACTCCATGGTTCGGGTTAAACCAAAAAAACAATCATCCCCGCAATTCGCGCAAGCCTTGAGGACCGTAGCGATCAATCCATTTGTATAAATCCGGCCACGAAAATTATTCCGCTTCGCCGGCGCCCGCTTCCTCTTCAGCCGCATCCGCAGCCTTTTCTTTCAACCGTTTGTATTCCTCGGCCAATCGTTTTGATGCAACGCCGGCTTCTTTACCGTGATGAAAGTGAACGTAAACACTGAGTGCGTCGACAAGGGCATACCCGGTCAAACCAAGTAGCAATAGCAGCATGCCCGCGACCAAAACGAATTTTACCCGTGGATCATCATCCGCATAAAACCACGTGGTCATCATCGCGCCGATAATTGCGATCATGCTTCCCATCAACGTGCGTCGACGAAACTTGCGAATGAAAAAGATTCGATCGCCCTTCGTTTTCGCTCGATCGGACTCGGCCTGCCAGGTATTCCAGTGAACCCACATCATGATGAGGCCGCCGGCAAAAATCGAAATTCCAAACAGGATGCCGATCATTCGTCGCCCACAGGTTTCTGAACTTTCTTGAGCCACTCGATGACGACCCAGCCCACTTTGGCCATCGACTCGCCGGAACATTTATCGGGCTTGTCCATCCGTGTATGCCAGTAAGCGTTTTTCTTGCGGATGGTCGGATAATCAAAATCGATGATATCGCAGGTAGGAATCTTCGCGATGGTGTTGAGGGGCAAATGATCGTCGCGAACTTCATGTCGAACCTTGGGAACGAATTCGCGAATCTTCAATTCCGCCGCCGTCTCCCACAAACTTTGCGTTATCGTCTTCGCATACTTCAGGCTATTTTTTTCATAGTACAGATCCAAATGTTTGTCGGCGATCATATCCAACAGGATTCCGGCAGCATACTTGATCTCTTTTTGTTTGACGTACTCTTCGGCAAAGTGAGTCGATCCAACAAACAGCGGATCGCGCGGCCTCTGATAGACAAACTCTTCGGCGTCGAAAAAGACAAAATCGATCCCATATTCGCCGCCCAAATCTCCCATGTGTTTTCCCAACTCAAGGAAAAATGCGCAACCACTGGCTCCGTCATTGGCGCCCAGGAAGATGCCGTCCGGTTTGACCCGATCGCGATCGGGCAGCGGCCGGGTGTCGTAATGCGTGCAAAGCAGGATCCGCTTCTTCTTGTCGGGATGCCATTGGACAATCAAGTTCGTGATCGGCACGTCCTTGCCGGTCACCGGGTGTTTAACCTCAAAGCTTTGCTTCTCAATCTTGGCACCGAGTTCCTCGAAGCGCTTGATCAACATCGCCTGCTGTTTGGCCATTCCATCGGTGCCGCTAATTCGTGGACCGATTTTGCAGATTTCAATCAAGTCCTTCATGGCGGCCTCGCCGTCAAACGGATTATCCGTCTTTTCCTGAACTCGTCCCCGTCTCGATTGTTGTTTTTGCTGCCCGGCAACCGGCGCCGCAACCGCAAAAACCAGCCATGAAAACAGAAGGGTGGTCAGCAATCGGTCGATTGAAAGTTGATTCATTGTAGATCCGTTCACGATTTCAATCCAAAATGCCCTGGTATCTGCATGACTCCTACCATGGTAATGATACGGAACTGCCGGTGCCGAACCAAGGCAAATGCGATTATCCAGCAAGCGTTTCTGACATTTGCGAGACGGAAGTGCAATTTTGGTTCAGATTCGGTGGAATCGTTGACAAAATTCAAAAACGTGCAATCGAGTTTGCGACCCTCGGACGATAAAATCTTTGTTCGATTGTGATCGTCGAAATTCGCTTTTGCTCTGCAATTCAACAAGATCTGCTTTCGAGAAAGCTGTGAACAAAAGGCAGGAAAAAAATGGCTCCGAGGTAGACTCGGATCAAGCGGAAACGTTTTTATCGTTTCGGCGTATCAACAAAACGTTCATGCTAATCGCGTTGCTTTTGCCGGCTGCAGTTTTCTTATCCACTTTTCTGGCGCGATTTTCCTGGCTATTCGAGTCGCTCTGCAACTTTCAGTTCCTCTGGTTTGCCGGAATGCTGGTTGCGGCCGTTGGATTTACTCTCTTTCGAAGCTGGATCATGTTTACGATCAACGGGTTGCTGTTGCTGCTGAGTGCGTGGGCCGTGTTTTCGATTTACTTGCCTTCCGGCGATTCGCTCCCGGAAGGCCGGGTGAAAGATCTGGAGAAAATCAAAATCCTGAGCCTGAATCTGCTTCACGAAAATGACTCGTTCGAACGAACGATCGAGAGCATTCACGAGATTGATGCGGACATCGTCTTGCTGGTCGAATACACGTCGCGGTGGAAACTACACCTTCAAGAACTGACCGAACGTTATCCCCATCATGTACTTCGTCCGAGAAGAATGGGTTCTGGCATGGCCATCTACAGCAAGAAGCCGCTTGAGTCGTTCAAAGTTTTCCAGTTGACGCGGGACCAGCACGACTGCCCCATGATCCATTGTGTTTTTCGGCTCGATGGACAACCTGTCAATTTGTTCGGCGTTCACACGCTTTCGCCACGATACCCGGAGTTCCTTGAAATCCGGAATCAGCAACTGAATGAATTGCAGGAAATCGTCAACGATTTCCCCGGCGAGAAAATTGTCGCGGGTGACTTCAATGCGACCACGTGGTCGCCGTTCCTGAGAGACTTTGTGCGAAACACTCGTCTCAAAGATAGCCGTCAAGGCATTGGGCTCCAGTCCTCGTGGCCCGAACGATACTGGATGCTGCGGATCGCGATCGACCATTCATTTTGTTCGGAAAACATGATCGTGCGGAATCGCAAAATCTATCCCGAGGTCGGATCGGACCATTTCCCTGTGGTCACGGAATATTCCATCTTGCCGGACCAAAAGTAGCATTTACTTTTTCGATTTGCCGGCGGCCGGATCCGCGTTCTTGTCGTCCGCTTTCTTGTCGTCCGACTTCTTTTCATCGGATTTCTTCTCACCAACTTTCTTGTCGTCCGACTTCTTGGGCTCTGACTTCACGTTGTCCGACTTTTTGTCGTTTGACTTCTTATCGTTTGACTTCTTATCGTTTGACTTTTTGTCGTTTGACTTTTTGTCGTCGCCTTTTTTGTCGTCGCCAATCGTTCGCCCGGATTCTCCATCTCCAGATCCTTTACCACCATCTTCGCGACGGTCAGCCAGATCTTCCGAAGTTGGCAATCCGTCTTGCATGCCCGTTTGGGCACGCCGATCGATGATGTGCTGAAGAGGAAAATTAAGAGGCCATTCAACCCCGGCAATCTTCAGGACTTCCTGATAGGCCTGCATTTCTTCGACGAGATCCTCGGCCAGGTCACCTTTTTGCAAACCTTCATATTCATTCAAAATTTCGTTCCAAGCCCGAAATCCTTTTTCGTATTCCTGAATGGCTCCATCGGCGATGATGATTTCACCCTTGGCGTTCACTCGCGGGCGTCCCGTATTGGGATCGATCTCAATGTAGCGATCGTATTTGGACTGTCGCTTCTTCTCCTGGGCAAAATAAATGGCCGAGCGTGCGATCAGAGCCGTGTCTTTTTTCTCACCTTGTCCACGAATCTTCCAATAGAAATAGTTCGTGATATCGGAGTATCGATCGATTGCAATTTGACGCCCGATCGCTTCACCAATTTTTGCCAGAAGTCGCTTTGCTTCGGCTCCGTCACTGGCTTCTTCCGCAACCTTGCGGTCGATCATTTCGCGGGCATTCAAAACTTTCGAGCGAATGGTCCGTACGCGACGTCGCTCGATTTCCGTTAGGTTCGCCGGATCTTCATCGAGCAAACGACGATCTTCTTCCGTCACGGCAGCTTCGGCGATAATTTCGTTTTCGATTCTTTCGCGGACGCCGGGAGCCAGGACCTCGAGCTCCTCGCGGTAGTTGTCGATATCCTTCATCGACTTATCCATACCTTCCAACGTGATATCGACACCGATTTGAGAGCGCATCGTTCGCCGCCCAAAGTCCAACCAATGATCCAGAGCCTGATCCCACTTGTAGATAAAAGATTCGGTCGGCTGTTCTTCTTTCTGCAGCGACATCACGTGGTTACGAAGTTGGGCAGGCCGTTTCATGTAGAACAGGTAATCACTGGATCGCTGGGGAACCACATCCCCTTCAACACCCACATCCACCATCTCACGCGATCGGTCATACCATTGATAAGCCAAGAGCCAGTTATCCGGACCGAAATCCAATGAATCGAAGCCCAGTTTCTCTTTTCCGCGCGTCTCTTTATGGATATAGGGAAAACGTGACATGGAACCGTGAAAGTCATCGTCGTCGCGGAACAGCTGGCGGAACTGAACGCGTTCGTCCGCCCGGCCAATTTTTTGCCCGGTGAAAAAGCCAAGGTTATCCGTGATTCGGTGGTCTCGACGGTTAAAAGGAATTCCCTCGGTCAGGAAGTTGATTCCTTTTTTCACCCACATGTATCGAAACTCATAATCATCGAATTCAACTGAAACGTTGTAAGAAAGATTGTGAGCCTGATACTCCCAAACCTTGACGAAGTTCGGCTGAATCTTGACCAATGTATTGAGGGTCGCCTCAAAGGAATTCCAGTCTTCGTTTTTCTTCGCTTCATTGGCTTGGAGCCAGAGCGAAGTACTCGCGATTCCCCGCATACCCAAGAGAGAAAATCGAAGTGCTTCCGACGCCGCGTCAATCTCGCTGAGCTTCGCCTGGGAAAGTTCGTGCTCGTTTCTCAAGCGAGAAATAATCCCACCTTGATCCTTGATCGTATTGTCACCACCTCGCGTTGTCGGCCGCGACAAAAACGAGATCGGTACCAGTGCGATCCCGATAAGAGCAATGTAGATAACTTTCCGCGTATAGTTGGAATGCTTTTTCATCCCGCAATCTCACGTGTCTTGAGACAGAAATAGCCAAACACATAAAGGCCGAAACAAAGCGCCAGGCTGGCTGCCATGGCGACAAAAATCCGGTCGTTTTCGATCCAATACCCGTACTTCAGGAATTTCGAGAAATCCAGTCTTGAAAAATCGGGAGCGACATGAGTCAAAGATCGAAGACAGTAGACCAACACGTTGTCAGTCTGTTTCAAAAACGTCGTCCCGAAAGATTCTTCGAGTTCAACGGTCATGTTCTTTTGGGTTACAAGTCGAATCATCGATTCGAGTGGGCCACCACCCGCGGCTTCGGGAGCCTGCATGTTCTGAATAAACTTGGCCAGAAAACCAAGAATGATCGTGCACAACGTCGCCAGCATTGTGACGGGCGTGCTCAGGAAAGTACTAAAGGTGACACCGAGGGTGATCACGATCATCATCTGCAACCAGATGCCGATATAGCCTTTGAAAAAATTGACCCAATACTGGTTATCCTGGGCACGGAAATAAACGTCACCCAATCCGACACCAATGTATTGCCCGGCATCTTCACAGCGGATAACGACTTTCAGCTTTCCATTGGCGGCATATTGTTCGAACAAGTCGTAATTGGCGGAACCAATTTCAATTCCATCGGGGGAAATCAGACGGCCCGGCTGATTCCGCCAAACGCGAATGGTTTGAATCTCGTATTCGCGCGTTTCAAATACCAGCGGATCCGAAACAAACTTGTCGCCAGGCTCTTCTGGATTGTCGGGAACACTTTCGAACTGAATACTTGCGCGAATCCGACGATCAATAAAACCTTTGTGAGTCCGGAAAACACCCAAAGACAATTCAAGAGGAATGATTTCGGCGTCATTATTGAATCGGGATTCGGTAATGTCGACGAAATTAAACTCAGCTTTCGAAAGTGAAGTTCCACCATCGAGGTAACCTCGATACGTGTTTTGCTTACCAATGTTAATACCGGCGGAGCCGTCAATTTCGCGGCCTGCCTCGTCCTTCTTTTCGCCTTTGCGGTTGACGATCCCTTTGATCGTCCCGTCACGGTTGTAAAAGTTGACGGTGTCGCAGTAGACGGGCATTCGAGCCCGATAGTAACCCTGGGCCGGCCCCAATTTGACAACGGCATCGTCGCCGCTGCCCTCGATGATCACCTCATGCGTATGCCCTGCAGCCGGCTGGCAAATCACACGATAGTAGGCGATCTGATTTCCGGGAAGTTCTTCCTGTTTGACAACCGATTTCGTATTGGGGGGAGTGGCGCTCGCAGGTCGAACCTCGCGAACATATTCCAACTGATGTCGGTGACCGTTTTGCGGACCGGTCATCAATTCCCGAAGGCAATTCGCGGAAAGTCGCCGACCGGCCTTTGATTTCCCCGGCGTCAAGACTTCATTGAAACTTGCGATGGTTCCCGCGTCAGCACTCGGGTTATCCGGATTCGAGGGAACAGCATGTTCATGAGAAAGACCGCGCCAAACAAACAACAAGCTGATGACTGCCATCGCAATCAATAGCCCGGTTCCCAACAAACCAAATCCGAAAATTCGGCCCAGGATAATTTCGGTCGCTCGAACCGGTTTTGTGACAATCGTATAAATCGTTCGATTCTTGATATCTTCCGGCAGGCTAAATGCACTGATCAAAAGACCAAGCATCAAGACCAGCAGCTGCGTCCCAAAAAGCACAAAGTTGACGTAAACCTGTTCCGGGTTCGTCACCCCGCTATTGATAAACCAACCGCCAAACAGCAGGGCAAGGGCGAAGATAATGAAGGTGACCAGAATGACCCGGCGGCGAATCGCCTCTTTTGCCGACAGGTAGGTGATCGCCATCACGCGTCGGGGAGAGGTTTTGATGAAATCCGGAATCGCCTGAAAAACAACGGTCGAGACCACATAAAAAGCCTCAAACGGCCCATGTCGGAATGTCGCGACCAGGTAACCGAAAAAGATACCCAGCACAATGCAGGTGAATGAAATCGCCAACACCAGGAAGGCGGAATCCTGCAGCGTCTGGAAAAAATCGGGAATCTCTTCAAGAAACATGTTTATCCAAAATCAATATTTTGTTTTGCCTGATTGCATATGCCGATTCGTTCGTGACGTTACTTTCGATCATCCATTGTCCGGTGACCGGGGCGATCCTGACTTTCACGAACGATATTCAGGAACAGCTCTTCAAGAGTGGTGCGTGGTTGCTCGACGGAGACGTCCTTCGCGCCGTGCTTCTGCAAAACCTCTCGGATTTCGGCTTCGGCTTCTTTTGAAAGCCCTTTCGTCCGAATCTCGGTTTCGTCACTGATTTGCAGCAAATTGTCGACGCGACCGAGCTCTTTCAATTCGCCCTGATAAAGAATGGCGATCCGGTCGCAAACATCCTGGACGTCCGCCAGCAAGTGGCTGCACATGACAACCGTTTTTCCCTGTTCGCGAAGTTCGATGATCATGTCCTTCATTTCGCGAACCCCAATCGGATCCAGACCGGAAGTGGGTTCGTCGAGAAGAATCAACTCGGGATCGTTGATCAACGCCTGTGCGAGACCAATCCGACGCGTCATCCCTTTTGAGTACTCTTTCAGCTGCCGACGTTTGGCCCAGGTCAATCCGACCTTTTCAATCAAATCCTTGACGCGCTGCTTCCGAACGGACGCGGGCATGTCAAACAAGCGACCATAAAAGTCAAGTGTTTCTTCCGCCGTCAAAAACTTATACAGGTAACTTTCCTCCGGAAGGTAACCGATTCGTTCATTTTTGGTTACCTCTGCGGCATCCTCACCAAAAACCAAAGCCCGCCCGTTGGTCGGGAACAGCAAGCCAAGAAGAAGTTTGATTGTGGTCGACTTTCCGGAACCATTGGGACCCAGCAGACCAAAAATCTCCCCCTTGCGAATTTCCATATCCAGAGATTTGAGAGCGCGAACTTTCTGTCGCCCCCAGAAGTCACGATAGACCTTGGAGAGATTTTGAGTTTCGACCACGACGTTCGGATCGTAATCCGGGTTGGTTTCCAGCGACTTTTTGAAGTCCTTGGTCGATTCAGTTGTTTTTGTTTCAGTTGCCATTCGGCACTCCAGGAAATGGTTGCTCAGCAGCTTTGGAATCGGATAGGTGAGAAAGCGGAGGGTGGTTTCGCCTAATGGCCCCCGTTATTACGCTCTTCGACGCTGGGCTGTTCGACCGGAACGTCCGAAATGAAGCAAGTTCGAACGATTCAGATGGGTCAAATAAAAGTACCCCAACTCCCGGCAATTCGCATTACACCGACACGATTCAATTAGATCAATTTCGACGCCAGCCGTCGAACCGATTTTGATTGAATTTACACTATAAAACCCAAACTTTTTCGCTTCAAGGCTCAACGGTTTCGGTTCCCAAACTGAGGCCCGGATATCCAATCGCGACACAGATTTATCGTCATTTCCTTCCCAACATGAACCTTGGGAGGTGTCTTCTGCCCGTCAAGCTTTGCCAGGCTCTCCAATTGACGGCCTGACCGGCCAGAATTCCAATCCGAGCTTGGCATTTTGGGCCCGTTGAGGAATTCCCGAATTGGCCGAAAATGGATTCCCATGCCCCTCAAAGGAAGGCAACCCTCTCTCGCGGCCGCCGGTTGCGTCCGAGAACTCGAGCGAAGTCGCCAGCCACCCCGAGAAGCCAGAGCTTCCAAACCAGTCGTGAACGATTCCCAAAACAATCCGTCCTATTTGAATGCGAGTGAAGCCGCGGCAGAGGACTTCTTGTACCGTCGGGTCAATTATGAAAAACAGCCGCCCGGCCGAGTCGACGCTCCCGAATTCCGATTCGAGACAATCCGGATTCTTCTTGAGCGACTTGGCGACCCCCAACTTCAATATCCGATCATCCATGTAGCAGGGACCAAGGGAAAAGGCTCGGTCTCCTGCATGATTAGTTCGATCATTGAAAAAGCCGGGTTTCGAACCGGCTTGTACACTTCCCCGCACCTGTGTTCGGTCCGCGAACGTTTTCGGGTTGATCAGACCCCCATTTCCCGTAATGAATTTGTTGACTCCATTGAATTCATTCGCCCATGGGTTGAGGCTCTGGATCAGGAGTCGCTGGAAAATCCAGTCCTTCATCCGCCGACGTTTTTCGAAATCACCACGGTGCTTGCCTTTCTCCATTTTGCGAATCAGAAAGTCGATTTTGGTGTCATCGAAGTTGGCATGGGCGGGCGATTGGATTCAACCAACATCTGCCAAAGCGATGTCTCCGTGATCACGAACATTCATTTCGATCACATGGATCAATTGGGCGACACCCTGGAAAGTATCGCCGCAGAGAAGGCCGGAATCATCAAGCATTCCGTTCCGGTCGTGTGTGGTGATCGAAATCAGAATGTCATTGGGGTAATTGAGGGAGTCGCCTCCCAAGCCAACTCGCCGATGTTTCTCATCGACAGGGACTTTGGTTATCAACTCGATTCCACTGAAGGGTCGCAGGAGTCATTCGATTTTCATTCGTCATTGGTGCCCGGAAAGCTCGAAGTTGCAGAGTTAAATTGCGGAATGTCCGGACGTCACCAAATTGAAAATGCGACATTGGCGATTGCCGCTTCCCAAATGCTTTTCGAACGAACAAAGCCGGGGGCTTTTTCCAATTTTGAACTGGCGGTTCGAGAAGGATTGGCGACCGCGAGTTTGGCCGGGCGATATCAATGGGTCGAACCTCGCACCATTCCCGAGACCCTGGATTCCCAAGGACCAAGCTTCATTCTGGACATCGCCCACAATGAATCCGCAGCGTCCGCGCTTCGAGACACACTTGTGCGAGATCCCAAATTTGCCAGAGCCCGCAGAAAGATACTTGTGTTTGCCTCCTCGCGAGGAAAACGAGTGGACTTGATGCTTTCTGCCCTGGCAGGCGAATTTGACGAAGTCATTTTGACTCGCTTTGAATCCAATCCCCGCTCGCTCGCGCCCCAAACGGTCGCGGAAGCGGCTTCGGATTACTTCGACGACGATTCCGCATTTCGCCTGATCGCCAAGCCGCCCGAAGTGCTTCAATGGATTGGCCAGGATTGCGGCCCGGAAGACTTGGTTTGCGTTACTGGCTCGGCATTTCTGGTTGGCGAATTTCTCGAACTTTTGGGGAGTTGGCCGGACGACCAGCAAGGATTGCTGCAACAGGATTCCGAAATACATGGTTAAATTGGGGCAAGTTGACCGGCTCGACGGGTCGAATCTTCGTTTGTCGTTGAATTCGAGAAGTAGCTTCATTAAACTAGCACGCTTTTCCAAAACCTATTTTGCACCTTAAATTTCAGGTATCCCAATGCCACAAAGTGAACGTCAGAGAGAGCTTCGACGTCGAAGAAAACGAAAAAAGAAAGTCGCCCTTCTGCGGGTCAAAGCGAGCAAAGCCAGTTCTTCCGAGAAAACGGAAATCGCAAACAAGCTTCGCGAAATGACTCCTGGAGCACCGGTTCTAATCGCCGACATGGGACTCGAGTCCTAGAACCAGCTGGCACGCCCTGGCAATTTCGCCGGGGCCAACTCAAGATTCGGGCAATGCGTCGCGCACTCGAAGCGCCATTTGCCTGAATCACTGGTCAGTTCCATCGAAGATTCTTGCCCGTCTCCGCCACCTTTCTTTTCACCTGGAACCGACTCCCAGTTCGTTGCTGGATTGTTTTTCAACTTTGCAGATCTCTCCTCATGACCGATCCGGTTGAATTGAATGATTCTCCCTCGCCCGGCGAGTCCGGCGGCAAGCCGAACCTGGTCGGGTTGGGCCTCGCGCTTGAGCTTGGACTTGTCATTCTCGCCATTGGATTGAGCTACCTCGGTTTTTACGACCACCACCAAAAACTCGCTGAAATCACGCTGGCGAAACTTCGCATGCCTGCCGTGATTGGCTTGCTGGGTATGATCCCGCTCGTTTTCTTCATGGTGTCCATCGACCGGATTCACTGGCCGATGATGCGGAGTCTTCGCGCGATTGCGGACGACCTGCTTTATCCGCTTTTCAAAGGCTTGCCGCTTTGGCAGCTGTTGGTTATCGCCATCGGTGCCGGGGTTGGCGAAGAGTTGCTGTTTCGATGGTGCCTTCAAGGCGGCATCCGCAGTTTGATTGAGTCCCAATGGCTTGGCATTTCCGTGTCGCTGATTGTGGCATCCGTCGTCTTTGGAATCTGCCACTGGCTCAACTTCACTTATTTTATCTTCGCCTTGCTGGTTGGAATTTACTTCGGGGCAATCATGGAACTGACTGACTCCGTTGTCGCACCAATGATCACTCACGCCCTCTATGACTTTGTCGCGCTAGTCTACATTGTCCACCTGCGTCACCCAGAGGACGCCGCCGTTTCTCTCGACAAGTGATCTTCCGTTTACCTCAAAATCGCGTCGATTCAAGGGAAAGTTCGCTCAATTCCCAAGTTTCAAATGCCGATAAAAGCTTCTTGGATGTTCCGCCGTTCGAGGACCTTTTTTCGGTATACCATGTCGGAAATATCAAAACGCTTACAGGCAGTTCGTGCGATTGCACAGGATGAACTGAATCAACTCACTGGCCAGGAATCGGAACTTGTCGAGTCAATTCTGGTATCAAAATCTCGATACCTGGGCCATCGTTTCAAGACGCCAAACTACATGGCCGAGTGGCACCTGGCCGAAGATCAATTGGTCATCAGTGATCGCTCTCACGAAAATGTCGTGAAGTCGATTGATTTGGCGAATATCTCGGATCGTGAAATTGTTTGGCCCAATGCGGCTTAGCTGAGTTGCCGCAAAGCCGCGGCTGCGAAGAATTCTCCAAACGGCAGATGCATTGGTTCCCAAATGCCAGTTGCCGCTTGAATCAGTGACTCTCGCCGTTGTGTCGTTGCCATCTTACTTTTTCAACAGTGGTTTTCCCGATTCGCAGGGGGTTTTCCCGTTTCGCAGGGGGAAGGTGTTTTGTGTTTCGACAGAGCCAATTCGGGATATAAACTCCCGCTGGAACCTGGGGTCCCGAAAAGTCGCGCACAAAGAGCGGAGCGACAATCGAAGCCGTGCACAAAAAAGCCGCGCACAAAAAAAGCCGCATGGCGATGCGGCTTGAAGTTTCAAATTGCGCGAGCGGATTAATCTTTGCTCTCGTCGTCTTCGGCCTTCTTGACCTTCTTCTTCTTTTTCAAAGAAAGCTTCTGCACGCGGACTTTGGGCAGCCCGAGGATGGGGTCACCTTCCTGCCAACGGTCCTGGGCGATCAATTTTTCCAGACGCTCGGCTCGTGTCAGTACATTTCGCTGTTTCGTTGAACCAGCTTTGATTTTCAAACTTTTATCGATACTCATTTTGGATCGGCACCTAAACGAGCGGCAGAAGCCGCGAAATCTCACAGTTATGGGAAGGGAAAAGTATAAGAAAACAGGTTTCCCTCGGCAAGTCGCAATCTCGAAACGACTTGCCAAACGCTAAAAAACCAGTCAAATAAGCCCGAACAACGTTGTTCGAGCCCGATTTCGGTTCCCAACCATCATCGGCTTTCACAGCCCCCCGAACCAGAGAGAAAAGCAGGATTGTATGCGGATCGGCGTTTTTTGTAGCGGTGGAGACTCTCCTGGCATGAACGCTTGCTGCCGCGCCGTCGTGCGATCGGCGATTGCAAAGGGCCATGAGGTTGTCGGAATCAACCGTGGCTACCAGGGTTTAATCGAGGAAGATTTCTTTACCGCTGCCGATGGCTCCAAGACGATGAGCCTGCGAACCGTGTCTAACTGGTCCATGCAAGGCGGAGCCTATTTGCGTAGCAGTCGTAGCGAAGAATTCCGAACCGAGGCGGGACAGCGAAAGGCGGCCCAGGTTCTGACTGGAAATGGCATTGACGCCATCATTCCCATCGGCGGGAACGGCACCTTCACGGGAGCGACCAAATTGGCCGATATCTGGCCGGGACAAATCGTTGGCTGCCCGGGAACGATCGACAATGACCTGCATGGCACCGACTACACGATCGGGTTTTCGACGGCCGTTCAGACGGCGGTTGATGCCGTCGACAAGATCCGTGACACCGCTGAAAGTCACGAACGCATGTTTCTTGTTGAAGTCATGGGGAGACACAGTGGCTACATTGCGATTTACACGGCACTTGCTGCCGGTGCAGAGATTGTTGCCATCCCAGAAACTCCCACCGATTTCTCAACGATCGTCGAATATCTCAACGCGCTTCAGGATCGGAAAAAGAGTTCGGTCTTGATGGTCGTTGCCGAGGGCGACGAAGAAGGCGATGCCTTTGAAATTGATCAAAAGCTGAAAGCGGCCGGCAACCCTTTCAAGACACGCGTTGTCGTTTTGGGCCACATCCAACGTGGCGGCCGTCCGACGCCCGAAGACCGTCGACGCTCAACTCACATGGGCAGCGCAGCGGTCGCCGCGATCGAATCGGGCAAGACGGGAATCATGATCGGCACGCAAGGCGAAGCCATTATTCACACGCCTTTCGAGGACGCGATTTCGATCAAGCGCCAAATTCCGATCGATCTCATACGGCTGATGGAAGAGATGGCGACTTAGTCACTCTCGTTTCCGATTTCATTCGAAATCGATTTTCGGATAAAGACAGCCGACTTGATGTTCCGCGACAGTGTTCACTCCAGTTTGGTTGGTCCGTTGGCGTTAGCTGGCTTACGCTAATTGCGGAATCCACCGGCTTGTGCCTGATAATTGCTGCAACGGCGTTTGAGCTTCGATAAAATTTCGTTGTCCCATCGTTGAATGAAAGTGAGTTCCTGCTGTGAAAAGTCGCGCCTGTTTTTTGGTTTTGCTTATTGGATTTGCCGCTGCAGTTCCCGTTGGGGGTCAAGACGCCTCCCAAGTCGACGACTTGAAGAAACGACTGGTCCTGGAGACGAAGACGTCTGGTCCAGGCAAAGTGTCAACTGGGTACTTTCGGACATTTGAAAACAGAAGGGCCGGAAAGGGTCGTGAAATAAAATTGGACCTTGTGGTTCTCCATGCCACCGGCGACAAGCCTCAACCGGATCCCGTTTTTGTACTTGCCGGCGGCCCCGGCCAAGCCGCTGCAACGCTCTGGCGGCAATACCAGAATTCCTGGATGCGGAGAGATCGCGACATTGTGCTCGTAAATCAGCGGGGGACGGGCGGGGACAACCGGATTCAACTTCCGCCGCGAAGCGATATTACCAGCCCGCAAGATTACCTCCGCCCAATGTTTGAACCGGAGCGAATCAAAAAAGCCCTCAAGGTCCTGAACAAAAAATTTGACTTGCGAATGTATTCGACTCCCGACGCCATGGATGATCTCAATGAGATTCGTCAGGCTTTGGGATACGAAAAGATCAACCTCACGGGTGGCTCCTATGGAACGCGCGCGGCACTCGTCTACATTCGGCGCCATGAAGCGACCGTGCGAACCGCCGTCTTGAACGGTGTGGCTCCTATCGAATTCAGAAACCCGCTCTATCATGCCCAGGAAGCTCAGAATGCCTTGGACAAGATCTTTGCTGAAGTCGAAGCAAACCAGACTTATCGAGAAGCATTTCCAAATTTGAGAAAGAAATTTGATACGGTGCTCGAACGGCTTGAAAAATCGCCTGCCAAAGTCGAATTGCAGGACGCCCGTTCCGGTGAGGTCCACGCGGTCGAAATCTCCAAGGACATTTTTTGCGGTTCACTGCGATTCCAAATGTACTATTTGAATACGACGCGCTCGGTCCCCCTGTTGATTCAACGGGCCTACGAAGGTGACTTTAAACCATTTGCAAGAAACTCAATCGCGCGAAACCGGGCCCTCGGCAACGCCATCGCTCTGGGCATGCTTCTGAGTGTCACCGCCGCTGAGGACGTCGCCAGAATCAAAGCGGAAGAAATTGGGCCGGCCACCAAAGGATCTTTCTATGGCGACTCTCGTCTTCGAAACCAGATCGAAGTTTGTCGCCTGTGGCCGAAGTCGGATCTTCCGAAGAACTTCGGCGACCCCGTCAAATCAAACGTTCCGACCCTGATATTGTCCGGAATCATTGATCCCGTCACGGGTCCACGCTGGGGCGAGGTCGTTCACAAGAATTTCCCGAACAGCATTCACATCGTGGCTCCTGCAGCCCACGGGGTCGGCGGTTCCTGCATCCAACGGATTCAAAAGGCGTTCCTGGATTCAGCAACGGTCAAGGACTTGGACACCAGCTGCGTCAAGGACATGAAACTTCCTCCGCTCGTTCTGCCGAAATAACCCGAACGAGTCGCGAGTGGATCAAACCGTAGCCCGGTGAAAAATCAGCGATTGAACCGACCTTTTATCCCAAGGGTTGCTCGTCTCCAATCGTTTCGCGAAGCTTCAGAATTGCGCGATACCAAAGTTTGGTTGTTGCTTCATAGGTTTTTCCCATCCGTTCGGCGACTTCATCAAAGCTCATCCGCTGAAGGCTCCGGTATTCAATCACTTGACGGTAATTTTCGGGAAGCTGATCGAGTTTGCTGCGAAGGTTGCTCAACTCTTCTTCTGCGATCGCCTTGCTGCTCGGAGTCAGTGTGTCGGCCTGGGGCTGCAAGAACTCCGCTCGCGATTCGGCTTGGGCTGCGATCGTCTGCTCTCGAGTCACGTCCCGTTTTTGCTGATGAAACTGCCGCCGAGCCGTATGAATTTGATTCTGAATGATGGTACCCAGCCAAGCCTGAAACTCTCCTTGCGATGATCCGCGAAATTCATGGATGGCATTGCAGGCCTTCGCCAACGATTCCTGAACCACGTCAGATGGATTGATTTTCGCGCGCAACTTGCGATCCAACCTTTGTTCCGCCATTAACGTGCAATAATCCTGAAGCTGAGTGAACAACTCGCCTTGGGATTCTTTGCAGCCTTCCTGCGCCTTCGGAATCAGCTTCGAGACGGACTCTTCAAATTCAGAGATCTCTGGATCAGTGTTTTGATTCACTTCAAGTCTCAACTCCGGACGACGTTCTCAAGTCCCTGGGACAACTTTCATGATATCGACAATTCCCGCCATGCAAAATTGAATGCTGCCGGAACTTTCAAACAACTCCAACTAAAGTTTGCCCATCACTAACCCGAATCCGATCAGTGTTCCATCGACTTCGGATGTACTAAAGAACCCGATAATATGTTGATCCGTTTCGGCATACCCTCGCAGCCGCTTCAGTCGAAAAGGAGTATGTCCCGCATGCGCACTCACACCCTTCGGCAGGCCCTCCGCCAAAGGCTTTGCCGGATCAAAATGAAATTGAATCGACTGGAGTCCACGTTTGTCGTAATGACTGCTGAGGTCGTAAATATTGTAATCGGCTGGTACGGTGACCGTTGTTGCCATCGATGCACGTTCGCCATGCAGCTCACCCAGGTAAATCCGGGTGCCCACCAGGTAAATGCTTCGAATTCCGGTCACCGGTCCCATCTTCTGGTTCATGAAAAACTGGGCGCCGATAAACTTTCCACCTCGAGGCAACTGATCAACCCGCTTGGTCGCGCCGTTGGGTATCGGAATGATCGACAATTCCTGAGTTGCCGAATAGTTTTCAGGTTTCGCGGGCGATGGCTGGCCAATGCCCAGCTCTCGTAATTCCTTGCCGGTGGCCGCTCGCGCCGAAACAGCCACAACTTCCGTTTCCGGCTCTGTTGCGTTTCCGGTTTTTGATCGGGCTTTCAAGTCCTTTTCGATTCCCTGATACGCGAAACTTGCGAACACGCAGGCAAACAGAAATCCAATGCCATACATGATCAAACCGGCAAATACCCCGAACCCGGCGACGGTCCGGGCGGAGTCACCCTCAAAATGCCGCTTGCCAATGATCATTCGCCACACGGGTCCAGCCCAGGCGCGACCTGTCTTGTAAACGTACACGCTATACAAGATACAAGCCGTTCCACAAATGAACGGCATTCCCAGAATCACAAACGGTTTTAGACACTCATTCATTACGGATCCAATCTGGCTAAACGGATTGTAATCCGCCGTCGATTCAAATCGCAAATCGAAACGAAAAAACCCGCAGCAAATGCTACGGGTTTTTCATGATTCCAAATGGAACAAGCTTAGTTTGCCATCCCAGGCACGCGACGAAGCGTAGGCGCTGGAATCGTATTATCGTGACTCAGAATTCGGGACTTTCCAACGAAGTAGTTGGCATTTCCCTCGACGACCAAGTTGTAAAGCTTGGCGGGTTCGCCTGTTTTGATATCGCGAATGATGGCGATCCCGCCAGCACAATTCAAAGGCAAACCAACTTTGAGATCGCGAGCCTTCACCCAGCCCTGGCCGGCAACCCAGAAAGGATGCCCCCCGCTGCATTGGATGGTCTCATTGGAGAGGCGGATGGTTACGGTTTTCGTTTCCGGACGAATCGTGGGGCGAAGGACCATCTTGTATTCAAGACTACCCGTCTCGACGTTTTGGCTAAGCACTTGATCGCCAACCTTAATCGATTCGACGGAGATCGCGCCTCGATCGGTCCAGATTTTTGTTCCTGCAACCAGGCATTCGCAGCTCCCACCGCCCGTCCGCGCTCCACCGGTTCGATTTCCCGAACCCGCGAGCAATGGTCCCGTTGGAGCCAAGAGGTCACGATCGTAAACCTCGACGTTCCGCTGATACCGGTCGTAATCAATTGGGCGAGATTCAGTGAAGACTTCGTTGTAGTCATTCCACCATTTCCACCAGGCCTCGATGTCATCTCCGAGGTTGATCCCGACGGCTTCATTCAACACGGAGGTGATTCGTTTGTTATTCTGTTCGATCGAAACATTTTGGCGTTCCTTCATTCGCTCGTTCATCGGCGCATTGCGTCGAATATCTCGCATGGTTTGCCGAATCGAGTCTCGCCCATTCGTTAGCCCCGAGGTAAAGCGTTGGTAAACCGTGTCATATTGCTTGATGACATCCGAATCCATTCTTTTCTGAAAATAGACGTGGCGATACAAAACCTGCTGTCGAGCGCCGGGAATGACGGTGACGCGACTGATTACGGGCGATACCAGTTGGGATAGCAGCGTTGGAACGTAGTCGTATTTGTTTTTTGATGCCAACGCTTTCGTCGCCATTTGGCGACAGGAATACCAGGGGCTTTCAGTCGACAGGCGAGTCAACGCAAGCGAGGCTTCGATTTCTTCGAATTGAGCGAACTTCTTGATCACGGCCTTGGAGACTTCCGGGCTATGATTGGCAAGCATCAACTCAAGTGCGGGGACCGAAGAGCCGTCCTTGATTTCCTTGAGTTTGGCGAGCCCTTTCTCGCGTTTTGTTTGGCTCGGGTTGTTGATCAACTTTCGAATTTCGCGAATTTCTTCTCGCCACGCGTCCAAGCGTTTTTGCGTGATCAGCAACTGTGTCACCTCGGCAAGCATTTGCTTGGGAGTTACCCAACGATCGTTGACTTCGCGATGCCCCAGGAGTTGTCTCACTCCGCGGTGATTGGGATTGTGCCAAAGCGCTCGATTCAAATGCGCTACCGTTTGGCGTTCGAGTCCTTTTTTACGACACCAGTCCGCGATCAACATTTGCCCATTGAAGTCATCTTTGGCCAAATCACGTTGTGCCAGGTATTCCTGGTGCAACTGATCCTTCAAAGTCAACTTCGCGATTTCCTCAGGAGTTCGCCAAGCCACTCCGTCGTTGATTTTTCCACGCATCGATTGAATCGAAGCATGCTCGCAACCTGCGATTTCCTCGGCTTTGTTCAACGCGCGATTCCGCAAATCAATTCGGCCGTAAATCTCGTGATACTTGGCCTCGTTGATGAGTTGACGGACATCAAGATTCGAATCGTTACTTTTGCTTTTGTCGTCTTCGGCAATGGCAGGGGTGCCGGCCAACAAGCAAAAACCCAAAAGGGAACACAGGGTACTCAGGCTCAATCTCATCATAGACTCCCTTTGATTGACGCATCCAATTTCGCGAACCGTTTGATTCGCCGCCGACAATTCGTCGACAAATTTCTGAGACTCGGAGAAGTCCGGCCAGGAAAACCGGTAAGGTGGGAGACGGGTTGATGTAAGGCTATCAGAATCCCAACATCAGGTCAAAAAAAATCCGCCCAAAAATTTCTTCGGTAAACTTAAAAGAAACGGCGTGACACCATCCGTTTTTCGGACACGTGAAGGCATGCGTTGCTATCGCTGCTTCTTCGGTCTTGGAACTTTCCCGCGGCGATTTCGCCCCTTTCGACCCTTGGATGATGACTGAGCTTTGGCGGCAGAAATCGGTTGTCCGATTTGATCGCTCAATCGCCCAATTTGATCGCGCAATGAAGCCGCTTTCTCGAAATCCAATTCTTCCGCGGCAGCCAACATTTCCTTTTCCAACTCGTTGATATACTCCTGCGTGACCACTTCGGTCTCGTCGGTGCGGCCCACGATCTCGTTGGCTTCTCGGTGCGCACGTACTTCGGATTCGATCGTATCGCGAATCTTTTTTTGAACCGTTTGAGGTGTGATCCCGTGTTCTTGGTTGTATTCTTCCTGCAATGCCCGACGTCGTGAAGTCTCCTCCATGGCTCCCTGCATGGCCGCCGTAACCTTGTCAGCATAAAGAATGACTTTGGCGTTTACATTTCGAGCCGAACGGCCAATTGTCTGAATCAACGAAGTTTCACTTCGCAAAAACCCTTCCTTGTCGGCATCCAGAATTGCCACCAATGAGACTTCGGGAAGGTCCAGGCCCTCTCGCAAAAGGTTGACCCCGACCAAAGCCTCAAAGCGGCCCTTGCGAAGGTCCTGAAGCAACTCGACGCGTTCAAATGCGTCCAGTTCGCTGTGCAACCATTTACAGAGAATTCCATTCTCGGTCAGGTAGGCAGAAAGATCCTCCGCCAATCGTTTGGTCAATGCGGTAACGAGGACACGTTCCTTGCGGTCTCGGCGCTCGCGAATTTCGTCGATCAAATGCGCGACTTGACCGCGAGCCGGAACCACGTCAATCACCGGATCCAACAACCCCGTTGGACGAATGATCTGCTCGACGACTTCGCCCTCCGCCTTGGTCAATTCGTAGTCACCTGGCGTCGCGGAAACATGAACGATCTGCTTGGTCTTTGTTTCCCACTCTTCGAACTTCATTGGCCGGTTGTCCAGTGCACTGGGCAACCGAAATCCGTGTTCGACAAGTGTGGTTTTTCGACTGCGATCACCGGAATACATCGCACCGATTTGCGGAATGGTCACATGCGATTCATCAACAAACAACAAAAAATCTTCGGGAAAGAAATCATAGAGTGTTTCAGGGGTATCTCCCTCGTTTCGTCCCGCGATGTGCCGACTGTAATTTTCGATCCCTGGACAATGACCCACGTTTTGCAACATCTCGACATCGAAACGGGTTCGAGCACTCAATCGCTGAGCCTCAAGCAGCTTGCCCTGGGTACGAAATTTTTCCAACTGCTCTTCCAATTCGGCTTTGATGGCTCGAACGGCTGCTTGAATTCGGTCTTCCGGTGTCACAAAGTGCTTGGCGGGATAAATGAAGAGGCGATCATGTGTCGAAATCGTTTCCGCGCTGACCGGGTTAATGATCGCCAATTGCTCGATCTCATCGCCCCAGAATTCAATCCGATAGGCGTACTCTTCATAGGCGGGCCAAATCTCGACGCAGTCGCCGCGAACACGAACCTTGCTGCGCTCAAATGCAATATCATTTCGCTCGTACTGGATATCGACCAGCTTTTCGAGCATCGTATCCCGATCGATTGACTCGCCTTTGACGAGTGCAACCATCAATTTCTTGTAGTCATCCGGCGAACCAAGACCATAAATACTGGATACACTGGCGACGATCACCACGTCATTGCGGCTGACCAGCGAACTGGTGGTTGCCAAACGAAGTCGATCAATTTCTTCGTTGATCGAAGCGTCTTTCTCGATGTAAATGTCACGCTGGGGAATGTACGCTTCGGGCTGATAGTAGTCATAGTAGCTGACAAAGTAATGCACGGCGTTGCGAGGGAAAAATTCTTTGAATTCGCTGTATAGCTGTGCCGCCAACGTCTTGTTGTGACTGATCACCAAGGCCGGCTTTTGCATTTGCTGGATCACGTTTGCCATCGTGAAGGTCTTGCCGGAGCCGGTGACACCCATCAACACCTGGTGCTTCTTGTTGTCCTGCAATCCGGCCACCAATTCAGCAATCGCTTTGGGCTGGTCGCCGGCTGGTTCAAATTGAGAGGTAAGCTCAAACATGAAGTCTATTCACCTGAGGGGTTTGCATCGGTTGAAAACGGGCCATCCGTTGGCTTTAGGTATTTGCGAATTTGTTCAAGCTTCTTGGTGCCAATTCCGCGAACTTCTTTCAACTGTTCAATCGAACGAAAAGGGCCATGCTGTTCGCGATGCATCACGATTCGCCGAGCCGTGTCATCTCCAATGCCGGGAAGATTCGAAAACTCTGGCCAATCGGCCGAATTGATATCGACTTGGAATTCAGCCTTCCGTTGCGGCACCTCGTCGATATCAATCAATCGTTGATTCGCGATGACCTGGTACCCGACATAGGCACCGATACCGATCGCCGATATCAAAATCAGAAACCAGACCGCAATCTGATCGGATCTCCGCAACCAACTGGAAACCGAAAACACGGAAAAGAAACTCGCGGAATCATCAAGCGATTCTTGCTTGAGTTGTTGCGATTCCAGTTGCTCTAAATCGTCTGGCACGATACCTGACCCACCAATCCCATCGGAAAAATCGGATCTTGGATTCTAATCCATTTTTTTGAAGTTAAGCAGAGGCGCGCCAGCATTCGGTGGCTTCCATTATTTTTGCTTTTGCACCCAGGCAACGAATTTGGCGATTTCCGGGTTGGATTTCAGCAAATCCAGCGAGTTAAAGTGTCGACCCAAGTCCTTTTCGCTGGGGATCAATCGGTGCACCTCGTTGTGACAAGGGCGACATAAATCGACCGTTTTTGCCATCTGCTCCCTGGAATAGTTCTTCTTGAACCACTTGTTGCTGTGGCAGGTTCTCGGAATGAGATGATGTTCGGTCGTGCCCGTCTTCGTCACTCGCCCACAAAGTTCACAGGCTTTCATTTTAGTCTTTGGGCTTTCTTTCCGGTTGGATTCAGGCCGATTGGCAACAGGCCGATTGAAAACAGGTTTGGTTCGCAGTCCATCACTTGATCGTCACGACTTTGCGTGGATACGCGGGTGAGTGAATCTCGTAGTGTTTCCCGTCAACGCTTTCGACAACATAGACATCACCCAGCTTTGCCTCGTCGAAGGCCAGCTTCTCGCCCGGCTTTACTCTTTTGACGGCCCGAAGTTTCCAGGCTCTTCTCCCGCTCGACTGGATCAAATTAAGCAGCAGGGTCGTTTCCGTTTCATTGGAAAAAGTTAGACCAACGCGCATGCGACCAGGTTCAGGGCTTGAGTGAATCATTGGCACAAGATTCAACTTTTTTCGGGGATGCGTCTTGAGTAACTTTGCAACCAAAACTTGAATTTGCTCAGAGCTCGCGGTCGCGGCAATGTTCTTTTTCTCATTCGGATCAGAACGGTGATCGTAAAGCTCACGAGCCCGCACAGCGCCAGATTGAAAGTCTCGCCATTCGACATAGCGGTATCGGTCGGTCCGTATCGCATATCCCATGTACTCCTGCTCCCCGTCCCGTCGATAGTACTGACTCGTCGCGCCTTCATGAATCGGCTTGTCGATATCATTCAAAACGGGTCTCAGGCTTTTTCCGTCGACGAATTGCGGGATGTCGATCCCTGCCAAGTCACACAGGGTTGGATACAAATCCAGAAGTTCGACCAGTTGATTGGTTCGCTTCCCGGTGTGCTTCATTCCCGGAGCCGAAATGATGAGCGGAACCCGTGTGTCAATTTCGTAATTGGTTCGCTTTCCCCACGCCGAATACTCGCCCAACTTCCAACCGTGATCACTCCAAAGAACGACAATCGTGTTATCGGCAAGACCTTCGTCTTCCAGCGCTTTGAGTAATCTGCCGATTTGTGCGTCAACGTAGCTGACACATGCGTAGTAAGCGTGCAGCAAATACTGCACTTTTTCGGCGGAAGGTTTTTCTTTGTCCCAGGGCTCTGGAAATTCGGCCAGGTCCACATAGTGCGCCATTTCCCGATTGCTAAACATTGCGTATCTAGGCGTGTTCGGGTTTACCTTTTCGTCTCTTCGCGTCGGAAACTTTTTGCGGTCATGCATGTCCCAATATTTCTTGGGAGAGATCCACGCCAAGTGCGGACGAATGTAACCCATCGCCAGGAAGAACGGCTTTTCCGACTTTGCCAGCCGGCGAAGGTCCTGAATCGCCATGTCGGTGCGCGCTCCATCCAGCATGCGGTGATCGGCAATCTCAGGTGAAGCCGCGATCGGCCCGCGAAGAATATTTTTTCGCCAATCGTTTGCGGGAAGCGATCGATCCACACTGCGGATTCGTTCTCTTGTTCCCTGGGGATAGGGATAAGGCAGCCCGGACAGAGGACGAATTGGTTCGCTCCAGGATTGGGGATCTGGAGTCGGGTTGTGAAAGATCTTCCCGTGACTCACCGCCGTGTAGCCATGCTTGCGAAACCATTGCGGCATCGTTATCGCATCCGGTTTCGCTTCGCGAAAATGAATTGGCAACGTCCAAACACCGAGGTTGTCCGGCCGCAAACCCGTCATCAAACTCGCGCGAGAAGGGTTACAAACCGCGACCTGGCAATAGGCTCGATCAAACTGAAGTCCGCGGGATGCAAGCCGGTCCATGTTTGGAGTGATCGCCAGCTTGTCACCGTAGCAACCAATCGATGGCCGCAGGTCGTCAACGGCAATGAACAAAACATTCGGGCGTTCATTCCCAAGGACTGGAGAGCCTAATCCTATCAACGTGACGAGCAAGAACCAGAGACTTGCTATTCGCTGTCGGTAAATGGAGAAACAATCACTCTTCTGGCAGCCCATCGATGAATCCTATGTCTCTGAAAAAGTCAAAGGTCGCCATGCAACCAAAGTCGAAACCCCAGGCCCCTTGGCCCCCCTGGCCCCCCTGGCCCCCAGGCCCGTTGGCCCTCTGGCCACGGGATCAAACATCTGGCAACCGACTAACGTCTAGCGAAAGGGGACATCATCACCAAACTCGTTATGCATATCGCGCATCGAACCCGGCGAATTCGTTTGCGGGCGTTTCTGTTCGATCTCATCGAGATACCTTGCACAGGTATTCCATCGCAGGACAGGATGTGGGTCGTCGGCGGGCGCTAATTCGGCGGACTGATCGTAAAATCGCATCGCATTCCGAACCCAACTTTCGATCGTCTCCAGGGGGATCGATTTTTTCTGCTGTGCGCGAGCCCAACGCTCGTAAATGATGCCCTCGTAATAAAGCCGGTGAAAGTCGGTTTGCAGCTTGCCCAGACATTCCTTGGCATGATCCAAAGCATGAGCGTACTTCTCATCGAACTGGTCCGTCAGAGCCAGCAACAACGTGATCCAGGCGATCTCGTTGTTGTCATCGACGGCGACGATATCGCGACAAATGCTCTCAGCCAACGCCGGCTCATTCAACAACCGGTAGTGGTGAGCCTGTTTCAAAGCGGCTGGGACGGTTTCCAGAGGGAGCGGTTTTGGGCTGGCCATGGCAAGTTCCTTATTCGGAATTTTTCGGTGGCTTTTTCTTCTTCGCAGGCATGATCTTGTGGAGCACCATTTTGACCGGATCGTAGTATCGATCGACCACGCGTTCCTTCAAGGGAATGATTGCGTTATCCGTGATCGTAATGCTTTCCGGACAGACCTCAGTGCAACACTTGGTGATATTGCAATAACCGATTCCCATTTCCTTCTTGACCATCGGAATCCGGTCAACATTGTCCAGCGGATGCATTTCCAGGCTCGCCGCGCGTACCAAGAATCGCGGACCGCCGAACTCTTCCTTTTTATTGTGTTCCCTCACGACATGACAAACATTTTGGCAAAGAAAACACTCGATGCATTTTCGAAATTCCTGGACTCGATCCGCTTCTTCCTGCGTAAAGCGAGGATCCGCCTCGTCTTTTTCGTCCATTTGAAATTCTGGAATCTTCTTGTTGACTTCATAATTCCATGAAACGTCCGTCGCCAGGTCCTTGATCACTGGAAACGATTTCATGGGCCGAACTGCAATCGTCTCACCTGGTTCATAGTTATCCAGGCGATCCATGCACATCAGTTTCGGCTTGCCGTTTACCTCCGCGCTACAAGACCCGCATTTGCCCGCTTTGCAATTCCATCGGACGCCAAGGTCCGGCGAATACATGGCAGCCGCCTTGTGAACGGCGTCCAATACCACCATTCCCGGGTCGGCGGGAATTTTGTATTCGACCATTTCTCCGCCACCGTTTTCGTCGCTTCGAAAAATCTCGAGATTGACTTGCTCTTCCATTGCTGGATCTCACTTGAGAAAAGGAATTACTCGGTGATCAGTTGCTTGAGTTCATCGGGCATATCGGGCAGCGGTTTTTGTTCAATTTCCAGTTGCCCTTGCTTCTGACGAATCAAGTTATTTTTCGTGCCCCAATCAGTCACATCCTTGTCAGGATAATCTTCGCGTGTGTGAGCACCCCGACTTTCCGTTCTCAGTCGGGCCGCCCGCGCAACGCACTCGCTAATGTCCAACATGTTTTCCAGGTCCAGGGCCAAATGCCAGCCGGGATTGAACTGAATGTTCCCACTAACTTTGGCGGTCGCCGCTCTCTTGCGCAACGACTCGATTCCGTCCAACGCTTTTTCCAGGTCGGTATCATTGCGAACAATCCCGACGTTTTCCTGCATCAACTGTTGAAGATCGGTATGGATCGCATAGGGGTTCTCGCCATCATCTCGATTGAATGGCTCGAGGCATTTCTCGGCCGCCTCCGAAATTTCCGAGTCGTTGATGGATAACCATTGACTGGTCTCACTCGCCAACCGTGCCGCGTATTCGCCGGCTCGCTTCCCAAACACCAACAAGTCCGAAAGGGAGTTGCCGCCGAGACGGTTTGCGCCGTGAAGTCCGCCACCGACTTCGCCACAAGCGAACAAGCCGGGAACCGTGGACTCCTGGGAGTCCGGATCGACATAGACTCCCCCCATGGTGTAATGACAAGTCGGTCCGACTTCCATTGGCACTTTGGTGATATCGACGTTCGCCAATTCCTTGAATTGGTGATACATGCTTGGAAGCTTCTTTTTGATCTCTTCTTCGGATCGTTGCGTGGCGATATCCAGAAATACGCCGCCATGCGGTGAACCACGCCCCGCGCGGACTTCTTTTCGAATGGCCCTGGCCACAACATCACGCGTCAACAATTCGGGCGGCCGACGAGCATCAGGTCGTTCTCTCGCGACGACCGCCTTGACCCAACGTTTGGCTTCATCTTCCGACTCGGCGTACTCCCCCTGATAAAAATCAGGAACGTTGTCGAACATGAATCGTTCGCCTTCGCTGTTTTTCAACACGCCGCCCTCACCGCGTACCCCCTCGGTGATCAACGTCCCTTTGACGCTCGGTGGCCAAACCATTCCCGTCGGATGAAACTGGACAAATTCCATGTCGATCAAATCAGCGCCGGCCCATAGAGCCATGGCGTGACCGTCGGCTGTGTATTCCCAGGAATTGCTCGTCACATCCCAGCATTTTCCGATCCCGCCTGTCGCCAGCACAATCGCCTTCGCCTTGTAGACGACGAATCGACCGCTTTCGCGAAAGTAACCAAAGCACCCACTGACTCGGTCGCCATCTTTGAAAAGCTTGCGAATCGTTACCTCCATATGGACATCGATCCCGGTGTGGATTCCTTTGTCCTGGAGGGTTCGTATCAATTCGAGCCCTGTTCGGTCACCGACATGGGCCAAGCGAGGATAAGTATGCCCGCCAAAGTTCCGCTGCAGAATTCGCCCGTCCTTGGTTCGATCGAAAACCGCGCCCCATTTTTCAAGTTCGCGAACCCGCTCAGGCGCTTCCTGGGCATGCAACTGTGCCATTCGCCACTGGTTCAGCTTCCAACCGCCTTTGAGCGTATCGCGAAAGTGGGTTTTCCAGCCATCACGGTCATCCACGTTCGCCAGCGCCGCCGCGACGCCGCCTTCGGCCATGACCGTGTGGGCCTTCCCAAGAAGCGACTTGCAAACAATCGCCGTTTTGGCTCCCTGAGCTGAAGCTTCAATGGCCGCCCGCAATCCGGCACCGCCCGCTCCAACGACAATCACGTCATATTCAAATGTTTGATACTTATCCATGGATCATTCACTCGCCAATCGGCCGAGTGATTCAGAAAATTCGAAAGTCAGTAATTCGTCCCGACGCGACCATCCAAACATAGAAGTCGGTAAAGCCAACCCAAAACAGGCTGATCCAAGCGAACAACATGTGGCGTTGATTGAGAAAGGAAACCCCTTTCCAAGCCTGGTAGCGCTGCTTGCCCAAAACACAGGAGTGACAATCGATGTTGCCACCAATCAAGTGTCGGAACGAATGACAGGAAAATGTATACAAGCCGAGAAATGTCACGTTCAACAAAAGCACCAGAGTTCCAACACTCACACCAAACGTTGAACCATTTTCTGTCGGCCAGATACTTGCATGAACCACATCGATGAAAAGCAAAATCAAAAAGATCAACGCAACATACAAGAAGTAGCGATGCAAGTTTTGGAAAATGAAAAGCCTCGTTTCCCCCGAGTAGCCCTTACGCCCTTCGCCCACCGCGCAACCGGGCGGGTCAGCGAAAAATGCGCGATAGTAGGCCTTTCGATAGTAGTAACACGTCAATCGAAAACCACCGGGTGCCCAGAGAATAAAGACGGCCGGTGAAACCCAAATCGGCAAAAACGAAAGAAGGATCAGCGGCGAATAAAATGGCGACAACAAATAAGCGTGCTCGGGATCATTCCCTGGCGGAACGTATTTGTCCGAAACCCCTGCCACATCGGAAAACAATGGCTTCTGAATATGGCCGTATTGGAAATACCCGTGCTCATCGAACAAGGGATAAAAAGCTCGAAACGTCGCGTAAAGCCCGAACGCACCCAAACCCAACGCCGTCAACAACGGGCCTACCCACCAATTGTCTTTCCGATGTGTTTTTAGAAGTCCGTCAGGTTCCGTGCCCGTGGAAGGGGAATTGACCGTGGAAGCCATAATGAGATTGAGGGACGAACGATTAAAATCGTCGCCTTTCTTGAATACCCAAATGTCTATGCCGCTTTTTGATCGTCGGATTTCAACCGTCGACGCCAAGAATATAAACCTGCCCCAACAGTGAGTCAAATTTTTTGACAACCCGGACTTTTCCCGTTTGTCAACTTCGAATTCAGTCGGATGGACGTGCCGGACGATTCGGTATTTGGACTTGATGTCTTTTTTTGAAGAACGTTTCACAATTCGCAGTGATTCCCTGGCGGTCAATCGCCTGTTAGATGACGAAAAAAATTCCTAGAATGGAGGGTTTGCACGGACGTTCCCAGATTCGAATTCGTCGCTTCAATGCCTGCTTCAGATATCATCATCAAAGGTGCTCGCGAACATAATTTGCGCGACGTCGATCTTGTCCTTCCGCGGAACCAATTGATTTGCCTGACCGGGGTCAGTGGCTCAGGCAAGAGTTCCCTTGCTTTTGACACACTCTATGCCGAAGGCCAGCGGCGATACGTTGAAAGCCTCTCCAGTTTTGCGCGTCAGTTCTTGGGGCAAATGCCCAAGCCGGACGTCGACTTGATCGCCGGACTCAGCCCGTCCATTTCCATCTCTCAGAAATCATCGGGAAACAATCCGCGCAGTACCGTCGGAACGATCACTGAGATCTATGACTACCTTCGCGTCCTTTACGCGCGTGTCGGCCAGGGATTCTGTCCCAGCTGCGAGCGACCCATTTCTGCTCAAAGCCAGGATCAGATCATCGCCAGCATCATTGAGCAAACCAAAGACAAAAAGTTCCAGGTCCTCGCGCCGATTATCCGTGCCCAGAAAGGCGAACATCGCGATCTCTTCGAAGACCTTTTGAAGCAGGGCTTTGTTCGCGTGCGCGTCGACGGGGATGTGGTTTCCTTGACCGACGAAATCAACCTCGACCGGCAGATGCGGCATGAT